>NZ_JAGEKI010000040.1:0-1089 GCF_049887815.1 Pseudomonas sp. NFXW11 | reverse complement strand
ACCGGCAACAACATCGCCAACGTTGCCACCACCGGCTTCAAGTCGTCCCGCGCAGAGTTCTCCGACGTCTACTCGGCCACCAAGCTGGGCAGCGGCACCCAGGTAGTGGGTAACGGCGTGCGTTTGTCCAACGTCTCCCAGCAGTTCACCAACGGTGATATCAACAACACCGGCAACGTGCTGGACATGGGCATCCAGGGCCAGGGCTTCTTCGTGCTGAGCACCAACGGCTCGCTGACCTATACCCGTGCCGGTACCTTCAAGACCGACAAGGACGGCTTCATCACCAACAGCGATGGCACTGCTCGCCTGCAAGGTTATGCCGTGGATGCCAACGGCAAGATCATCAACGGTGTGCTGACCGACCTGCGGATCGACACCTCGAACCTGGCCCCCAAGCCCACCGACGCGATCTCCTCGACCATCAACCTGAACTCCGATGCCGATCAGATCAACGTCAACCCAACGGCTCCGGCTCCGGCCTATGTGTTCGATCCGACCAAGAACACCACCTACACCAAGCAATTCAGTACTCCGGTGTATGACACCCAGGGCAACAAGCACGTCATGGATCAGTACATGATCAAGACGCAGAACCCCAACGAATGGCAGACCTACACCCTGATCGATGGCCGCAACCCGGACGGTACGGCTTTCACCATGGCCAACCAGGCGCCGATCACGATGAAGTTCGACTCCTCGGGCAAGCTTCAGTCCCTGACGCCACCAGTTGCACCCGCTACCAGCCAGTTCACGGTCAATGGCAACAATGTCGTCATGGCTGGCTGGACGCCGGGTGATGTGGTCAATGGTGTCTTCGTTCCCAATGGTGCAGCGCCTGCACCGGGTGGGGTGAAAATCGACATGACCAAGACCGGTTCGGTATTCGGCGATACCAACCGTTCGGTGATCGCGCAGAATGGCTACTCCACTGGCCAGATCTCCAGCCTGACCATCGACGGCACCGGCGTGATGCTGGCCAACTTCAGCAACGAGCAGACCAAGCCGATCGGCCAGATTTCCCTGGCCAGCTTCACCAACGAGCAGGGCCTGCAGCCAGTGGGCGGCACCCAGTGGAAAGAAACCTAC
>NZ_JAGEKI010000039.1:0-1323 GCF_049887815.1 Pseudomonas sp. NFXW11 | reverse complement strand
TGTCCCGTCCTGAATAAGGTTTACACCTCCCATCCCGAATTTCCGGAGAGTCAGATGGAACAAGGTGTAAAGCGCACACAACGAGATTACTCACTGTCCTTTAAATTGGCGGTGGTTGATCAGATTGAAAAAGGCGAACTGACCTACAAGCAGGCCCAGGTGCGTTATGGAATCCAGGGTAGGTCGACGGTTCTGATATGGTTGCGTAAGCATGGTCGGCAGGATTGGAGCCAGGGGGCCTCGATCCGAGACGAGAGGAGCTGCGCGATGTCTGACCCCAAAACGCTCACTCCGGAACAACGGATCAAAGAGCTTGAGCAGCAGCTTGAACTGATGAGCCAGAAGGCTCAATTTTTTGAGACGGTCGTTGATGTCCTGAAAAATGACTATGGTGTCTCGGTCATAAAAAAGCGATCCGGCAAGTCCTCTCGCAAGGTCAAGTCGCAGGACTGAGCATTGCCAGGGCTTGTCAGTTTCTAGGCATCAGTCGACAGGCTTATTACAAGCGCAACCGAGCCGCTGACAGCAAAAAACGCCAGGCAGATCGGGTGGTTGAGTTTGTTCAGCAAGTCCGGATACGCCAGCCCCGACTAGGTACACGTAAGCTGCACTATCTGCTGCATTGCCAACCTAACAGACAATTTCAGGTCGGCCGAGACCGGCTATTTCAGGTTTTAGGAGAGCACCGTTTGCTGGTTCAGCCCAAGCGGGCCTACCACAAGACAACCCAAAGCTTTCATCGTTTCTACCGCCACCCCAACTTACTCAAGCCTGGCCCAAACCAGATCGTCCCGACAGGGCCGGAGCACGTCTGGGTGGCGGATATCACCTACCTGCCCGCCAGCAGCGGCCCGCTTTATCTAAGCCTGGTAACAGATGCGTACTCCAGGAAAATTGTCGGCCACCACGTCCATGAAAGCTTGCACGCCGACTCTGTGGCGAAAGCCTTCAAGCAGGCGTTACGAAAGCGAGTTCGTCGCCAGCCACTAGTCCATCATTCTGATAGAGGCGCCCAATACTGCTCGGCTCTGTACCAGTCCCTGCATGAGCGGTACGGAGTTCAGTGCTCGATGACTGATGGATATGACTGCTACCAGAACGCGCTAGCCGAGCGAATCAACGGAATTCTCAAGATGGAGTTGCTGTTGAGCAGCCCCGAAGACTTGGAGCAAGCAAGGCAAATGGTTGATGAGGCAGTGCAAATCTACAACACGGAGCGGCCTCACATGGCCCTGAAAAACAAAACGCCCGATGCGGTGCATCGGGCGTTTTGAGGCCTACTGGCCTACCTGTATAGGTGTAAACCTATTTCAGGACTAGACA
>NZ_JAGEKI010000038.1:0-5386 GCF_049887815.1 Pseudomonas sp. NFXW11 | reverse complement strand
ACCAACCGCTCTTTAACAACTGAATCAAGCAATTCGTGTGGGTGCTTGTGTAGTCAGACTGATAGTCAGAAAGATTATCAGCATCACGAGTGACTCATGCGAGAAATCACATAGTCATTTGAGATTGCTGAGCCAAGTTTAGGGTTTCTTAAAAACCCAAGCAGTATTGAACTGAAGAGTTTGATCATGGCTCAGATTGAACGCTGGCGGCAGGCCTAACACATGCAAGTCGAGCGGCAGCACGGGTACTTGTACCTGGTGGCGAGCGGCGGACGGGTGAGTAATGCCTAGGAATCTGCCTAGTAGTGGGGGATAACGTCCGGAAACGGGCGCTAATACCGCATACGTCCTACGGGAGAAAGTGGGGGATCTTCGGACCTCACGCTATTAGATGAGCCTAGGTCGGATTAGCTAGTTGGTGAGGTAATGGCTCACCAAGGCGACGATCCGTAACTGGTCTGAGAGGATGATCAGTCACACTGGAACTGAGACACGGTCCAGACTCCTACGGGAGGCAGCAGTGGGGAATATTGGACAATGGGCGAAAGCCTGATCCAGCCATGCCGCGTGTGTGAAGAAGGTCTTCGGATTGTAAAGCACTTTAAGTTGGGAGGAAGGGCAGTTACCTAATACGTGATTGTTTTGACGTTACCGACAGAATAAGCACCGGCTAACTCTGTGCCAGCAGCCGCGGTAATACAGAGGGTGCAAGCGTTAATCGGAATTACTGGGCGTAAAGCGCGCGTAGGTGGTTTGTTAAGTTGGATGTGAAAGCCCCGGGCTCAACCTGGGAACTGCATCCAAAACTGGCAAGCTAGAGTATGGTAGAGGGTGGTGGAATTTCCTGTGTAGCGGTGAAATGCGTAGATATAGGAAGGAACACCAGTGGCGAAGGCGACCACCTGGACTGATACTGACACTGAGGTGCGAAAGCGTGGGGAGCAAACAGGATTAGATACCCTGGTAGTCCACGCCGTAAACGATGTCAACTAGCCGTTGGGAGCCTTGAGCTCTTAGTGGCGCAGCTAACGCATTAAGTTGACCGCCTGGGGAGTACGGCCGCAAGGTTAAAACTCAAATGAATTGACGGGGGCCCGCACAAGCGGTGGAGCATGTGGTTTAATTCGAAGCAACGCGAAGAACCTTACCAGGCCTTGACATCCAATGAACTTTCCAGAGATGGATTGGTGCCTTCGGGAACATTGAGACAGGTGCTGCATGGCTGTCGTCAGCTCGTGTCGTGAGATGTTGGGTTAAGTCCCGTAACGAGCGCAACCCTTGTCCTTAGTTACCAGCACGTTATGGTGGGCACTCTAAGGAGACTGCCGGTGACAAACCGGAGGAAGGTGGGGATGACGTCAAGTCATCATGGCCCTTACGGCCTGGGCTACACACGTGCTACAATGGTCGGTACAGAGGGTTGCCAAGCCGCGAGGTGGAGCTAATCCCACAAAACCGATCGTAGTCCGGATCGCAGTCTGCAACTCGACTGCGTGAAGTCGGAATCGCTAGTAATCGCGAATCAGAATGTCGCGGTGAATACGTTCCCGGGCCTTGTACACACCGCCCGTCACACCATGGGAGTGGGTTGCACCAGAAGTAGCTAGTCTAACCTTCGGGAGGACGGTTACCACGGTGTGATTCATGACTGGGGTGAAGTCGTAACAAGGTAGCCGTAGGGGAACCTGCGGCTGGATCACCTCCTTAATCGACGACATCAGCTGCTTCATAAGCTCCCACACGAATTGCTTGATTCATTGAAGAAGACGATAGAAGCAGCTTTAAGCTCCAAGCTGATAGCTCCAAGCTAACAGTTACAAGCTCGAAATTGGGTCTGTAGCTCAGTTGGTTAGAGCGCACCCCTGATAAGGGTGAGGTCGGCAGTTCGAATCTGCCCAGACCCACCAATTTTGTTATGGGGCCATAGCTCAGCTGGGAGAGCGCCTGCCTTGCACGCAGGAGGTCAGCGGTTCGATCCCGCTTGGCTCCACCATAAACTGCTTCTGAAAGCTTAGAAATGAGCATTCACCTTGAATGTTGATTTCTAGTCTTTTGATTAGATCGTTCTTTAAAAATTTGGGTATGTGATAGAAAGATAGACTGAACGTTACTTTCACTGGTAACGGATCAGGCTAAGGTAAAATTTGTGTAATGCAAATTTTCGGCGAATGTCGTCTTCATAGTATAACCAGATTGCTTGGGGTTATATGGTCAAGTGAAGAAGCGCATACGGTGGATGCCTTGGCAGTCAGAGGCGATGAAAGACGTGGTAGCCTGCGATAAGCTTCGGGGAGTCGGCAAACAGACTTTGATCCGGAGATCTCTGAATGGGGGAACCCAGCCATCATAAGATGGTTATCTTGTACTGAATACATAGGTGCAAGAGGCGAACCAGGGGAACTGAAACATCTAAGTACCCTGAGGAAAAGAAATCAACCGAGATTCCCTTAGTAGTGGCGAGCGAACGGGGACTAGCCCTTAAGTGGCTTTGAGATTAGCGGAACGCTCTGGAAAGTGCGGCCATAGTGGGTGATAGCCCTGTACGCGAAAGTCTCTTAGTCATGAAATCGAGTAGGACGGGGCACGAGAAACCTTGTCTGAATATGGGGGGACCATCCTCCAAGGCTAAATACTACTGACTGACCGATAGTGAACTAGTACCGTGAGGGAAAGGCGAAAAGAACCCCGGAGAGGGGAGTGAAATAGATCCTGAAACCGTATGCGTACAAGCAGTGGGAGCCCACTTTGTTGGGTGACTGCGTACCTTTTGTATAATGGGTCAGCGACTTATATTCAGTGGCAAGCTTAACCGAATAGGGGAGGCGTAGCGAAAGCGAGTCTTAATAGGGCGTTTAGTCGCTGGGTATAGACCCGAAACCGGGCGATCTATCCATGGGCAGGTTGAAGGTTAGGTAACACTGACTGGAGGACCGAACCGACTACCGTTGAAAAGTTAGCGGATGACCTGTGGATCGGAGTGAAAGGCTAATCAAGCTCGGAGATAGCTGGTTCTCCTCGAAAGCTATTTAGGTAGCGCCTCATGTATCACTGTAGGGGGTAGAGCACTGTTTCGGCTAGGGGGTCATCCCGACTTACCAAACCGATGCAAACTCCGAATACCTACAAGTGCCGAGCATGGGAGACACACGGCGGGTGCTAACGTCCGTCGTGAAAAGGGAAACAACCCAGACCGTCAGCTAAGGTCCCAAAGTTATGGTTAAGTGGGAAACGATGTGGGAAGGCTTAGACAGCTAGGAGGTTGGCTTAGAAGCAGCCACCCTTTAAAGAAAGCGTAATAGCTCACTAGTCGAGTCGGCCTGCGCGGAAGATGTAACGGGGCTCAAACCATACACCGAAGCTACGGGTATCACGTAAGTGATGCGGTAGAGGAGCGTTCTGTAAGCCTGTGAAGGTGAGTTGAGAAGCTTGCTGGAGGTATCAGAAGTGCGAATGCTGACATGAGTAACGACAATGGGTGTGAAAAACACCCACGCCGAAAGACCAAGGTTTCCTGCGCAACGTTAATCGACGCAGGGTTAGTCGGTCCCTAAGGCGAGGCTGAAAAGCGTAGTCGATGGAAAACAGGTTAATATTCCTGTACTTCTGGTTATTGCGATGGAGGGACGGAGAAGGCTAGGCCAGCTTGGCGTTGGTTGTCCAAGTTTAAGGTGGTAGGCTGGAATCTTAGGTAAATCCGGGATTCTAAGGCCGAGAGCTGATGACGAGTTACCTTTTAGGTGACGAAGTGGTTGATGCCATGCTTCCAAGAAAAGCTTCTAAGCTTCAGATAACCAGGAACCGTACCCCAAACCGACACAGGTGGTTGGGTAGAGAATACCAAGGCGCTTGAGAGAACTCGGGTGAAGGAACTAGGCAAAATGGCACCGTAACTTCGGGAGAAGGTGCGCCGGTGAGGGTGAAGGACTTGCTCCGTAAGCCCATGCCGGTCGAAGATACCAGGCCGCTGCGACTGTTTATTAAAAACACAGCACTCTGCAAACACGAAAGTGGACGTATAGGGTGTGACGCCTGCCCGGTGCCGGAAGGTTAATTGATGGGGTTAGCTAACGCGAAGCTCTTGATCGAAGCCCCGGTAAACGGCGGCCGTAACTATAACGGTCCTAAGGTAGCGAAATTCCTTGTCGGGTAAGTTCCGACCTGCACGAATGGCGTAACGATGGCGGCGCTGTCTCCACCCGAGACTCAGTGAAATTGAAATCGCTGTGAAGATGCAGTGTATCCGCGGCTAGACGGAAAGACCCCGTGAACCTTTACTATAGCTTTGCACTGGACTTTGAATTTGCTTGTGTAGGATAGGTGGGAGGCTTTGAAGCGTGAACGCCAGTTTGCGTGGAGCCATCCTTGAAATACCACCCTGGCAACTTTGAGGTTCTAACTCAGGTCCGTTATCCGGATCGAGGACAGTGTATGGTGGGTAGTTTGACTGGGGCGGTCTCCTCCTAAAGAGTAACGGAGGAGTACGAAGGTGCGCTCAGACCGGTCGGAAATCGGTCGTAGAGTATAAAGGCAAAAGCGCGCTTGACTGCGAGACAGACACGTCGAGCAGGTACGAAAGTAGGTCTTAGTGATCCGGTGGTTCTGTATGGAAGGGCCATCGCTCAACGGATAAAAGGTACTCCGGGGATAACAGGCTGATACCGCCCAAGAGTTCATATCGACGGCGGTGTTTGGCACCTCGATGTCGGCTCATCACATCCTGGGGCTGAAGCCGGTCCCAAGGGTATGGCTGTTCGCCATTTAAAGTGGTACGCGAGCTGGGTTTAGAACGTCGTGAGACAGTTCGGTCCCTATCTGCCGTGGACGTTTGAGATTTGAGAGGGGCTGCTCCTAGTACGAGAGGACCGGAGTGGACGAACCTCTGGTGTTCCGGTTGTCACGCCAGTGGCATTGCCGGGTAGCTATGTTCGGAAAAGATAACCGCTGAAAGCATCTAAGCGGGAAACTTGCCTCAAGATGAGATCTCACTGGGATCTTGAATCCCCTAAAGGGCCGTCGAAGACTACGACGTTGATAGGTTGGGTGTGTAAGCGCTGTGAGGCGTTGAGCTAACCAATACTAATTGCCCGTGAGGCTTGACCATATAACACCCAAGCAATTTGCTTAAGAAGCGAATTGCGGTGTGAAGACGCTACGAACCGAAAGTTTGCGAACACACAAACCTATTACATACCCATTCGCTGGAACGTGCTCCAACAGGACACGAGCTGGCTACCGAATTTCTTGACGACCATAGAGCATTGGAACCACCTGATCCCATCCCGAACTCAGTAGTGAAACGATGCATCGCCGATGGTAGTGTGGGGTTTCCCCATGTGAGAGTAGGTCATCGTCAAGATTAAATTCCGAAACCCCAATTGCGAAAGCA
>NZ_JAGEKI010000037.1:0-7444 GCF_049887815.1 Pseudomonas sp. NFXW11 | reverse complement strand
AGTGAAACGATGCATCGCCGATGGTAGTGTGGGGTTTCCCCATGTGAGAGTAGGTCATCGTCAAGATTAAATTCCGAAACCCCAATTGCGAAAGCAGTTGGGGTTTTGTCTTTGCGCGATGGAAAAATCCTGGGACTGGTGCGGAAGTTGGATTGCATCTGGTTTCGTGAGCATTTCGAACGATTGCAGATGTTGGATCAATCATTGTCGAACTGCGGTTCATGCAAAAGAGATCCAAGTGAGTCTGGTGCTGCACTTTGACTCAGGTATAGAGTCATCGGCGGATGCTGGTGTCTGTGGATTCAGCCAGCCGACGCAACGGGGTTCAAGCGAGTCGTCTACAAAAAAACGCTATTGCTTTGGGTGGGCTGATCTCCTTGAGCAAAACGATCTGCCAGGGCCTCTATAGATGCAGCCAGGCCGCGAACCTTCAGAGTGGATGCTCGCGCTTGGCTAAAGGCCAAATGGCTCCCTCAATGCTTCACAGCATGCGCGTCTACCTCGACAGAGCATTCTCCCGGTAAATCTCTAGGCGAAATCACCCGCCCCTATTGCGTCTAACTCCAGGCGTCTACCGAAGCTTCAGATGCATACAACGTAGCGGAAAGGTGCCGTGCTTGGATCGGCCAGATATTTGGGCGGGTTCTTGGCTTAGGGCTCACCGAGAGTGAACAGGGAAGAGGGCTTCGGGATATAGCTGCTCAAGCTCTCAAAGCTCAACAGTGCCCACACCTGCTCGAGCCTGAATTGGGTACCCAGCAGGCTGACGGCATCGAACAGATGCATGGCTTTGCATCCCCAGCTCTGCAAGCGTGGTGCCTGCAAGAGAGCGGCGCTTGATGTTCGGTATTTTTCTCAGAACGCATAAGGGGAGATGAAGGGAGATAGCCAGGCACAAAAAAACCGGCTCAAGTGGCCGGTTTTTCTGGGTCTGTGAGTTTGGTAGAAACTCTCAGATATTGCTATATGGTGCCCCGAGGGAGACTCGAACTCCCACTCCTTTCGAAAACGGATTTTGAATCCGCCGCGTCTACCAATTCCGCCATCAGGGCTCAATGGCGGCGAAGTATAGAGAGACGGTTACCGTTGGTCAATCGGCTTTCGTGGTCAATTTTCGGTTAATCCGCTAAACTTTGCGGCCCTGCTAGACGAACTCCATCATGCGCGTTGCTGACTTTACCTTCGAGCTTCCTGATTCGCTGATCGCCCGCCATCCACTGGCCGAGCGTCGCGGCAGCCGTCTGTTGACCCTGGATGGGCCAACCGGCGCCTTGGCCCACCGTCAATTCACCGATCTGCTGGAGCATTTGCGTCCCGGCGATCTGATGGTGTTCAACAATACTCGGGTGATTCCGGCTCGCCTGTTTGGCCAGAAGGCTTCCGGCGGCAAGCTGGAAATTCTGGTTGAACGAGTGCTGGATAGCCATCGTGTGCTGGCCCATGTGCGCTCCAGCAAGTCGCCCAAGCCGGGATCGAAGATCCTTATCGACGGCGGTGGCGAGGCCGAGATGCTGGCCCGTCACGACACTCTGTTCGAGCTGGGCTTTGCCGAGGAAGTGCTGCCGCTGCTGGATCGGGTTGGGCACATGCCTTTGCCTCCGTATATAGACCGTCCGGATGAAGGCGCCGACCGTGAGCGCTACCAGACCGTATATGCCCAGCGCCTGGGAGCCGTGGCCGCGCCGACTGCGGGGCTGCATTTCGATCAGCCGCTGTTGCAGGCGATTGCCGCCAAGGGCGTAGAGACCACCTTTGTGACCCTGCACGTTGGCGCCGGGACCTTCCAGCCGGTGCGGGTCGAGCGCATCGAAGATCACCATATGCATCACGAATGGCTGGAAGTCGGCCAGGAAGTGGTGGACGCCGTGGCGGCGTGCCGGGCTCGTGGTGGTCGGGTGGTGGCGGTAGGCACCACCAGCGTGCGCTCCCTGGAAAGCGCTGCTCGTGATGGCGTGCTCAAGCCGTTCAGTGGCGACACCGATATCTTTATCTACCCGGGCCGGCCGTTTCATGTGGTCGATGCCCTGGTGACCAACTTCCATCTGCCGGAATCCACGCTGTTGATGCTGGTTTCCGCCTTCGCCGGTTATCCCGAGACCATGGCTGCCTATCGCGCCGCGGTGGAAAATGGATACCGCTTCTTCAGCTACGGTGATGCGATGTTCATCACCCGTAATCCCGCGCCAACCGCTCCCAAGGACCTGGCCCCCGAGGAAACTGTATGAGTCGCACCTGTCGTATGTCCTTCGAGCTTTTGGCCACTGATGGCAAGGCTCGTCGCGGTCGCTTGACCTTCCCCCGCGGTACGGTGGAAACCCCGGCTTTCATGCCGGTGGGCACCTACGGCACGGTCAAGGGCATGCTGCCGCGGGATATCGTAGCCACCGGCGCCGAGATCATCCTGGGCAACACCTTCCATCTGTGGCTGCGCCCGGGCACCGAAGTGATCAAGGCCCACGGCGACCTGCACGATTTCATGCAGTGGAAAGGCCCGATCCTCACCGACTCCGGTGGTTTCCAGGTGTTCAGCCTGGGCGCGATGCGCAAGATCAAGGAAGAAGGCGTGACCTTCGCCTCTCCGGTGGACGGTGCCAAGGTGTTCATGGGCCCGGAAGAGTCGATGCAAGTGCAGCGCGACCTGGGGTCGGACATCGTGATGATCTTCGATGAATGCACGCCGTACCCGGCCGACGAAGATGTGGCGCGGATTTCCATGGAGCTGTCCCTGCGTTGGGCTCAGCGTTCCAAGAATGCCCATGGCGACAACACGGCGGCGCTATTCGGCATCGTCCAGGGCGGCATGCACCAGGACCTGCGCATGCGCTCCCTGGAAGGCCTGGACAAGATCGGCTTCGACGGCCTGGCCATCGGCGGCCTGTCGGTGGGCGAGCCCAAGCATGAAATGATCAAGGTGCTGGACTACCTGCCAGGGCAGATGCCTGCCGACAAACCTCGTTACCTAATGGGGGTTGGCAAGCCGGAAGATCTGGTTGAGGGTGTGCGCCGCGGTGTGGACATGTTCGATTGCGTGATGCCAACCCGCAACGCCCGCAATGGGCATCTGTTCATCGACACCGGCGTGCTGAAGATCCGTAACGCGTTCCATCGTCATGATGATTCGCCACTGGATCCAACTTGTGATTGCTACACCTGCCAGAACTTCTCCCGCGCCTATCTGCATCACTTGGACAAGTGTGGGGAAATGCTCGGGAGTATGCTCAATACCATCCATAACTTGCGCCATTACCAGCGTCTTATGGCTGGTTTGCGCGAGGCTATTCAACAAGGTACATTGGCCGCCTTTGTCGATTCCTTCTATGCCAAACGCGGGTTACCCGTTCCGCCTTTAGAATAAGTTCTAAAGACGCAAAGACACTAATTCTGAAATTATCGGAGTGTTAAATGAGCTTTTTGATCCCTGCCGCTTATGCGGATGCCGCTGCACCAGCAGCTGCCGGTCCTGCTGGCACTGGTTTCGAGTGGATTTTCCTGGTCGGCTTCCTGGTTATCTTCTACCTGATGATCTGGCGTCCACAGGCCAAGCGCGCTAAAGAGCAGAAGAACCTGCTGGGCAGCCTGCAGAAAGGCGACGAAGTTGTGACCACCGGTGGTATCGCCGGTAAGATCAACAAGGTGACCGACGATTTCGTGGTACTGGAAGTGTCGGACTCCGTTGAACTGAAGTTCCAGAAGGGCGCGATTGCTGCCACGCTGCCAAAAGGCACGCTGAAAGCGATCTAAGTTTCATCTTTTACCAATCGACGGGGCGCGCAAGGCGCCCCGCGTCATAAACGGGCGGCGTGATGCTGAACAAATATCCTCTGTGGAAGTACCTACTGATCCTGGCGGTGCTGGCGATCGGTTTTATTTATTCCGCTCCCAATCTATACCCTGATGATCCGGCCATTCAGGTCAGCGGCGCGAGCACCGCGCTGCAGGTATCTCAGGCGGATCTGGATCGTGCGAGCAAAGCGCTCACCGACGCCGGCATCAGCGTCAAGGCTTCTTCCGTTGCCGCCAATGGCAAGGGTGGCCTGCTGCGCCTGATCAACAAGGAAGACCAGCTTCCGGCCAAGGATGTAGTGCGCAAGGCGCTGGGCGATGACTATGTGGTGGCGTTGAACTTGGCGCAAACCACCCCGCAATGGCTGCGCAACCTCGGTGCGCACCCGATGAAGCTGGGTCTGGACTTGTCCGGTGGTGTGCACTTCCTGCTGGAAGTGGATATGGACAAAGCCCTGGACGCCCGCCTGAAAGTCTACGAAGGCGACGTCAAGAGCCTGCTGCGTAAAGAGCGCCTGCGCTATCGCAGCCTGCCGCAGCTCAATGGTGCCATCCAGCTGGGCTTCAGTGATGAGGACAGCCGTGAACAGGCTCGTTCGCTGATTCGCAAGAGTTTCAATGATTTCGATATCGTACCGGCCGACCTCAATGGCCAACCGGTGCTGCGTCTGGCGATGACCCCGGCCAAGCTGGCGGAAATCCGCGAATACTCCATCAAGCAGAACTTGACCACTGTGCGTAACCGGGTCAACGAACTGGGTGTGGCCGAGCCCCTGGTACAGCGCCAGGGCGCCAACCGGATCGTGGTCGAGCTGCCGGGCGTGCAGGATACTGCTGAAGCCAAGCGAATTCTCGGCAAGACCGCCAACCTGGAGTTCCGCCTGGCCGCCGAGCCGGGTGCTTCCAAGGCGACCTCCGAGTCCTTCGAGTTCCGTGAGGGCAACCGTCCTCCTGCGCAGATCGAGCGTGGCCTGATCATCACCGGTGACCAGGTGACCGACGCCCAGGCCAGCTACGACGAGCATGGCCGTCCGCAGGTGAACATCAAGCTCGATGGCCATGGCGGCGAGCTGATGAATCGTGCTACCCGCAGCAACGTCGGCCGTAGCATGGCAGTGATCTTTATCGAGCAAAAGCCGATCACCACCTACACCAAGCAAGTGGTGGACGGTGTCGAGAAAGACGTGCCGGTCCAGGCGTTCAAAGAAGAGAAGAAGATCATCAGCCTGGCGACTATCCAGTCGCCGCTGGGCAGTCAGTTCCGCATCACCGGCCTGAATGGCCAGGGCGAATCCTCCGAGCTGGCGCTGCTGCTGCGTGCCGGTGGTCTGGCGGCGCCAATGTACTTCGCTGAAGAGCGCACCATTGGTCCTAGCCTGGGTGCCGACAACATCACCAAGGGTATCGATGCGTCGCTGTGGGGCATGCTGTTCGTGTCGCTGTTCATCATTGCCATCTACCGCTTCTTCGGCATCATCGCCACCGTGGCGCTGGCGCTGAACATGGTGCTGCTGCTGGCGCTGATGTCGCTGCTGGGGGCTACGCTGACCCTGCCGGGCATTGCCGGTATCGTGCTGACCATGGGCATGGCGGTGGACGCCAACGTGCTGATCTTCTCGCGGATACGTGAAGAGATCGCCGCCGGCATGAGCGTGCAACGGGCAATCAACGAAGGCTTCGGCCGGGCATTCACCGCGATTCTCGATGCCAACCTGACCACCCTGCTGGTGGGCGGCATCCTCTTCGCCATGGGCACCGGCCCGGTGAAGGGCTTTGCGGTGACCATGTCCCTCGGGATCTTTACCTCGATGTTCACGGCCATCTGGCTGACCCGTGCGATGGTCAACCTGATCTTCGGCGGTCGTGACTTCAAGAAGTTGTGGATTTAAGGGGCTGCCATGTTACGTACTATCAACTTCATGGGTGTGCGCAACGTCGCTTTCGGCGTCACCCTGCTGCTCACCGTTATGGCCTTGTTCAGCTGGTTCCACAAGGGGCTGAACTATGGTCTGGATTTCACTGGCGGTACGCTGATCGAGCTGACCTACGAGCGTCCGGCGGACGTGATGAAGGTTCGCGAGCAGCTCAACGCTTCTGGTTACCATGAGGCGATCGTGCAAAGCTTCGGTGCAACCACCGACTTGCTGGTGCGGATGCCGGGTGAAGACCCGCAGTTGGGTCATCAGGTGGCGTCTGCGCTGCAGAAAGCCGGCAGCGACAACCCGGCGCAGGTCAAGCGTGTCGAGTTCGTCGGCCCGCAAGTGGGTGAAGAGCTGCGCGACCAGGGCGGCCTCGGCATGCTCATGGCCCTGGGCGGCATCCTCATCTACCTGGCCTTCCGCTTCCAGTGGAAGTTCGCGGTCGGTGCCATCGTCTCGTTGATTCACGACGTGATCGTGACCGTGGGTATCCTCTCGTTCTTCCAGATCACCTTCGACCTGACGGTGCTGGCGGCGGTGCTGGCGATCATCGGTTACTCGCTCAACGACACCATCGTGGTGTTCGACCGGGTACGGGAGAACTTCCGTGTACTGCGCAAGGCCAGTCTGATCGAGAACATCAATATCTCGACCACCCAGACCCTGCTGCGGACCATGGCGACCTCGATCTCCACCCTGCTGGCAATCGTCGCCCTGCTGTTCTTCGGCGGTGACAACCTGCACGGCTTCTCCATCGCCCTGTTTGTTGGTGTTCTGGCGGGTACTTACTCGTCGATCTACATCGCCAACGTGGTGCTGATCTGGCTGAACCTGAACAGTGAAGACCTGATTCCTCCAGCCAATACCGAGAAGGAAGTGGACGAGCGTCCTTGACGATCTGATCTCTTCCAGTAGTCAGCAAAAAAGGCGCGAGTGTTGAACTCGCGCCTTTTTTTTTGCTCCAAGGCTGGGAGAAGCGCGGGCATGGACCCGCATGTATGGTCAGGAGGTTCACGTGAACAAGTCGTTGCTGGTTGGTGCGGTATTGGGTGCTGTCGGTGTGACTGCCGGGGGTGCTGTGGCTACCTACAGCCTGGTTAAAAGCGGCCCTGAGTATGCGCAAGTGCTGGCCGTGCAGCCGGTCAAACAACAGATCAAGACGCCTCGTGAAGTGTGCAAGGACGTGGCCGTGACCCGTCAGCGTCCGGTCAAGGATGAGCATCAGATCCTCGGTACTGTGGCCGGTGCGGTGGGCGGTGGCCTGCTGGGCAGCATGATCGGCAGTGGCAATGGCAAGAAGCTTGCCACTGTGGCCGGTGCAGTGGGTGGCGGTTATGCGGGCAACAAAGTGCAGGAAGGCATGCAGGAGCGTGATACCTACACCACCACGCAGACCCGCTGTAATACGGTGAATGACATCAGTGACAAGATCGTCGGTTACGACGTGAAGTACGACCTGGGTGGCAAGCAGGGTCAGGTGCGCATGGATCGTGATCCAGGCAACCAGATTCCGGTGGATAAGGAAGGGCACTTGATCCTGGGTCAGAACCAGAATCAGCCAGGCCAATAACGACCAGGCATAAAAAAAGCACCCCGAGGGGTGCTTTTTTTGTCGCTGTGTCCCGTCCTGAATAAGGTTTACACCTCCCATCCCGAATTTCCGGAGAGTCAGATGGAACAAGGTGTAAAGCGCACACAACGAGATTACTCACTGTCCTTTAAATTGGCGGTGGTTGATCAGA
>NZ_JAGEKI010000036.1:0-12151 GCF_049887815.1 Pseudomonas sp. NFXW11 | reverse complement strand
GCTACGCAGCCCAGCGGGAGCAAGCTCCCTCGCCACAAGTACAGTGCTTGCCCTTAACTGACTGGCATTACCTCGGGGGGGGCTTTTTCTAGCGCTCAGCCAGCCTTCACGACTGTGGCTGGGAGGCCGCCAATAGCTGGGCAATCCGCTCGCGCAAGGCACCATGCTCCTGCTCGACGTACGGTGGCGCGTTTTTCCAGTCGTAGAACCACACCGGCATGCGGCGCTTGTCCTCCGGTTCCGTGGCATAGCGCGGGAAGATATGGCAATGCAGTTCCGGCTCCGAATTGCCGAGGATTTCATAGTTGATGCGCAAGGCCCCGGTGGCCTCCAGCAACGCATCGCCGATGCGCGCCATATCCAGCAAGTAAAGGGCCCGGGCCTCGGCATCCAGATGATTGAGGCTGGGCACCACCGGGTCCGGCAGCAACAGGCAGTAGCCCGGTAGAAACTGCACATCGCCGATCACCGCCCACCCTGAGGGCATCCGGCAAATCACTTTGTCATTGGCGCCCTGGCGGGCCAGTTCGACACGTTGCGAAATCAGCGACATTACAACTCCTTCAAGACTGCATCCGTCCAGCTACTAGCTACTAGCTACTAGCTACTAGCTACTAGCTACTAGCTTCTAGCTTCTAGCTTCTAGCTTGTAGCTTGTGGCTTATGGCTTGTCTCAGGCCAGGGCTTGATGTCTTTCAGGTTCGGCGGCTCGTGCAATTCCATCTCCCAATCCTCGAACTTCGGCAGCACGACATAGCCCGAGTCGCAGTAGCTGCGGATATATTGCGCCGCCCGGTACTCGGCGTACTTGGCATTGAGCGGCACCCCCTGCTCGTCGAACTCCAGCACATTGGCGAAGATCGCGTAGACCATCTCCAACATGCTCGGCTCATCGCCCAGACCGCTCCGGTAATCGATGCCTTCCAGCAACGGATACCCCAGGGTGCCGTTGGCGACCCAGAAACTGAAGGTTCTCAGGGCCCCGGAAAACTCCGGGCTCAACTGCTTCGGGTGCGGCATGGGCGGCCTTGCTCCTTGATGTAAAAACCGCGCCGATTCTCGGGGGCCGCTGCCGGCAAGGCAAGCGGCGATTCAGCCAGTGCCGTCAGAAGTCCACCGTGGCCGACAGTTGCAGGGTGCGCGGGTAGCCTGGCGAAAAGGCACCATAGGAGGCCACGCCCGACCAGTATTCGCGATCGAAGACGTTCTGCACCGTGGCCCGGAAAGTGGTAGGACGGCCCTCGATGCGGGTCGCATAGCGCGCGCCCATATCGATGCGGGTCCAGGATGGCAGCTCCTGGGTGTTGGCCTGGTTGACGTACTGGCTGCCGGTGTAGATGGCGCCACCGGTCAGGGTGAAGCCTTGCAGCCAGGGGGTATCCCACTCACCCCAAAGGTTGCCCTGCACCCCGGGCACCCCCACCGGCTTGTTGCCGCGGTTGGCCGCGGTGGCCGAGTCGGTGAGCTCGCCATCGAGCAGGGTCACCCCACCCATCAGTCGGGTGCCTGGTGCCACTTCGCCGAACAGGCTCAGTTCCACGCCGCGGTTGCGCTGTTCGGCCTGCACCGAAAACACATTGTTGGCGCCGAGCTCGCCACTGGGCTTTTCGATCTGGAACAGCGCCAGGCTGCTGATAAAGCCGCCGTGCTCGTACTTCACCCCCAGCTCATGCTGCTTGGACTTGTACGGGGCGAAGGTGGTACCGCCATTGCTGGCGTTGGCCGGGGCGATATCGCCCTTGCTCAGGCCTTCGACGTAGTTGTAGTACAGCGAGACATCGTCCCAGGGCTTGACCACCAACCCCACCAGCGGCGAGGTGGCGCTGTCGTCGTAGCCCGGGCCCCTGGCGCCGCTGGCCAGGTAGTTGCGGGTCTCGATGTTCTGCCGACGCAGGCCCAGGCTCAGCTGGATGCGGTCATCGAGTACCGACAGGGTGTCGGTCAGGGCAACGCCGGACAGCTCGGTTGCGGAAATCCGCAGCACCTTGGGCGCGTTGATGTACTGCTTGGGCCTGTCCACTGGGTGGTAGATGTTGGACAGCAGCGGCGTGCCGTTGTTGATGCCCCGGGACAGCTCGTCCTGGTAATGGCTGGCCATCAAGGTGGTGGTGTGATTGACCGGGCCGGTGGCGAACAGCCCGCGGATACCCACATCGGCGGTGGAACGATCGACATTGAACTTGTAGTAACCGGGAATGTTGCTGGTATCGCCGGCCTCGTTGAGGATCCGCGGCACCTGGTCGGACATGCGCTTGACGTCCGAACGACCGCCGCCGGCATGGGCAAACACCGTCAGCGCATCGCTCAGGTCGTATTCGCCCCCCAGCAGCGCCGACTGTTCCTTGGTGTCCGACCAGCCCCAGTCCTGCGGCAGGTTGGTGCGGCCATTGGCAGCCGAGGGAATGTCGATGCCGGGCGCCGCGGTGAAGGGCCGTGAGGCGGCCTCGAAGCTTTCCTTCTGGCTGATGAAATCCAGGTTCAGGCGCAGCCGTTCACCCTGGTAGTCAAGGGCGATGGCGCCGATATCGACTTCGCGTTGCTGGTGTTCCACGGCGGTATCGCCCCCCTGCAGGCTGCCGTTGAAACGCACGCCGAACTGGTTTTCCGCACCGAAGCGGCGGCTGATATCCAGATGGCCACCCAGCTGGGAATCCGAAGCGTAGCTGGCGGTGAAGCGGGTGAGGTCTTCGGCCAGGGGGCGTTTGGGCACGATATTGATCACCCCGCCAACACCGCTGTTGGGGGACATGCCATAAGCCAGGGCGCCTGGCCCCTTGAGCACTTCAACGCGCTCGGCGTACTCGGTGAAGGCCCGATAGTTGGGCGCCACGCCATACACGCCATCGAACGCCAGTTCACCGAGGTTGCCCTCGCCCACCGCAAAGCCACGGATAAAGAACGAGTCGACAATGCCCCCGGTCTGCCCGGTGGAACGCACCGACGGATCGCGCTCCAGGGCATCGGCGACGGTCACGGTCTGCAGGTCGGCGAGGGTCTTGGCGGTGTAGCTGGTGACGTTGAACGGGGTGTCCATCACATCCTTGTTGCCCAGCATGCCCAAGCGCGCACCCCGGGCCACCTGGCCGCCGGCCAGGGTCTCGGGCAGCGGGTTGAGGCCGCTGTAGCGGGCGTTGATATCCAGGGTTTCCAAGGTCAGGCCGGAGCTGCCGTCGGCATCCGGCTTGGCGTCGGTGGCCACCTGCGCTTGCGGGGCGGCGGCCCAGGCACTGGCCCCGGCGGCCATCAGCACGACATTCAACAGGGCGCTGCGCACAGCCAGGGTTAACACGCGCTCGGCGCTGGGACGACGGACAACAGGCATGACGGGGGGCTCCTTTGCGGCAAGGGAAAATGCTTCTCACTGCCATTGCCAGCCAGGTGCCAAAAAAGTATCAGGGCTGCCGGAGATTTTTTTGCCCGCGCCTGGATCCGCGCAAAAAAACCGCGTGGCGGTTTTCCACGCCAAACAAAGCACGTAGTCTGCTGCCCCGCACTTGCCCCACTCCTGTTCCCAGCACCGAGGCCGACTCATGCCCCACACAGGCTCCATCCAGGGTTCGCGGGTCAGCCTGCTGATCGGCCTGTTGTTCGCCATCCAGCTGGTGTCCATGGGCGCAATGGAAATGAGCGGGCCATTCTGGCCGCTGCACCTGCGCGGGCTTGCCGACTCGCCGACGCTGTTGGCCTTCGCCAGCATCACGGTGTATGTCGGGCCGATGCTCGGCATCATCCTCACCAGCACCTTCTGGGGGCGCATCGGCGACCGCTACGGGCACAAGTGGATGATGCTCCGGGCCCTCGCCGGCCTGTCCCTGACCCAGCTGGGGCTGGCCCTGTGCAACGACCTGTGGCTGATCCTGATCCTGCGTTTTGTGCAAGGCGCCTGCGCCGGCTACATCGCTCCGGCCCAGGCTTACGGGGTGAGCATCGTCGCGCCGCAACGGCGTGCGCGGCTGTTCGCCCTGCTGCAGATTTCCACCAATGTCGGCTCCCTGCTGGGCGCGTTGCTGGGCGGCCTGATCCTCGATCACGGCAGTTTCTTCTGGATCAACCTGGGTGCCGCACTGCTCTGTGCCCTGTGCACCCTGGTGGCGGCACGCACCCTGCCGGATGTGCCGCCGGTGCCGAAAGCCCCGCCGACACCGGCCTCGGCCGTGCCGCTGGGCAGCCTCTGGCGCAGCTCGCCGCTGCTGCCCCTGCTGCTGGTGATGGGCCTGTTGCTGCTGGCGCGGATGCTGCCGCAAACCGCCTTCGCGCTGTACGTGAGCTCGCTGTTCGCGGTCAGCCATTCCCTGGTGGGCCTGTGCTATGGCCTGCTGGCCCTGGGCTTTATCCTCGCGGCCAGTGCCTGGGCGCGCTATTTCGAAAACCTGCCCCTGGGCGCCACCCTGCAGCGCCTGGGCCTGGTGGTGATCGCCTGCATGGCCCTGACCGCGGTGGCCGGCCTGACCCGCAACGCCCTGGTGTTCGCCCTGGCCTATTTCATCTGGGGGCTGTTGCTGGGTGCCACCACCCCGGTGCTGATGGCACTGATCTCGAAAAGCGCCGCCCCTTCACGCCAGGGCCAAGTGCTGGGGCTGGCCCAGGGCACCACGCAAATCGCCTCGATCGCCGGCATCTGCCTCGGTGGCCTGCTCAACCAGGTCTACGGCTTGCAGTACAGCTACCTGTTCGTCTGCCTGGGCTACCTGATGGCCCTGCTGGCGATTGTCGCCCTGGGTTATCGACTGCGCGCCGGGGCCATCGCACAGCCGCTATCGAAGGACTGAACCCCTGCGGATCGCGCCCGCAGGCTGTTGCAGAATCGCGCTTGCGCCTCGGGTTCCTTGTCCTTTAGCATTGGGAATACTTCTCAATTGCAAAACGCCAAGCTGCCATGAGCGATAGCCTTCCCGCGAATGATTCCACCCATCTGCACGCGATTGAAGCCTTGTACAACGGCCATCACGGCTGGCTGTACGGCATGTTGAAGCGCAAATTGGGCAACGCCATGGATGCGGCGGATCTGGCCCAGGACACCTTCACCCGAATCCTCGCCTCCCAGGTCACCAGTATCGAGCAGCCCCGGGCCTACCTCAGCTGTGTGGCCAAGGGCATCCTGGTCAACTGGTACCAGCGCAAGGCACTGGAGCGCGCCTACCTCGACGCTCTGATGCTGCTGCCGGCCCAGGAAGCACCAGCCCCCGAGCAGCGGCTGATGGTGCTGGAAACCCTGCACGACATCGATGCGATGCTCGATACCCTGCCGCCACTGGTCAAGCGCGCCTTCCTCCTGTCGCAAATCGGCGGCCACAAGTACGAGGACATCGCCGGGCAGTTGCAGGTCTCGCTGATCACCGTCAAGCGCTACATGAAACAGGCCTTCGTCCAGTGCCTGCTGCTGGTGGAATGAATGTTCAAGCGTAGCGCCGAGCCGCAACTGGCTCCCGAGGTGCTCGAAGAGGCCGCCGAATGGCTGCTGCGCCTGAGCGAGGGCGAGCTCAGCGAGGCCGAACGTGCCCAATGGCAAAGCTGGCAGCTGAGCAGCCCGGAGCGCCAGCGCGCCTGGTCCCGGGCGCAGTTGCTGCAAGCCAAGCTGGGGGGCTTGCCCAGCTCGCTGGCGCTGTCGGCGCTGGATCGACCGAGCAGCCCGCAGCGACGCGCGGCCCTGGGCAAGCTGGCCCTGTTGCTGGCCATGGCGCCGGCCGGCTGGGGCAGCTGGAAACTGGCGCAGAGCCAGCAATGGAGCGCCGACTACCGCACCGCCGTGGGCCAACGCCGCGAGCTGACCCTGGCCGACGGCTCGCAACTGACCCTCAATACCGACAGCGCCATCGATGTGCTGTTCGATGCCAATCAACGCCTGATCAAGCTGCGCGCCGGGGAAATCCTGGTGCAGACCGCGGCCGATACCTCGCCCCAGGCCCGACCCTTCCTGGTGAGCACGCCCCAGGGCCTGATGCAGGCGCTGGGCACCCGTTTCAGCGTGCGCGAAATGTCGCCGCGCACCCAGCTGGTGGTGCTGCAAGGCGCGGTCAAGGTGCTGCTGGCGGACAACCGGCAAGCCGCGCCCCTGATCGTCAACGCCGGCCAGCGCACGGATTTTTCCTCCCGCGAGTTTGCCCCGCCAAGCCCCGCGGAGCGCTACGCCAGCGCCTGGACCCAGGGCATGCTGATGGCCGACAAGATGCGCCTGGCGGACTTCGTCACCGAGCTGGCGCGCTATCGCCGAGGCTTCGTGCGCTGCGATCCGACGATTGCCGATCTGCGCATTTCCGGCGCCTACCCCATCAGCGACACCCAGCGCAGCCTGAACATGCTGGTGCAAACCTACCCGGTGCAGGTCTCCGGCCACCTCAACGGGCTCTGGCTGACCCTGTCCCGCGCCTGAGGGCCCGGCAAAAAAATCCCCAGCGCGCTGATACTTTTTTCATTCTCGGCTGGCATACAGGGCAACCGCCTCTTTCTTATCGCCACAGGATCATCCGCCATGCTCGTTGCACGCTTCCTGCGTCCGGATCGGCCGCTCACGCCGGTCATTCGCAGTGCGCTGCTGGGCCTGGTGCTGGGCTGTGGCGTCGGTCTGCCGTTGCTGGCCGCCGAACCGCAGGCGCTGGATAGCCGCAGCCTGCGCAGCTACAACATCGCCCCCGGGCCACTGGGCCCGACCCTGTCGAGCCTGGCCGTGGACGCCGGCATGGCCCTGTCGTTCCAGCCCGAGCTGACCGAAGGCCTGAGCAGCCCGAGCCTCAACGGCCGCTACACCCCCCAAGAGGCGGCCAGCCGCTTGCTCGACGGCAGCGGCCTGGGCCTGCTGCTGCGCAGCGACGGCAGCTACACCCTGGTGCAACGTCGCATCACCCTGGAAGACACCCAGGTGGATGGCCTTGATTTGCGCGGCGCAGAGCTACCGCCGCTGTACCCCGGCGGCCAGGTGGCCCAGGGTGCACGCCTGGGCTTGCTGGGCAATACCGCGGTGATGGACGCGCCCTTCAGCGTCAGCAGCTATTCCTCGACCATGATCCAGGACCAACAGGCGCGCACCGTGGGCGACCTGCTGGAACGCGACCCTTCGGTGCGCTCCACCGGCCAGGCCGGGGGCATCGTCGATTCGTTCTTTATCCGCGGCTTCCCGGTGGGTGAAGGCAACCTCGGCGAGCTGGCCTTCGACGGCGTGTACGGCGTGGCGCCCAACTATCGAGTGTTCACCGAGTTCGCCGAGCGCATCGAGGTGATCAAGGGCCCCGCAGCCTTGCTGTACGGGCTGTCACCCAACAGCGCCGTGGGCGGGGTGATCAACCTGGTGCCCAAGCGCGCCCTGGACGAAGACCTGACCCGCCTGAGCAGCAGCTACGCGCTGAACTCGCAGTTCGGCAGCCACCTCGACCTCAGCCGGCGCCTGGGCCCGGAACGGCGCTTGGGCGTGCGCATCAACGCCAGCACCCAGCAAGGCGAAACCCGGATCGACGAGCAGGCGCGCGGCATCGATATCGGCGCCATCGCCCTGGACTACCAGGGTGACGACTGGCGAGCGACCCTCGACCTGATCAGCCAGGACGAGCAGATCGACGCCGCCTCGCGGCCCTTTCTGATCGACCCCGGGGTAAGCATGCCCGCCGCCGCCAATGGCCGTACCAGCGTCAGCCAGGACTGGGGCCGCTCTGCCACCCGCGACCGCTCGGCGCTACTGGGGGGCGAATACCGGTTCAGCCCGAACCTGAGCCTGTTCGCCCACGCCGGTGGCGGCCGCTCCGAGGTGGCACGGATGTCCGACCAGACCCCGCGCATCATCAACGCGGCCGGCGACACCTCGTCGATCCCCGGCTACTACCGCTTCGAAGTCCAGCGCTACAGCCTGGATGCCGGCATGCGCCTGCGTTTCGACACCGGCCCGGTCAGCCATGGCCTGACCCTGCAAGCCAGTGGTTATCGCGACGAGCTGTCCCGGGGGATCATTTCCGGCCCGGCCATCAGTTCGAATATCTATCACCCGCAGGCACAGCCCAAACCCTCGATTGCCAAGCCGGACACCCCCAAGGTCTCGGCCACCGAGCTCTCGGGCCTGGCGCTGGCCGACACCCTGTCGCTGCTCGATCAGCGCCTGCAGTTCAGCCTCGGCCTGCGCAAGCAGAACATCGGTTCGAAGAATTTCAGCAGCGCCGGGGCAGTCACCAGCCAGTACGATAAGAGCCGCACCACCCCGCTGTTCGGCGTGATCGCCAAGCCCTGGGAACAGGTAGCGCTCTACTACAACTACATCGAAGGCCTGAGCAAGGGCGAAGTGGCGCCGTCTGCCGCGAGCAATGCCGGGCAGATTTTCTCGCCCTATGTGTCGCGCCAGCATGAAGTGGGGGTCAAGCTCGACTACGGCAGCTTCATGTCGACCCTGGCCCTGTTCCAGATCGACAAGCCCAGCGGCGAACTGGCCTTTGGGCGCTACTCGGTGCAGGGCGAGCAACGCAACCGCGGCCTGGAGCTGAACCTGGCCGGCCAGGTCACGGGCGCCACGCGCCTGCTGGGCGGCGTGACCCTGCTCGACGGCGAATTGCACCGCAGCGCCAGCGCCGCCAACCGTGGCAATCGGCCGGTGGGCGTGCCCCAGGTGCAGGCCAACCTCTGGGCCGAATGGGACACCCCGTGGCTCGACGGCCTGAGCCTGACCGGCGGGGCGATCCACACCGGCCGCCAGTACGTCGACCAGGCCAACACCCAGCAGTTGCCGGCCTGGACCCGCTTCGACCTGGGTGCGCGCTACAGCACCCGCATCGCCCAGCATCCAACCACCGTGCGCGCCACGGTGCAAAACCTGTTCGACCGCGAGTACTGGTCGGGCGTGGCCTCCTACGGGGCCTTTTCCCAAGGTTCGGCACGCACCCTGCTGCTGTCGGCCAGCGTCGATTTCTAACCACCTCCGGAGTGGCAAGGCGCCTGGCGCCATACCGCGACCGGGCCTGTGCAAGGGTACTGAACATGGCTCATCGTTTTCGCCGCAGCCGCTCACCGGCCGCGTTGCTGTTCGCCGTACTGCTAAGCGCTGTTGCGCTGTCACTGATGCCGCGCAGCCTGCTGGCCGAGCCGGCGCAAACGGCACCCGGCAGCGTCACCGACTTACTGGGACGCCAGGTGCAAGTGCGCCTGCCGGTGCAGCGGGTGATCCTCGGCGAGGGTCGCCAGCTGTACCTGCTGGCCGCGCTGGACACCGAGAACCCCATCCGGCGCATCGTCGGCTGGCGCAAGGACCTGATCCAGTCCGACCCCGACACCTACGGCGCCTACCTGCGGCGCTTTCCCGAGATCGCCAAGATCCCGACCTTCGGCGGATTTGAAGACGGCACCTTCGATATCGAGCAGGCCATCGCGCAGAAACCCGACGTGATCATCCTCAATATCGAGGCCCAGCACGCCACCGAGGATGCGCGCTATATCGAGAAGCTCGACGCCCTGGGCATCCCGGTGGTGTACGTGGACTTTCGCAACAACCCGATGCGCAACACCGAACCGAGCATGCGCCTGTTCGGCCAGCTGTTTGGCCAGCCACAGCGGGCCGAGGCCTTTATCGACTTTCGCCAGCAGCAGATCCGCCGGGTGACTGAGGTCATCGCCGCACACAAGCCGCCGCGACCCAAGGTGTTTATCGAGCGCATCGGCGGCTACACCGATGATTGCTGCCTGAGTTTCGGTAACGAGAATTTCGGCCTGTTCGTCGACCTGGCCGGTGGCGACAACATTGCCAGGGGCATCATCCCCAGCACCTTCGGCCAACTGAATGCGGAACAGGTGATAGTCGCCAACCCGGCCCAGGTGGTGGTCACCACAGCCAACTGGCAAGCCTTCGCCCCCGGCGGCCATTGGGTGGGGGTCGGCCCCGGGGCCGACCTGGCCGAGGCCCGGCGCAAGCTCGCCTGGTACCCCGGGCGCCCGGCCTACGCCGGCATCCAGGCCCAGCAGCACCAGGCCTTCCATGCCATATGGCATCAGTTCTACAACAGCCCCTACCAGTTCGTGGCGATCCAGCAATTGGCCAAATGGTTTCACCCGAAACTGTTCGAAGAACTCGACCCCGAGGCCACGTTCCGCGAGCTGCACCAACGCTTCCTGCCCGTGCCCTATGAGCCGGGTTACTTCGTCAGCCTGCAGCAGCCCGAGGTGTCGCCATGAGTTCGTTGCAACCAGCGGTGGCGCAGCAGGGCCAGGCCTACCGCCGCCTGGTGCAGCGCAAACGCCTGATACTCGGCGCGCTGACCCTGTTGCTGCTGGGCAGTGTGCTGCTGGACCTGGCCCTGGGGCCGGCGCGCTACAGCCTCGGCGAAGTGCTGGGAGCATTGCTGGCGCCGGACTCAGCACCGGCCCAGGTGCGGGTGGTGATGTGGCAGATCCGCCTGCCGGTGGCACTGATGGCGGTGGCCGTGGGCGCGGCGCTGTCCCTGGCCGGCGCGCAGATGCAGACCATCCTCAACAACCCCTTGGCCAGCCCCTTCACCCTGGGCATTTCCGCCGCCGCCGGGTTTGGCGCGGCCATGGGCCTGGCATTCGGCGTGGCGCTGTTTCCCCTGGCCGCGCAGTACATGGTGCCGGTGAACGCCTTCATCATGGCCATGCTCTCGGCGCTGCTGATCCACTTCCTCAGCCTGCGTCGCGGGGTCAGCGCCGAAACCATCGTGCTGCTGGGTATCGCCCTGGTGTTCACCTTCAATGCGCTGCTGGCCCTGGTGCAGTTCTTCGCCACCGAACAGGCGGTGGCCGCGGTGGTGTTCTGGACCATGGGCAGCCTGACCAAGGCCACCTGGCCCAAGCTCGGGGTGATCTGCCTGGTGATCCTGGTCACCCTGCCGATCTTCGCCAAGCGCGCCTGGGCCCTGACCGCCCTGCGCCTGGGCGACGACAAGGCGGCGAGCTTCGGCATCAATGTGCGCCGCCTGCGCTTGCAGACCCTGGTGATGGTCAGCCTGCTGGCCGCGTTCCCGGTGGCCTTTGTCGGCACCATCGGCTTTATCGGCCTGGTGGGTCCGCATATCGCGCGGATGCTGATAGGTGAAGACCAACGCTTCTTCCTTCCGGCCTCACTGCTCACCGGCGCGCTGATCCTCTCGGCCAGCTCGGTGGTGAGCAAGACCCTGATTCCCGGGGCGATCTTCCCCATCGGCGTGGTCACCTCGTTGATTGGTGTGCCCTTCTTTATTTCTCTGATTCTTGGCGGGAAGAAAAACTCATGGTGAAGCTGCGCTTGCACAACCTGGGCGCCGGTTATGGCCAGCGGCCAATCATCGCTGACGTCAGCACCGGGACCTTTGTCGGCGGCCAGGTGGTGGCGGTGGTGGGGCCCAATGCGGCGGGCAAATCGACCCTGTTCAAACGCATGGCCGGGCTGCTCGGCGGCCCTGGGCAGGTGATCCTCGAAGACTCGCAAAAGGGCCCGCAAGGCATCAGCTACATGCCCCAGGGCCTGAATGCCAGTGCACGCCTGACTGTCTATGAATCGATACTGCTGGCGCGCAAGCAACTGACGCCGGGCTGGGCGGTGGATGACCAGGAGCTGCAGCGGGTGGACGCCATGCTCGCGGCCCTGGGCATCGGCGAGCTGGCCCTGCGCAACCTCGGCGAGCTCAGTGGCGGCCAGCAGCAGCTGGTGTCGATTGCCCAGACCCTGGTGCGCGAGCCGGAAATCCTCCTGATGGACGAACCCACCAGCGCCCTGGACCTGCATCGCCAGGTGCAAGTGCTGGAGTTCATGCGCCGCCTGGCACGCCAGCGCCAAGTGATTGTGTTTATCGCCATCCATGACCTGAACCAGGCCCTGCGCTACGCCGACCAGGTGCTGGTGATCGCCCAGGGCACCTGCCTGGGCAGCGGGCCAAGCGCCGAGGTGATCAACGAGGCGATGCTGCACCAGGTCTATCAGGTCCAGGCGCGGATCGAGCATTGCAGTCGCGGGCAGGCGCATATCCTGATTGACGCTATCGTCTGAACCGGCGTCGATGGTTTCCACACCTGCGCCAAGGCGGCACAATGCGCGCCTTAGCCAATGCATCGCCCTGCAAGGAGCGCTCGATGAACCTACTCGAAAAACTGCTCAAGGCCTTCAAGCGCCCCACGACAGAACAGCCTGCAAGCACCCAGCCCCAGGCGGCAGCCGAAGCTGGCAGTGAGGCCAATGCCCCCCACCCGCCCACCC
>NZ_JAGEKI010000035.1:0-13012 GCF_049887815.1 Pseudomonas sp. NFXW11 | reverse complement strand
GCAACTGGAAGGGATAAACAATCGAATAAAGGTCATCAAACGGATGGCGTACGGTTACCGGGATAGCGAATTCTTTTTTATGAAGATCAAGAGCGTCTTTCCCGGTAATCCGTGAAGAACCTTTTTTTTGCCTGCGCCAGCCGATCGAGGTTGAACAAACCCCTGGTGCCTGGGGCACTTTCCTGATGGGAACTTGCTGCGCGACAAATAATTAAGAGAAATATTCGTTTATAAATAAGGAGTATCTGACCTATTTGGTCATAGTCTTTTTTGCCTGATGGGTCGCAAAATTCTTCATCAGGTGGCTTTTTACCGTTAGTCTGCCGACATCTGCTACGCCGACAACCCTACATCAACAAGAGTTGGCCATGACTGACCTGTTTTCCCCGCAAAGGTCTGCCAGTGCGGCGATTCCCGCGTTGGAAGGGCGTTTCTATCGACCTCCGCTGCCCGATGGCTATGTGCCGCGGCCGCGTCTTTGTGAGCGTTTGAGTGCAGGGTTGCAGGGCCGTTTGTTACTGGTCAGCGCACCGGCCGGGTTCGGCAAGAGCTCGCTGGCGGTGGAGTTCTGCCAAGGCCTGCCGCAGAACTGGCAGAGCCTGTGGTTGGGGTTGAGTCGGCGCGACAGCGATCCCGGGCGTTTTCTCGAACGTCTCCTGGCAGGCTTGCAGCAATACTTCCCGCGATTGGGCCGTCAGTCCCTGGGGCTGTTGAAAATGCGCCAGCGCCATCAGCCCTTTGCTTTCGAGGAGTGGCTGGACGGCCTGCTGGATGAGCTGGCGGTGCAACTGTCCGGCGCCACGCCATTGCTGCTGGTGCTGGACGATTACCACCTGGCCCAGGGCCCGGTGCTCGATCGTTGCTTGCAATTTTTCCTCAATCACTTGCCCGATGGCCTGGTGCTGCTGGTGACCAGTCGCCAGCGTCCGGATTGGCACTTGGCGCGCTTGCGCCTGTCGCGGCAGTTGCTCGAGTTGAACGAGCAGGACCTGCGCCTGACCCATGACGAATCCTTGCGCTTGCTGGATCGGCACAGCAGTTCATTGCGCGGCGAGGCACTGGAAAGCCTGATCCAGCGTAGCGAAGGTTGGGTGGCGGGGTTGCGATTCTGGTTGCTGGCCGAGTCCGAGGCGGGAGCGGTGGGGGCCTTGCACCAGGGGCTGCACGGTGGCGAAGGGATGATTCGCGACTACCTGCTGGAAGAAGTCATCGACCGCCTGCCCGCCGAGGTCCAGGCCTTCCTCTATGACACTGCGCCCCAGGAGCGTTTCTGCGCCGAACTCTGTGATGCCCTGCGCGAGACCCATGACAGTGCCGAGATCCTCGGTTTTCTCCAGGCGCACCAGGTGTTCCTGGTGCCGCTGGACGAGCATGGGCACTGGTACCGATATCACCATCTGTTTTCCGACTTGCTGCGCACCCGGCCCGCGGCCAATGCCCTGCTGCCGGCCGCCAGCCTGCACTTGCGGGCCTGTCGCTGGTTCAGTACCCAGGGCTTGCTCGACGAGGCGGTGGAGCAGGCCTTGCGTGCCGGGCATCTGGATGTGGCGGCCAACCTGGTGCAGAACCTGTCGGAAGAGCAGCTGCTGGCGGAGCAGAATGTCGGCATGCTGCTGCGCTGGAAGATGGACCTGCCCGACAGCCTGCTGATCAGCACGCCACGGTTGATCGTGCTCTACAGCTGGGCCCTGGGCCTGGCCTGCCAGCTGGATGCGGCCCAGGAACTGGCGGCGCACTTGAGCCGTTTCCTGCCGGCGCCGTCGGCCACGGCGCAGAAATCGATGCTGGCGCAATGGCTGGCCCTGAGCGGGATCATTGCCCGCGGTCGTGGCCAGCGGGAGAAGACCCAGGCCTATTGCAGCGAGGCCCTGGAAAGCCTGCCGATCAAGCGTTACGGGCAGCGCCTGATGTGCCTTTCAACCCTGTCCAACCTGGCCATTGCCGATGCCGACCTGTGGCGCGCGCGCAATCTCAACCGCGAGTCCCTGGAGCTGGCGCAGCGGGTTGGCAATCCGCTGTTCGAGGCCCTGGCGCACTACGATCGGGCGCGGGTGCTGCAGGCGCGAGGCGAGATATTGCGGGCCCAGGACGAAGTGCACCAGGGGCTGCGCCGGCTGCATGGCCTGTCACCCCAGCGGCTGTATGCGGTACGGGCCCGGCTGACTTTGTACGATGGCTATCTGCTGATCCTGCGGGCCCAGCCCGAGGCCGGGCTGGCGCGCCTGCAGGCCGGCCTGGTGGAGGCCCGGGCCTGTCGCGACATCAGCGTGCTGATCGGGCACTGCGTGATTGCCAGGCAGGGCGGTGTGCAGGGCGAGTTCGCCCGGGCTTTCGCCGAGCTGGCCGAGGCCGAGCGCCTGATGCATATCTGGGATGTACCGCCGATCTACTACTTGGCGATGATCACCCTGGTCAAATGCGAGCTGTGGCTGGCCCAGGGCCGTACCGATCTGGCCGAAGCCTGGCTGGCCCGCCTGGGGCTGACCTATACCGGCGAACAGGGGGCGGCGCCGCCGGAATTCCATCCGCAGTTGCCTTTGCATATCGAGTTGCAGCAGGCGCAGTTGGACAGCATCAAGGGCGACCCGGCCCGTGCCGAGCAGCGTCTGTGTCGTCTGATCGCCCATGGGCAGCAGAGCGGGCGCCAGCTGTTGAGCGTGCTGGCCCTGACCCAGAAGATCCCGCTGTTACTGGCCGCCGGCCGAGGCGCCGAGGCCCGTCAGGACTTTGTCCAGGCCCTTGGGGCAGCGGTGGGAGGCGCCTTGCAGCCCTTCGAAGCCTTGCTCCGCGAGCATCCCGGCTGGGTGCGCGAGCAGTTGCAGGGCAGCGCTCCGAGCGCCTTGACCCAGGCCTTGCTGGAGCGTCTGCCGGCAGGCAGCCGTGAGTTGGCCGAGGGGGGGGGGCATAGCGAGTCGCTGAGTTCCAGGGAGTTGTCGGTGCTGCAGTTGATTGCCCAGGGGTGCTCCAACCAGGAAATCAGCGAGCGCCTGTTCATTTCCCTGCATACGGTCAAGACCCACGCCAGCCATATCAACAGCAAGCTGGGGGTGGAGCGGCGGACCCAGGCAGTGGCCCGGGCCCAGGAACTGGGGCTGCTCGGCTAGCGGGCCAGGTGCTGCTTGCAGTAGTCGGCGAACAGCCGCGCCGGCTTGGTCAACTGGCCACGCTTGAGCCAGGCCGCCACCAGGCCGGAGCCGGTGACATCCTCGACTATGTCCACGCACACCACTGGCTTGCCATCGTAGGAGCATTGCGAGTGGGGCCGGGTGACCAGGATGGAAAAGCCGAAGCCCTGGCCGACCATGCCGCGCACCATCTCGATGGACGGTGAGCTGAAGGCGATCTGCGGCGTCAGCCCCAATTCCTCGAACAGGCTGACGAAGTAGGTTCGGCTGGGTTGCACATCCAGCAGGATCATCGGCTCCAGGCACAGGTCACGCAGCGACACCTGGGCCTGCTGGGCGTAGCGATGATCGGCGGGCAGCAGCGCGTAGGGCCGTTGTGGCGGCATCAGCGGTTCGGTCTCGATGGTGCCGTCCAGTTCGTGTTCGTAGAGGATCACCAGGTCGAAGGCGCCACCGGTCAGGCCCTGAACCAGCTCTTGTTGTTCACCGTCGCGGATACGGATCTCGACCCCGGGATACAGCGCGCTGAAGCCGGCGATCAGTTGCGGCAGGTACAAGGGCGCCACGGTTTCGAAGCAGCCGATATCGATCTGCCCGGCCACCACGTCATTGTCCGCCAGGGCGTTCTGCTCGAACTCCTTGGCCATGCGCAGCAGTTCCTGGGCCTTGCGATAGAAGCGTGCACCACTGGGGGTCAGGGATACGCCGAGGGCGTGATGGCGGATCAGCAACTGCACGCCGAAGCTGTCCTCCAGGCCCTTGATGGCGGTGGAAATCGACGGCTGAGCGATATACAGCTTGCGCGAGGCTTCGGCGACGCTGCCGCATTCCACGGTGGTGATGAAGTACTTGAGCTGACGCAGATTGTAGGTGGCCACAGCGAACCTCGTTGTTTGCCAGGGCGCGGGGGCGGGCCTGGGCGACCCGATTCAGGGCGACCCGATAGAAGCTTGCTGCAAGCAAGTTCTGCACCGGCAAGGCCCCGGCGAGTTTTCTTGTTCTGCAACAATACTCACAAGCACGGCCGGGGAGGGCGGTGGCTAGGCAGTTTTTTCATCGCTTGCGAGCATCTATTTCCTCGTCAACCAAGGCCGGCCCGGCTGGCGTCGCTCAACTGGCTGCGGGGGCTGGGCTGTTGGCAGCGGCAGGTTCCTCTTCGACCGGAGCGGCCTCGAAGTTCAGGGTCACAGTGAACAGTTGCTCCTGCGCCAGCACCTCGATACGCCAGCCCAGGCGGGCGCACAGCTGGCGCATCAGTTCCAGGCCCAGGCCATAGCCGAAGTCGCTGGACGGCTCGACCTTGGTGGCTTCGCGGATGCGGTTGACGATGCGCAGGTGCGGGTGCTCGAAGTGGATCTCGACACTGCCGTCGTCGGCGTATTGCAGGGCATTGCGCAGGAAGTTGCCGACCACGATGCGGCAGGCGGTGACGGGCAGGCGGCAAGGCTCGTTGCTGATGGTGAGCAGCAGTTCGATATCCCGAGTGCCGATCAGGTAGCGCTGCTCCTCGATCAACTCGCCCACCAGGCTGCTCATGTCGATGGCCTCCTCGGGCAAGGCCTCGGGCAGTTCGCGACTCATCCACAACAGGGTTTCGGCAATCCGCTGCATGTTCAGCACCGAGCGCTGGATGCGTTGCAGGGGCGGCGGCAGCACGCCTCCGGATTGCAGGGCCAGCAGTTCGATATTGGCCTTGAGCACCGCCAGCGGGGTGCGCAGTTCATGGCTGGTGTAGCGCAGCAGGCGACCTTCGCGCAGGCTGGCGGCCTGTACCTGCTGCACGCTTTGGGCCAGGGCGTCGGCCAGCATGTTGAACTCCTTGAATCCGAAATTGGGGCGCTCGCCGGACACCGCATCGGCATCCTTCAAGGTCGCGGACCATTGCGCCAGCCGGCCCAGGGGCCGTACCAGCCACCAGACCAGCAGGGCGATGATGATCAGGGCCGGGACGAACACCGCCACGCTGATGAAGTTGACCCCGCGCAGTTCTCGATCCAGGTAGGCATCGGACAGCGGCGTCTCGACCTCGCCTCCTTCTTCCTGATCATGGTCAACGTCGTACATGTATAGCGTCTTGCCGTCGCCCAGGGGCTGGGCCAGGACCGCGCGGTTCTCATCATCGTCATCGGAATCCAGGTCGCCGAACACCTGGACCGCGCCGAACGACAGGCTTGGTGGGGTGTCGAGCATCTGGCGGATCTTTTCCGGCAGCGCCTCCTTGCCGATCACGCTGGTGTAGAAGTAGTTGTGTGGTGGCGGGGTGTTGGGGTCTTTCTTGTAATGCCGGGCGAAGTACTGGGCTTCTTCCTCCATCATTGCGCTGGCGGTATAGAGCAGGCCGCGCAGGCTGTATTCCGGCAACAACAGGCTGTAGATCAGCAACACCACGGCAATCAGCAGCAGGAAGCTGCCACTGATCACCCATTTCAGACCCAGACCGTTACGCATGTGACTTCAACTGTATGCCGATGCCGGGCAGGGTGTGGATCAGCGGCTGGCCGAAGGCTTTGTCCACGGTCTTGCGCAGACGGTGCATATGCACCTTGAGGGTGTTGCTGTCCGGCGGCTCGTCGCCCCAGATGGTGGCTTCCAGGCGTTCTCGGGTCACGGGTTCGGGGCTGGCGCGCATCAGGCATTCCAGCAGGGTCCAGCAGATGGGCGACAGGTGCAGTTCCTGGCCGGCGCGGCTGACCTGGCGGGTCGACAGCTCCATCACCAGGTCGGCCACTTGCAGGCGGCTGGCCTGGCCGCTGCGGCGCAGGCTCAGGGCGCGGATCCGCGCCACCAGTTCCGCCAGTTCGAAGGGCTTGACCAGGTAGTCGTCGGCGCCGGCGGCGAAGCTGGCGAGCTTGTCCGCCAGGGCGTCCAGGGAGGTGAGCATGAGGATCGGGGTCTGGCTGCCGTGCTCGCGCAATTGCTGGCACAGCTGCTGGCCGTCCAGGCGCGGCAGCATGATGTCCAGCAGGATCACGTCGTAGTGCTGGGCGAGGGCCAGGTTAAGGCCGGTCTGGCCGTTGCTGGCGTGGTCGCAGACGATGCCGCTGATTTCCAGGTATTCGATGACGGTGTTGGCCAGATCAAGGTTGTCCTCGACCAGCAGCAGGTGAATATGCACGGAACTGTCCCCTTGGCGCTGATGGGCCGAAGGATAGCGGAGTCAACTGCGCTTCTGTCGATGTTTACCCGCTCTTAACCCGCAGCTTACTAAGCTGGAACCCTTCTCAATTGCGCAGCGTGGCATTGCCATGAACCCGTTTTCGATGGTCAAAGGAATTCTCCTGGCCCTGGTCTTCTTCGGCTTGATGGCCAGTATCCTGCCTTCCCGGACACCCTTGGTGCGACTGGGGGAGGGCGGGCCGCTGAGCTGGTTTCTGATCGGGTACAGCAGCGAAGGGGCAGGGGCGGATCATGTCGTCGCTGCATGCTGACGAGCCGGGCGCCAGCTACACCGATCAACTGGTGTTGTGCCTGGTGCTGATTCTCGGTGTGTCGATTGCCCTGGGGGTCTATATCGTGCGCTTCAATGCGCAGATCGACCGCCAGCGCGAGCTGTCACCGGTGCGCCTGCTCGAGTGCGGCCAGGGGCGTGGGGCCTTTATCGTCGACCCCTCCGGGCAGCGCAGCAGCAGTGACAACTGCTACCTGGTGCTGGAGGACGACTAGTTCGGATACGGGTCTGCGCGCAGAATGTTGCGCTGCGGGTTTCCAGCGCAAGAAACGTGGTTCTTGCGCTGGAATTTCGCCTTAGAGTGCAGGCGTACCGGGGGCTTGCCCGGGTCGTTGGCGGATTGAAGGAGACCTGAGATGTCTTGCGAATTCAAATGGATGGCATCCCCCGTGGGCCAGCTGACCCTGGTGGCGAGGGGGGAGAAACTGGCGGCGATTCTCTGGGAGCACGAGCGGCAGAACCGGGTACGTCTCGGTCCGCTGCGGGAAGCCCCGGAGCACCCGCTGCTGCTGGAGGTGGAGCGTCAGCTGGGCGAATATTTCGCCGGTACTCGCGAGTGTTTCGAGCTTGAACTGGACTTTGCCGGCACCGAATTCCAGTGCCGGGTCTGGCAGGCGCTGCTGACCATTCCCTTTGGTGAAACCCGCAGCTACAGCCAGATCGCCCGGCAGATCGGCCAGCCCAGTGCGGTGCGGGCGGTGGGCGCGGCCAATGGCCGTAACCCGATTTCGATCGTCGCGCCCTGTCATCGAGTGATCGGTGCCTCCGGCAGCCTGACCGGATTTGCCGGAGGGCTCGAGGCCAAGCAGTTCCTGCTGGCGTTGGAGGGCGAGCAGACGCTGCAGTTGGCGTTCTGAGTGAGAGCCGGCGGCGAGCTGTGCCAGAATGCGCCATTGTTTTTCTGGAGCCTGCCCATGGACGCCGCCAAACCCGCCCTGATTCGCCAAACCTTTCCCGTCGGCCCGCTGCAGTGCAATTGCACCATCATCGGCGACCCGCTGACCAAGAAGGCCATCGTGGTCGACCCGGGAGGCAACCCCGAGCTGATCATAGCGCGCCTGGATGCCCTCGGGCTTAAGGTGGTGAGCATCATCCACACCCACGCTCACCTGGATCATTTCCTGGCCTCGGGGCAGATGAAGGAGAAGACCGGCGCCACCTTGCACCTGCACAAGGACGACCAGTTCCTCTGGGACAACCTGGAGATGCAGTGCAGCATGTTCGGCGTGCCCTATACCCCGGTGCCGTCCCCGGACCGCTGGCTGGAGGATGACGAGGAACTGGCCTGCGGATGCGGCGTGGCCCTGCATACTCCGGGACATACCCCAGGATCCATGAGCTTTTGGTTTTCCGAGGCTAAGCTTCTGATTGCCGGCGACACGCTGTTCAAGCGCGGGGTCGGGCGCACCGATTTGTGGGGTGGCGACCAGGCTACCCTGGTGCGTTCGATCAAGCAGCGTCTGTATAGCCTCGACGAAGACGCCACAGTGATTGCCGGGCATGGTCCAGACACCCGGCTGGGTGATGAAATGCGCCAGAATCCGTTCGTGCGAGCCTGATCATTTGCTCCGCCGTTCACGGAATTTTTGCCGTTCTGCGCGTTCCAAAGCCAGCACAGGTCTGTTGCCAACGTCCGCTGCACCACAGAATGCAAAATGTAGGAGTTTCTCCATGTTCACCTCGCGTCGTTTGATTGTTGTCGCTACTGCTGTGGCCTTGTTGTCCGGCTGCGCTTCGCCTAACCCCTATGACAATCAGGGGCAGGCCGACGGCGGCTCGTCGGGCATGAGCAAAACGGCCAAGTACGGCGGCCTGGGTGCCCTGGCCGGTGCCTTGGCCGGTGCCGCCATCGACCATAACAACCGTGGCAAGGGTGCGCTGATCGGTGCTGCGGTGGTGGGTGCTTCCGCCGCCGGCTACGGCTACTACGCCGACCAGCAGGAAAAGAAACTGCGGGCCAGCATGGCCAACACCGGGGTTGAAGTGCAGCGCCAGGGTGACCAGATCAAGCTGATCATGCCGGGCAATATCACCTTCGCCACCGACTCGGCGAATATCGCCCCGAGCTTCTACCAGCCGCTGAACAACCTGGCCAACTCGCTGCGTGAGTTCAACCAGAACCAGATCGAGATCGTCGGCTACACCGACAGCACCGGCAGCCGCCAGCACAACATGGACCTGTCCCAGCGTCGCGCCCAGAGCGTGGCCACCTACCTCACTTCGCAAGGCGTGAGCAGTGCCAACCTGTCCTCCCGCGGTGCCGGTCCGGACAACCCGATTGCCAGCAACGCTGACGTCAATGGTCGCGCGCAGAACCGTCGGGTGGAGGTCAACCTCAAGGCGATTCCGGGTCAGCAGTATCAACAACCCGGCCAGCAGTATCAGCAGCCCTACCAGCAGCAAGGTCAGCAGTACTGATCGACCCGGCTGACACCGGGGCAAGAAAAAGCCCGCCCGATTTGCATCGGGCGGGCTTTTTCATGGCGCCGGCGTATTACTTTTTCAGACCGTATTGCTCATCGAGCATGCCAGGGGCATTCGGCGTCTTTGGCGCGTAGTCCCGTGGTGGTTCCTGGTCCCGTGGCGGGGTCAGGCGTTCCCGTGGTGCCTGTACCGAATCCGAGTGCAGGGCCGCCAGCAGACGCTGGCGAGTCAGTTCGTCCAGGGCCAGACGGTTGGCGCCCTCGGCGAGATGATCCTGCACTTCCTGGTAGCTCTGGGTGAGCTTCTTCACCAGGGTGGCGGTGCTGTTGAAGTGGGTGACCACTTCGTTCTGATAATTATCGAAACGTTCCTGAATATCGTCCAACTGGCGCTGCGTGCGGTTAGGCGCGGCATTGGGCAGCAGGCGAGCGACCAGGAATCCAATGGCGACACCCGCGACCAGGGCAAGAGTCGGCAACAACCAAACTAAGAGCGAGTGTTCCACGAGTCCTTCCTCTATAAACGGCTTTGCTTTACGTTAACGGCTCGAACCTGCGCTGTATACCGCGATTGAATCGCAATAGATTGGCACAGACCATTTGCTAGACGAGTCGACCCCCTTCGAGGTCACGGAGTTCCTTCCTTGCTGATGCGTGAAACCCCTGTAGTGATTGCCGGCCCCGTGGGCCAACTGGAAGCCTTGTATCTGGAGGTGCCCGACGCTCGCGGCGTGGCCCTGATCTGCCACCCCAATCCGGTACAGGGCGGCACCATGCTCAACAAGGTGGTCTCCACCTTGCAGCGCACGGCGCGGGATGCCGGCCTGATCACCTTGCGTTTCAACTACCGTGGAGTGGGCGCCAGCGAAGGCAGCCACGATATGGGCACTGGCGAGGTGGACGACGCCCAGGCCGCCGCCCAGTGGCTTTTGGCCAAGCATCCGCAACTGCCACTGACCCTGCTGGGTTTCTCGTTCGGCGGCTTTGTCGCCGCCAGCCTCGGTGGTCGCCTGGAGGCGGCGGGCGTGCAGCTCAAGCACCTGTTCATGGTGGCGCCCGCGGTCACTCGCCTGCGTGACAGCGACCTGCTGCCGCTGAACTGTCCGTTGACCCTGATCCAGCCGGAAACCGATGAGGTCATCGAGCCGCAGCGGGTGTTTGACTGGTCTGCCGCGCTTGAGCGTCCCCATGAGCTGCTGAAAGTGGCAGAATGCGGGCACTTTTTTCATGGCAAGCTCACCGATCTCAAGGATCTGGTGCTGCCGCGACTCTCGAATTGATAGCAGTCTGATAAGCGATTACCCATGACGACTCGTACCCGTATCCTCACCGGCATCACCACCACCGGCACCCCGCACCTGGGCAACTATGCCGGTGCGATCCGCCCGGCGATTCTCGCCAGCCGCGACAGCAATGCCGATTCCTTCTACTTCCTGGCCGACTACCACGCGCTGATCAAGTGCGACGACCCGGCACGCATCCAGCGTTCGCGCCAGGAGATCGCCGCCACCTGGCTGGCCGGCGGCCTGGACGTGGAGCGGGTGACCTTCTATCGCCAGTCGGACATCCCGGAAATCCCCGAGCTGACCTGGCTGCTGACCTGCGTGGCGGCCAAGGGCCTGCTCAACCGGGCTCACGCCTACAAGGCTTCGGTGGACAAGAATGTCGAAGCCGGTGAAGACCCGGATGCCGGCATCAGCATGGGCCTGTTCAGCTACCCGGTGCTGATGGCCGCGGACATCCTGATGTTCAACGCGCACAAGGTGCCGGTGGGTCGTGACCAGATCCAGCACGTGGAGATGGCCCGGGATATCGGCCAGCGTTTCAACCACCTGTTCGGCCAGGGCAAGGATTTCTTCGCCATGCCCGAGGCGCTGATCGAGGAAAGCGTCGCCACCTTGCCGGGCCTCGATGGCCGCAAGATGTCCAAGAGCTACGACAACACCATTCCGTTGTTCAGCAGCGCAAAGGAAATGAAGGACGCAATTTCGCGGATCGTCACCGACTCCAAGGCGCCAGGCGAGGCCAAGGACCCGGACAACTCCCATCTGTTCACCTTGTTCCAAGCCTTCTCCACCCCGGCGCAGGCCGCCGAATTCCGCAGCGAACTGCTGCAGGGCCTGGGTTGGGGCGAAGCCAAGAATCGCCTGTTCCAGCTGCTGGACGGCGAGCTGAGCGAGTCCCGTGAGCATTACCAACAGTTGATTGCTCGTCCGGCGGATCTGGAAGACATCCTGCGTGCCGGCGCCGCCAAGGCCCGTGCAGTGGCGACCCCGTTCCTTGCCGAGCTGCGCGAAGCGGTGGGCCTGCGTTCCTTTGCCGCCCAGGTGCAAGTGGCTGCCGGCAGCAAGAAGAAAGCGGCCAAGGCGGCACGTTTCATCAGCTTCCGCGAAGACGATGGCAGCTTCCGCTTCCGCCTGCTGTCTGCTGATGGCGAGCAGTTGCTGCTGTCGCGCAACTTTGCCGACGGCAAGACCGCCGGGGCGGTGAGCAAGCAATTGCAGTCGGGGCAGGAGCTGGACCTGCGCATCGAGGGCAATGGGTTCAGCATCTGGCTGGATGACGCCTGCGTGGCGGACAGCCCAGAGTTTGCCGACAACGCCGAACGTGATGCGGCCATCGAGGCTCTGTGGGTCGCGTTGACCCCGGCGCAGGACTAAGCGGAATCTTCCCGACCAAGGGCTGATTGCCATTCCTCAGGGCCGTCGCTAAAGTGACGGCCCGTTTTTGTTGCCTTGCTAACGAATTATGACGCCCCTAGAACGATATCAAGCAGATCTGAAACGCCCGGACTTCTTTCATGATGCGGCACAGGAAACCGCTGTGCGTCATCTGCAGCGCCTGTATGAAGATCTGATTGCGGCCGAGCAAAACAAGCCGGGCCTGCTCGGCAAGCTGTTCGGCAAAAAGGACCAGGCACCGGTCAAGGGTTTGTATTTCTGGGGCGGAGTGGGGCGCGGCAAGACCTACCTGGTGGACACCTTCTTCGAAGCCTTGCCGTTCAAGGAAAAGGTTCGTACGCACTTTCACCGTTTCATGAAGCGCGTACACGAGGAAATGAAAACCCTGGGTGGTGAAAAGAATCCGCTGACGATTATCGCCAAACGTTTCGCACAAGAGGCGCGGGTGATCTGCTTCGACGAGTTCTTTGTGTCTGACATTACCGACGCGATGATCCTCGGCACCCTGATGGAAGAGCTGTTCAAGAACGGCGTGACCCTGGTGGCCACTTCCAACATCGTTCCAGACGGCCTGTACAAGGACGGCCTGCAGCGTGCGCGCTTCCTGCCGGCGATCGCCCTGATCAAGCAGAACACCGAGATCGTCAATGTCGACAGCGGTGTCGACTATCGCCTGCGGCACCTGGAGCAGGCCGAGCTGTTCCACTTCCCGCTGAACGAAGCCTCCCACGAAAGCCTGCGCAAGAGCTTCCGCGCGCTGACGCCGGAGTGCACCCAGGCGGTGGAAAACGATCTGCTGATGATCGAGAACCGCGAGATCCGCGCCCTGCGTACCTGCGACGACGTGGCCTGGTTCGAATTCCGCGACCTGTGCGACGGCCCACGCAGCCAGAACGACTACATCGAACTGGGCAAGATCTTCCATGCCGTGCTGCTCAGTGGCGTGGAGCAGATGAGCGTCGCCACCGACGACATCGCCCGACGCTTTATCAACATGGTCGACGAGTTCTATGACCGTAACGTCAAGCTGATCATTTCCGCCGAGGTCGAACTCAAGGATCTCTACACCGGTGGTCGTTTGACCTTCGAATTCCAGCGCACCCTCAGCCGTCTGCTGGAAATGCAGTCCCACGAGTTCCTGGCGCGGGCGCACAAGCCATAAGCGCGACGTGATGAAAAAAAGGGCCTGCAATGCAGGCCCTTTTTTTAGGTTCTTCACGGATTACCGGGAAAGACGCTCTTGATCTTCATAAAAAAGAATTCGCTATCCCGGTAACCGTACGCCATCCGTTTGATGACCTTTATTCGATTGTTTATCCCTTCCAGTTGCCCCGT
>NZ_JAGEKI010000034.1:0-15834 GCF_049887815.1 Pseudomonas sp. NFXW11 | reverse complement strand
ACGATGGCCGCACGCAGGCATTGATCCGTGGGTAACCCGGCAGGACGCCGGGTTAGCCGCCCCAGGCCATGGATGGCCTGTGGCGGCGGCCCACGGATCAATGCCGGAGTGCGGGCATGCCGAGCCTAGGCGAGGCACCGAGTGGAGGGGCAAGACTTTTTGCTTACTTTTGTGTCGACTGACAAAAGTGAGCCGCTGTAAGAGCGGAACCAATAGCCGCAACACCCGCAGCAACGGATATGTACCCCAACCCCAACCCCAACCCCAACCCGAACCCGAACCCGAACCCCAACCTCAAACCACCCCCAACTCCCCCAACCGCCGCCGAGTCCCCCCCACCTCCACATGATGAATCGCCTCCCACCCCAACGCCGTCGCCGCAACAATATTCGGCTGATGGTCATCGATAAAGGCCAACTCATCAGGGGCAATATCCGGCAAATGCACCCGGATACGAGCCAAGGCCGTATGGAAAATCTCCGCATCCGGCTTGATCTGCCGCTCTTGCCCCGACACCACAATGTCGCGAAAACGCCGCAGGAACGGATAGTGCTCCCAGGCATAGGGAAAGGTTTCCTGGGACCAGTTGGTCAGCCCGAACAGCGGCACCTGCGCCTGGTGCAGCTCCTCCAGCAAGGCCACGCCTTCCTCCAGTGGGCCCTTGAGCATCTCCGGCCAGCGCCCGTAATAGGCCTCTATCAGTTGCGCATGCTGCGGAAACTCGGCCACCAGGCTGCGGGTCGCCTCGGCCAGGGGCCGGCCGGCATCCTGCAGGGTGTTCCAGGCCTGGGTGCAGACGTTGTCGAGGAACCACTGGCGACGCTCGGCGTCGGGGATCAGTTGGCGGTACAGGTGATGCGGGCTCCAGTCGAACAGCACGCCACCAAAGTCGAAAACCACGGCACGAATCGTCATCAGCACTTCCCTTTCTGCGGTTGTGGACCAGGGCGCCATCCTGCGACGCAGCGCGGCGCAATGCAATTTATCGGCGGCGAGGGTCGGCTCGGCATGGCCCCGATGCGCCGATACGCGGCACTCGCCAGGCACGGCGGCGGGTGTAAGGTAGACCGGCCAACCCCAGGCTCGCCGAGAATAAGGAGGTGTTTATGAGCAGGCCGCTGTTGAACAAGCTGCAGATCAACGGCTATCAGGTGTTGAGCGTCAACCACGGGCCCTGGAAGGTCTGTACCCCGGGCGACCGGCTGGCCAGTTTCGGTACCCGGGAAGAGGCCCTGGCCTTTGCCGCCGCCTTGCCCGCACGCCGGGAACGTCCGGCGCCCAGCCGGTAAAAAAATGCCCCGATGCGTTCGTAATGCCGTGTACTGAAGCGGCGAACGAAGAATGTGGCGAGGGAGCTTGCTCCCGCTTGATCGGCCGGCGCCTCGGGGCGCCGGCCGATCGCACAGCTTGGTGGCGCGCTATGTCTGAAAATCATCACTGGCTGTAGGTGGGGGCGCTGTGCACCCCGGCGGGAGCAAGCTCCCTCGCCACAAGGCAATGCAGTGCACTTGAGCTGGCGAACATGCCCAGTAAAAAACGGCGCTTCCTGATCTAGGGGATGCGCCGTTTTTTGATAAGTGAAGAGCATTACGGTGCGTTTGGGGCTTTTTGTCAGTCGACTATCACCCGCTCGTTGGGGTCATCCCCCAGGCACACGGTCAATTGCACGCCGGCCTTGTTGAAGGCGCAGTGCGGCAGGTTCTGCTGCTTGATAAGACTCAGCGGCGGGAGAATAAAGGCCGCCGCCAGGATCAGCGCCCACAGGGTCCGGATAAACAGCACGTCGACGCTTTCAGCGGCGGGCCCCGGGACCAGGCGCTTGCGCCAGTACAGGTACAGGCCGCTGAGGGTCAGCAGCGCGGCGATGCCGATCATGTAGTTCAGCTCCCAGTCCTGGGGGCTGAAGGCCCGGCTGCCGTCGGCATCGTCCGGGTAGCTGAGGCGCCACCACAGGCCCAGCAGCAGCGGCCCCAGGCCGGCCAGCAGCCAGGCCAGGCGCGCGCCGGGCATGCGGGTGAACAAGGCCAGGAGCAGGCCGATCAGGCACAGCACCCAGCCGAACAGGTACAGCTGGAAGCCCATGGCACCGCCGAACATCGTGCCGCTGACATCCCGCGGCTGCATCATCAGCACATCGCAGCACAGCATCACCGACAGCGGTACGGCGACCACAATCCAGCACAGGGGGCGATACAGCCATAACCACAGGGCAAACAGGCGAGACATAGACACACTCATCAAGGAAGGGAAAAAGGTGCAAGCATTCAGGGCAAGGCTCAGTCGACAATCACCCGCGTGCCCGGGCCCAGGCACAGGCTCAATTGCTCGCCGGCCTTGTTGAAGGCGCAGTAGGGCAGGGGCTTGCGGGTGATGGCCTGCAGCGGCGGGAGGATAAAGGCCGTGGCCAGCACCAGCGCCCAGAGGCTGCGCAGTGACAGCTGGCGGCGATGGGTGATCGGGCGCGGCTCGAGCCGGCGCTGACGGAACAGGTAGACACCGCTGTAAACCAGGGCGAAACCGAAGACCATCACATAGTCCAGCTCCCGGGCCTGGATGCTGAAGATCAGGTTGCCGTCGAAATCGTCCGGGTAGTTGATCCGCCACCACAGGCCCAGCAGCAACTGCACCAGCCCGCCGACGATCCACGCCAGGCGCGCGCCGGGCACCCGGGTCAGCACCGCCAGGCCCAGGCCGAGCACGCTCAAGGCCCAGCCGCCCAGGTACATGAAGAACCCGATGGAACCGCCGAACAGGGTGCCGCCGACTTCCCGGGGCACGATCAGTTGCAGGTTGCAGTGGGTCATGGTGGCCAGCGGCGCGGCCACGGCAATCCAGCACAGCGGGTGGTAGAGCCGGGAGCAGAGGGTATACAGGCGGGACATGAAGGGACTCGAAAAAAACACGGCGGATAAGAGGGGATGGCGGGCGGGCTTCAAGCGCACAGCAAGCCGCTGGCCACCGCGAACAGCAGCAGGGCGATGCTGATGCCCAGCAATGGAATGCGGAACCAGTAACGCAGCGCCAGCAGCCACATACCGGCGAGAAAGCCCAGGCCAATCACCAGTAGGCCGCGGGCTTGCTGCAGCAGCGCCGGGTGCCGCCAGGCCAGGTAGCCGTAGACCAGGCCGAACAGCATGGCTCCCAGGCTGTGGCTGGCATTGAAGCCGACCCAGGCGCGCCACAGGCTGGTCTGGCGGGTGATGATTGGCGACACCTGGCGCATGCGTTCGGCCAGCGCCGGGTCACGGGGCTGGAACTTGTCGCTGGCGAAGGTATAGAACAAGTGCAGGCTGCCGAGCAGCAGCAGGATCGCGGCACTGGCGATGATCAGGGCGAGGGCCAACAGGTTTCTTCCTTGGGTACTGTCAGGGTGCGCGGAGTATGCCGGGCCGCCCGGGGTTTTGCACCTGCGGGCGGTGGTTTTTTCGCGGCACGGGGCAGGGTGCGTGGCACCCCGCCCGAGGCCCTCAGAATTGCTCGGCGTCGAGGCCGAACAGCGGTGAGCTGCCGGCGCGGATGCTCTGTTCCAGGCCCAGGATGCGCGGCAGCAGGCGGCTGAAATAGAAGCGCGCAGTGGCCAGTTTGGCGCCGTAGAAACCTTCGTCCTCGGCGCGCTTGTGCTCGGCCACCTGGGCCATGCGCGCCCACAGGTAGGCGTAGGCCACATGGCCGAACAGCTGCAGGTATTCGACGCAGGCGCTGCCCACTGCATTGGGGTTCTGCACCGCCTGCTCGCGCAGCCAGTCGCTGAGGTCTTCAAGGCGCTGCACCGCATCCAGCAGCTCGGCGGCGTAGGCGGCGCCGGGCAGGTAGGCGTAGTCGCGGATCTCACCGGTGAACAGGCGCAAGGCCACGCCGCCGTTGCCCACCACCTTGCGCCCCAAAAGGTCGAGGGCCTGGATGCCGTTGGTGCCTTCGTAGATCTGCGCGATGCGCACGTCGCGCACCAACTGCTCCTGGCCCCATTCGCGAATATAGCCGTGGCCGCCGAACACCTGCTGGCCGAGCACGCAGCTGTCCAGGCCGGTGTCGGTGAAGAAGGCCTTGGCCACCGGGGTCAGCAGCGCCACCAGGGCTTCGGCGTTGTGTCGCTCGTGTGGCTGGTCGGCGAACTTGGCCAGGTCCAGCTGCTGCCCGACATAGCTGGCAAAGGCCCGGCCGCCCTCGGTCATGGCCTTCATGGTCAGCAGCATGCGTCGCACATCGGGGTGGTGGATGATCGGGTCGGCGACCTGGTCCTTGGCCACCGGGCCCGACGGCGCGCGGCTCTGCAGGCGCTCGCGGGCGTAGGTGCGGGCGTTCTGGTAGGAGTTCTCGGCGCAGCCGATGCCCTGGATACCAATCGACAGGCGCTCGTAGTTCATCATGGTGAACATCGCCGCCAGGCCCTTGTTGGCCTCGCCGATCAGCCAGCCGGTGGCGCCGTCGAAATTCAGCACACAGGTGGCTGAGGCCTTGATGCCCATCTTGTGCTCGATGGAACCGCAGCTCACCGCATTGGTGGCGCCCAGCTGGCCATTGGCATCGACCTGGATCTTCGGTACCAGGAACAGCGAGATGCCCTTGGGCCCGGCGGGGGCGTCCGGCAGCTTGGCCAGCACCAGGTGGATGATGTTCTCGGTCAGGTCCTGCTCGCCGCCGGTGATGAAGATCTTGCTGCCGCTGATGCGGTAGCTGCCGTCGGCCTGGGGTTCGGCGCGGGTGCGGATAATCCCCAGGTCGGTGCCGGCATGGGCCTCGGTGAGGCACATGGAGCCGGCCCAGCGGCCTTCGTACATCGGCGGCAGGTAGCGCTGCTTGAGCGCCTCGCTGGCGTGGGCATCGATGGCCAGGCAGGCCCCGGAGCTCAGGGCCGAGTACAGGGCAAAGCTGGAATTGGCGGCGTAGAGCATTTCCTCGAACTGCACCGCGAGCATCTTCGGCATGCCCATGCCGCCGTAGGCCGGGTTGCCGCTCAGGCCCACCCAGCCACCCTGGATATAGGTGCTGTAGGCCTCCTTGAAACCTGCCGGGGTGCGTACCTGCCCGGCGTGCCAGGTGGCGCCTTCCTCGTCGCCGCTGCGGTTGAGCGGGGCGATCAGGTAGGCGGTGACCTTGGCGGCTTCTTCGAGAATCGCATCGGCGGTGTCGCCGTCCACGGTGTCGGCCAGGGCCGGCAGGCGCGCCCAGAGCTTGGGCGCATTGAACACTTCATGCAGGACAAAGCGCATATCGCGCAGGGGAGCGTTGAATTCGGGCATTGCACAAACCTCGGGCAAAGGTGGAGGTTGAACGGCCGTGGCCGCATGAATCAAAAACCCAGACCCCGCCAGCTCCTACGGGGCAGGGTAGGTGTATTCAGGCTAGAGGTTTTTCGCCATCTCGCGCAGGACGAACTTCTGGATCTTGCCGGTGGAGGTCTTGGGCAGCGTGCTGAAGACCACGCTGCGCGGCACCTTGAAGCCGGCCAGGTGTTCGCGGCAGAAGGCGATGATCTCGGCTTCGCGCACCTGCTGGTGATCGGCCTTGAGGGTGATGAAGGCGCAGGGCGTCTCGCCCCATTTCTCATCGGGGCGGGCCACCACGGCCGCTTCCAGCACCGCCGGGTGGCGATAGAGCACGCCCTCCAGTTCGATGGTGGAGATGTTCTCGCCACCGGAAATGATGATGTCCTTGAGCCGGTCGCGGATCTCCACGTAGCCGTCCGGGTGGGTCACCCCCAGGTCGCCGGTGTGGAACCAGCCGCCCTCGAAGGCCTCGGCCGTGGCCGTGGGGTTCTTCAGGTAACCCTTCATCACGGTGTTGCCGCGCATGAAGATCTCGCCGATGGTCTGGCCGTCCCGCGGGGTCGGCTCCAGGGTTTTCGGGTCGGCCACCATCACCCCTTCCAGGGTCGGGTAGCGCACGCCCTGGCGCGACTTGATCTGCGCCCGCTGCTCCAGGGGCAACTCATCCCAGGCCGCGTGCCAGGCGCACAGGGTCACTGGGCCGTAGACCTCGGTCAGGCCGTAGACGTGGGTCACCTGGATGCCCATTTGCTCCACCGCGCCAATCACCTTGGCCGGTGGTGCGGCCCCGGCCACCATGGCCTTGACCGGGTGGTCGATGGCCGCCTTGGCCGCTTCCGGCATGTTCACCAGGGCATTGAGCACGATGGGCGCGCCGCACAGGTGGCTGACCTGATGCTCGCGAATCAGGTTGAGGATCTTCTGCGGGTCGACCCGGCGCAGGAACACATGCACCCCGGCCAGGGCGGTCACGGTCCAGGGGTAGCACCAGCCGTTGCAGTGGAACATCGGCAGGGTCCACAGGTACACCGGGTGGTTGCCCATGGCCCAGGTCATCTGGTTGCCCAGCGAGTTGAGGTAGGCGCCGCGGTGGTGGTAGACCACGCCCTTGGGGTTGCCGGTGGTGCCCGAGGTGTAGTTCAGGGCGATGGCCTGCCACTCGTCCTCCGGCCACTGCCAGGCAAATTCCGGGTCGCCCTCGGCCAGGAAGGCCTCGTAGTCCAGCTCGCTGACTGGCTGGCCTTCGCCGTATTCCGGGTCGTCGAGGTCGATCACCAGCGGCGGGTGGTCGAGCATGGCCAGGGCGGCGTGGATCACCTCGTGGAACTCGCGGTCGGCGATCAGCACCTTGGCCTCGCCGTGGGCCAGCATAAAGGCGATGGCCTCGGCATCCAGGCGCACATTGAGGGCATTGAGCACGGCGCCGATCATCGGCACGCCGAAGTGCGCCTCGAGCATCGCCGGAATATTCGGCAGCATCACCGCCACCGTGTCGTTCTTGCCGATGCCGCGCCCGGCCAGGGCCGAGGCCAGGCGCCGGCAGCGGCTGTAGGTGTGGGCCCAGGTGCGACGGATCGAACCGTGGATCACCGCCGGGTAGTCGGGGTAAACCGCAGCGGTGCGCTCGATGAAGCTCAAGGGGGAGAGGGCGATATGGTTGACGGCAGACGGCGCCAGGCCTTGCTCGTAGATGGACATGGTTCGGGTACCCGGTGGCTGATTATTAGCTCTATTGGCCGAGGCTTGCGTTGCGCGGGCTGCCTAGCTGATGCGCTCTGGTTGACGTAGGAGCGGGCTTGCCCGCGAAGGCGATCTCAAGAACATCTTTGCCCGCGAAGGCGATCTCGCGGGCCCCTTCGCTGGCAAGCCAGCTCCTACGGTTAGGCGTTTCATGCAGGTAGGCAGCAACCCAGCGAAAGCTCGGTGACTTATCCGGGGGCTTTTATATACTGTTTGCCGATTGATATGGAAGTACTACCTGAGTTGTATAGTAGTTGTACTATATTGTTTTATCGCCCTGGCTCGAGACCGATCCACCATGCCCGATTCCACTCACCTGAGCCGCTGGCTGCAGTTGCAGCGCCAAGGCCAATTGCCGGATTCGCCCTGGCTGGGCCATGACCCGCAACCCAGCCTGTTGCTGGACGCCGAGGCGCGGCCGTTGGACCTTAACCCGGCGTTGCGCCAGTGGCTGGACAGCACGGCAAACGGCGCTGTCGCGGCGTTGCTGCCGGTCAATCACCCGGCCCTGGTGCGCGCCTGCCTGGAGCAGCAGCGGGCCATCGAGCAGGTGGAGGCCCAGTGGGGCGAACGCATCCTGCTGTGGAGCTTTATCCCCGACCCGCTGCATCAACGGGTGCTGGCGCGCTGCCAGGAAGCCACCGCCCAGGTGCTGGCCGAGCGCGAGTCGGCCAAGGCTCGGCGCCTGTACCGGCTGATCACCGAGAACACCACCGACCTGATTTCCCGGCACAGCCCGGACGGCACCTTCCTCGATGCCTCGCCGGCCTCCTGGACCCTGCTCGGCTACTGGCCCGAGCAACTGCGTGGGCGTCTGGCCCGCAGCCTGTTCCACCATCAGGACCTGGCCGGGTTGATGCAGCGCACCCAGGACGCCCTGGAGCAGGACGGCTACCACACCATGACCTACCGCATCCGCCATCGCGACGGCCATTACCTGTGGTTCGAAACCGCCTGCCGCGGCATCCGCGACACCTATACCGGCACCGTAGTGGAAGTGGTGGCGGTGTCCCGCGACATCACCGCCCGGGTCCAGGCCGAAGAGAACAAGCGGCGGCTGGCGGAAGTGGTGGAGGCCAACCCCGACCCGGTGCTGTTTATCCGGCCCGGCGGCGCGGTGACCTACCTCAACCCGGCGGCCCGGCGCACCCTGGGTCTTGGTAGCGGGCAGGCGATGCCGGAGCTGGCGGCGATCCTCAGCCAGGAGGTGCTGCAGAGCCTGCAACACCAAGGCTGGAACGCTGCCGAGCGCAGCGGCCGCTGGAGCATCGAGACCCGCCTGCAACCGCCGGCCGGTGGCGCCTCGGTGCCGGTGTCGCTGATGCTCCTGGCCCACCGCGCCGCCAGTGGCGAGCGCTTCTATTCCCTGGTGGCCCACGACCAGAGCGAGCGCGAGCTGCGCGAAGCCCAGCAGCGCCACCACCAGGACGAACTGGCGCACACCGCGCGGCTGGTGACCCTGGGGGAACTGGCCTCCGGTATCGCCCACGAGATCAACCAGCCGCTGGCGGCGGTGGTCAATTACGCCAACGCCAGCCAGCGGTACCTGCAAGCCCTGGACAACCCCCCCGAGGCGGCGCGCAAGGTGGCCCAGGGCCTGGAACGGATCGCCGAACAAGCGACCCATGCCGCCGAGGTGATCAAGCGCCTGCGGGCCTTCCTGCGCAAGGGCGGGCGCCGGGTGCAGGCCCTGGACATCGCCGAGGTGGCCCGGGAAACCGTGCGCCTGTGTGCCTGGGAAGCCCAGGCCAGCCAGGTGGCGATCGATTTGCGCCTGGCGGATAATCTGCCGCCGGTGTACGCCGACCGGGTGCTGCTGGAGCAGGTGCTGCTGAACCTGCTGCGCAACGCCATCGAGGCCAATCGCGAGGTGCATGGGCCCCAGGGCTCGCAGATCATCCTGCAGACCCAGGCCAGCGCCGAGGGCGGGGTGCAGGTCAGCGTCAGCGACCAGGGGCCGGGGGTCTCGGCCGAGCAACTGCCGCAGCTGTTCACCCCGTTCTACACCAGCAAGGCCAACGGCCTGGGGCTCGGGCTGTCGATGAGCCGCAGCATTGTCGAAGGCTTTGGCGGCGACTTGCAGGCCCGGCCCCAGGACCGTGGCTTGATGATGTGCTGCCATCTGCCCGCCATGGCCCCGGCCGATCCCGATGCAACTTCCCACTCGACCACAGGAGCAAGGCAATGACCCGCGAGGCGCAGCAGTTGGTGTACGTAGTCGACGATGATCCGGGCATGCTCGACTCCACCGTCTGGCTGCTGGAATCGGTGGGCCTCAAGGCGCTGCCGTTCACCAGTGGCCGGGAGTTCCTGGAACACTGCGACCCCAGCCTCAACGCCTGCGTGCTGCTGGATGTACGCATGCCCGGCGTGGGCGGGCTGAACGTGCAGGAGGAAATGCGCCAGCGCGATATCCGCCTGCCGCTGATCTTTGTCAGCGGCCATGCCGACGTGCCCATCGTGGTGCGGGCGTTCAAGGCCGGGGCGGTGGATTTCATCGAAAAGCCCTACAACGAGCAACTGCTGCTGGACAGCGTGCAGCAGGCCCTGAGCCGCGCCGACCAGGACCAAGGCCAGAGCGCCGGGCAGGCCCGGGTGCAAGCGTTGCTGCAAAGCCTGACGCCACGGGAGAAGGACGTGTTGCTGCCACTGGTGCAGGGCTACAGCAACCGTGAAATCGCCGAGCAACTGGGGGTCAGCGTGAAGACCATCGACCTGTATCGCTCACGGGTGATGAAGCGCATGCAGGCCGAACACCTGCCGGAACTGGTGGGCATGGCCATCGCCGCCGGCCTGGTGGACCCACTGCAACTGCGCTGAGGCTCAGGCCACCGCACGGTGCCCCGGGGCACCGCCCAGCAGCCGCTCGATGGCGCCGCTCAGCAGGTTCTCCAGCAGGGTTTCCCGTTCAGGTTCGGCCAGGGGCTGCTCGCTGAACCAGCTGGGGGCGCTGTTCAGCAGGTTGGCCAGGGCATGGGCGGCGGCGCGCTGCGCCTGCGGCCCCAGGCCGGGCGGGGTGCCCAGCAGGAGCAGCAGTTGCTGTTCGTAGCGCTCGCGCAATTGCCCGACCCGCCGTTGCTGGTCAGGGTTGAGGCAGCCACTGTCGCGTTCCACCAGGCGAAAATGCCGTGGCATTTCCCGGTGCAGCTTCAGGTGGGCGCGGATCAGCGCCGGCAGGCAGTCGCCCTGCAACTTGCGCCGCTGCAGGCGCTTGAGGGTGCTGTGCAGCTCATCGAAGAACTCTTCGATCAGGTCCAGCAGCAAGTGCTGCTTGCTCGGGTAGTGGTGGTACAACGAGCCCGGGGTCAGCCCCAGGTGGCTCGCCAGCTCACGCATGCCGACCTGGCCGAAGCCCTTGCTGGCGAACAGCTCCAGGGCCTTGTCGCGGCTCTCGGCAAAGCGTGAGCAGCGCTCAGCCATAGGTATGGAAACCCCGCCCGGTCTTGCGCCCCAGGTAGCCGGCGGCAACCATTTCCTTGAGCAGCGGCGCGGGGCGGTACTTGCTGTCGTTGAAGCCGTCGTAGAAGGCCTGGAGGATCGCCAGCAGGGTATCGAGGCCGATCAGGTCGGCCAGGGCCAGCGGGCCGATGGGCTGGTTGCAGCCCAGGCGCATGCCGGCGTCGATGTCCTCGGCGCTGGCCAGGCCTTCCTGGAACACCAGGATTGCTTCGTTGATCATCGGCACCAGGATGCGGTTGACCACGAAACCCGGGCGGTTGCCGGCGGTGATTGCGGTCTTGCCCAGGCGCTGGGCCATATTCATGGCCAGGGCGTGGGTCGCGTCGCTGGTCTGCAGGCCGCGAATCACTTCGATCAGGCCCATCACCGGCACCGGGTTGAAGAAGTGCAGGCCGATGAAACGCTCGGGGGCGCTGACGCTGGCGGCCAGCTGGGTGATCGACAGCGACGAGGTGTTGGAGGCGATCACGCATTCAGGGCTGACCTGGGCGGCGATCTGTTGCAGCACCTTGAGCTTGAGGTCGAGGTTCTCGGTGGCGGCTTCGATCACCAGCTGCGCGTCCTTGAGCACGCTGTAGTCGGTGCTGATGCGGATTTTTCCCAGGGCGACGCGCTTGTCGTCTTCGCTCAAGGCGCCCTTGCTCACCTGCCGGTCGAGGTTCTTGCCGATGGTGGCCAGGGCCTTTTCCAGGGCGCCCTGGGCAATGTCCAGCAGGGTCACGTCAAAGCCCGCCTGGGCGCAGACCTGGGCAATGCCGTTGCCCATGGTGCCGGCGCCGATCACCCCGATATTCGCAAGATTCATCTTCAGCTCTTCCTTTGTTCATTGCCTTCGCGGAGCATGGCGCGGTTGCCTGGCTCGGCGCGTTATCCAGCGCGAGTCTAGAGCCCGACACCCTGGCCGGCCTATGCCGAAAGCGGTCAAGGGTGCTGGCGTTTTTTGCCATAGGTCCAGCTTCGGGAGCACAGCCTCTACATGCGTGAAACGGATTCGGTCGCGGTCTACTTTGTGCGGGTGATGACCCACTCCCTGCGTGAGCAGCCGGCGCGCCTGGCGGCGGTGCTGAGCGAGGCGGGGATCGACCCGGCGCTGCTCGAGCAGCCCCGGGCGCGGGTGCCCGGCAGCGCCTTTGCGGCGCTGTGGCTGATCCAGATTCGCGAGTTGCAGGACGAGTTCTTCCAGCTCGATTCTCGTGGCCTGCCGCCAGGAGCCTTTGCTCTGATTTGCCGCGGGCTGATCCAGGAACCCAACCTGGAAAAGGCCCTGCGCCAGTGCCTGAACAACTTCGGCCTGTTCCTCGGCGAGGTGGGCGCCAGCCTCAGCGTGCGCGGCAAGCGCGCGCTGATCAGCCTTGAAAGCCGCTGCACCGACCCGTTGCGCAGCCATTACGCCGAGGAAACCCTGCTGGTGCTGATCATCAGCCTGCTGTGCTGGCTCGGCGGGCGGCGGATTCCCATCGACCGCGCCGAGTTTCGCCATTCACGCCTGAGCCTCAGCGACGACCCGCTGCTGTGGGGCAGCAACCTGAGCTGGAACGCCGGGCGCACCGAGATCGAATTCGCCAGCCGCTTCTTGCGCCTGCCGGTGGTCCAGGATTTGGCCTCGCTCAAGGTGTTCCTGCGCAGCGCGCCGCAATGGCTGGTGATCCGCTTTCGCAACCCGCACGGGCTCACGGCGCGGGTGCACCAGCGCCTGCGGGGCAGCCACTACAGCCAATGGCCGACCCTGGAAGCCTTTGCCGGGGAAGTGCAGATGAGCGCCAGTACCCTGCGCCGCCGCCTGGAGCGCGAGGGCGGTTCCTACCAGGAAATCAAGGATGAAGTGCGCCGCGGCGTGGCGGTGGAACTGCTGCGGCGCACCTGCGTCAGCATCAGCGAGATTGCCGAGCTCACCGGTTTCCAGGAGCCCAGCGCCTTCCACCGCGCGTTCAAGAAATGGACCGGCGAAAGCCCCGGGCGCTATCGCGCGCGTTTCCAGCCCGCGCCTGCCTGATTCCACGACATCCCGGCTTCTACGGATTTCGTCCCGTCACACAGCCCCTCGTAGGAGCTGGCTTGCCAGCGAAGGCGCCCGCAAGATCACCGCCCCATCCAAGGGCCTGTTCGCCGGCAAAGCGGCTCCTAGGGTCGGTGTGGATTAGGCCGGGCTGCTGCACCCGGCGACACAGGGTGGCGCGGGAAATGCCCAGGGCCTTGGTCGCACCGACCAGATCGGCACGCCGCAGGCAATGACCGATGCCGAAGGGCATGTGGTGTGGTGTGTGTATTACAAGGCGTGGGGTGGATTGATCCTTGGGGGTTGAGTTGCTCTACTGATGCGAAGTTGAGGGACGTCTCTGCGACCGGGACTATTGGGGATTGATCATCGTCGTATGTAAACGTGAATAAGTCAGAAACTTGTTTGATAGGAAGGGTGTGCTTATGAATGAGTTTCAAGAACTCGAAAGGCAATTTTACGAAATTCAGCCTAAGTCTGATAACTATCTTAGAGAGTTTTTAAGTAATGCTAAGGTGGAAGTGGTACGAAAGATAATAAGTAAAGGGGCTTTGTTTAATCTGAGGCTATTTGAAATTCAGCGAGCTGGATTTGAAGTGGGTAAAGAGTTGAAGGTGCTCCCTAAATCTATAAAGAATACTCATGTATATTATTTCGATGGTGATGATAAAGTTGTAATGATGGAGGTCTATGGGCAGTCCGAATCTGTTGTAAATAAAGAGTTTTTCTTCTATGGAGAGGGCAGGATTAAAAGCATGTACTTTGATAGTGGCGGGGCAGTGAGGAATATAGCCACTAGTACTGTGGTTGATGGAAAGGTTTTGCAAGATGTTAATTTTGGGAAGTATGGTTGTAGTGTCTCTGACTATCTATACGAAGATGCTGAGTTAAAGTCTATATCTGTTAGGCAAAAACAGCATGATCAAGAGGTGTTTTCGACGTACCAAGTTCTTTTTGAATATTTGGACGGAAAGGTAGTCAAGGTTGTTAATCTGTTCCCTAATGGCTATCAAGAGTTGCGCTATCCATAGGTGCGTGATGGGTCTAAGGCGCCAACGGCATCGAAGGCGCGGTGCTCAAGGCTATGAACATGGCCTCGGTGTGGAACCTGCCGTGCCTGTTCATTGCCCAGAACAACGGCTACGCCGAGGCCACGGCGAATCGGCCAAGGCCCCGCAGCGCGGCGACCTGGATGAAATGAGCGAAGTGCTGCTGGCGCTGCTGGATCACCTGGACATCGCGGCCATCGCACTTTTTTACAGTTTTGCGTTCTATCACCAGGCCTGGCCGCGCCGATCCCCGATGCAGCCCGTGAATTTCGACCCGGTGCCGATGGCCTACGCTCCCTCTTCTTGCATGATGCAAACCCGACTTCAGCGCCTGATTCTGGCGGCGCTACTGATGCTCAGCGCCTCAGCCTGCACCCAGCAGCAGGGGCGTGATATCGCCAAACAGTTTCGTGACGGCAAGCCCGACGAATTCTTCCAGACCAGCGTCGATCGCATGGCCACCATCGGCATGCGCGACAACCTGCAGAGCCTGTACCTGCTGATGGGCAAGCTCTACCTGCGCAACCCCAGCCAATGGCGCAAATCGGGCTACCCCGATGGCACCACGGCCCAGCGGCAGATTCGCAACGCCATCGAGCAACGCCAGTCGTTGCCGGCCCTGGGGGATCGTCGTGACTTGGCGGCCTTGAGCTACTCCCTGAGCCCGGAGTTCCAGGGGGATCGGGTGGGGGCCTTTATCTTTGCCATCGGCAGCATGCTGGTAACGGCCCATGGCGGGCGCACCGAGTTCTACATGACCGATAGCATCGACCCGCAATTCATCAGCAACGCCGCGCGCAATATCGAGAAAGCCACCTGGCTGCTGAGCCAGCGCCAGGATGCCAATGGGGTGTTGTTGCTGTTCTCCAATGAAATTTCCGAGGAGGGCAGCAACCTGAGTTTTGCCGTGGAGTTCGGCAAGATCGTGGCGCGCCTGGATCTGCTGACGCAGATCCTCGATGAGCGCTACCGGCGGGTGGGGTTCAACTATGCGCAGAGCTTGCTGCTGATGAATTTCCTGCCGGTGCAGTAGGGGAGCAGAGCACTCAGCTTGGGGCCAGGGAGCTTGCTCCCGCTCAGGCCCAGGCACCCGCTGAACCCGCTATGGGAACACCACCCCTTGCAAGCTTCAGCGTTGCTCCGCCAGGTCCTGTTGCTCGGGTTCCAGGCGTTGCATAGAGACTTGGGTCATCAGGGTGTTGGAGAAGTGCAGCTTGCCGGCTCTGGGGTTATCGACGATCGATGTGGTGTTGCGGGCGATGTTGAAGTCCGCCTGTTCCAGCCACGAGCGCAATGTTCCGGAGTAACTGAAGCTGTAGTAACCGTTATCTGATTTACGCAAGCCGCTGCTGCTGTAGATGACCCTGGGCGTCGAGTGCAGGTCGTGCACCTTTGCAGTGAACTCCAGGGTCTGTTTCTCGCCATTGACCCCGCAGGCCTGCTGCCATTGCGTGGCGTTGTCCTGCAGGGGCTGTTCACGGCCTGGCAGCATCAGGCACAACAGCAGTTCGAGGTCCTGGGGGGCGAGCACGTTGAGCGTACCCAGCAACTCTTGCTCCTGATCGGCGCGCTCTTTGGGTTTGAGCTTTTCCAGCGATGGTTGCAAGCGCGCAAGGTCCAGGTAGTTGTCCAGTTGGGCGAAGCTGCCATCGGGGTTGAGGCGAACCTGAAAGCGTTGTTCGGTCAATGCCCTGAAGATCTGCAGCGTTTTGTTGTAGGGGTGATCGGGGGAGGCCAATCCGGGATGCACCAGTTCGTACTCCAGTTCGGCGCTGTCCTGCATCGTCACTTCCGGTTCGCGGGTGTCGAGGGTGAACGCCAGTGGCCCGGCGGACTCCTGTATCTGCACGCGGGTGATCTGTCCTTGCAACCACAACTGCCCGTCGGTTTGTGGCTTGAGGTCCAGGCTCAGGTCGAACGTCAGGGTGCCGCCATTTTTCCTCGAGCCGCGGTCCAGGGTGCTCTTGGACTCACTGTGCATCTGCACCAGGGCTTGATACTCGGTATGGGTGGCGTGTGGGTCGAGCGCTGGCAAGGCGACTATCGGTGGTGGCGGTGGCGGAGGGGCATCGTCACAGGCGCTGAGCAGGCTCAGGCAAACAAGTGTCAGGCCCAGGCGCTGAACGAGGGGGAAACGAGGGGGCAGCATTGATAAAAATCCTTTTTTGGGCACTGAGGTGGAGCCGATTGCCTGGCCGGGGGGGTGGCCAAAGTGGGGGGCGGCATTTTAGGGATTTGTAGAGGGTGTCGCCAAGGGGGGACGGGGTACATATCCGTTGCTGCGGGTGTGGCGGCTATTGGTTTCGCTCTTACAGCGAGTCCC
>NZ_JAGEKI010000033.1:0-16602 GCF_049887815.1 Pseudomonas sp. NFXW11 | reverse complement strand
AATCTGATCAACCACCGCCAATTTAAAGGACAGTGAGTAATCTCGTTGTGTGCGCTTTACACCTTGTTCCATCTGACTCTCCGGAAATTCGGGATGGGAGGTGTAAACCTTATTCAGGACGGGACACAGGGCAAAAAAAAGCCCCGCGGTCTGCACCGCGGGGCTTGTGGGTACTGCCGGCGAACTTAGTGGTGTTCGCGGGTGGCGCGGAATTTCACGTCCGGCCAGCGCTCTTCCATCAGCGCCAAGTTGACCCGGGTGGGCGCCAGGTAGGTCAGGTGACCGCCGCCGTCCAGGGCCAGGTTTTCCACCGCCTTGTTGGAAAACTCCTCCAGCTTCTTCTTGTCGCTGCAGTCGATCCAGCGCGCGGACCACACGGTGATCGGCTCGTAGGAGCACTCCACCTTGTATTCCTCCTTCAGGCGGCTGGCCACCACATCGAACTGCAGCACGCCCACGGCGCCGAGAATGATGTCGTTGCTGCGCTCGGGGAAGAACACCTGGGTCGCGCCTTCTTCGGCCAGCTGTTGCAGGCCCTGGCGCAGTTGCTTGGACTTGAGCGGGTCACGCAGGCGCACGCGGCGGAACAGCTCCGGGGCGAAGTGCGGAATACCGGTGAAGCCCAGCGCCTCGCCTTCGGTGAAGGTGTCGCCGATCTGGATGGTGCCGTGGTTGTGCAGGCCGATGATGTCGCCGGCGAAGGCCTCTTCCAGCTGTTCACGCTCGGAGGAGAAGAAGGTCAGGGCGTCGCCGATGCGCACGTCCTTGCCGGTGCGCACGTGGCGCATCTTCATGCCCTTCTCGTACTTGCCCGAACAGATGCGCATGAAGGCGATACGGTCGCGGTGCTTGGGGTCCATGTTGGCCTGGATCTTGAACACGAAACCGCTGAACTTCTCTTCCTGCGGCGCCACGGTGCGTTCGTTGGCCACCCGCGGCAGCGGCAGCGGCGCCCAATCCACCACGGCGTCGAGCACGTGGTCGACACCGAAGTTGCCCAGGGCGGTACCGAAGAACACCGGGGTCAGGTGGCCGTCGAGGAACTCCTGCTGGTCGAACTCGTGGCAGGCACCCTGCACCAGTTCCAACTGCTCGATGAAGCGCTCGTATTCGTCACCCAGGTGGGCGCGGGCTTCAGCGGAATCGAGTTTCTCGATGATCTTGGTTTCAGTGCGCTCGTGGCCGTGGCCCGGGGTGTAGACAATGATGTAGTCGCCCACCAGATGGTACACACCCTTGAAGTCGCGGTAGCAACCGATCGGCCAGGTGATGGGCGCCGCCTTGATTTTCAGCACCGCTTCGATTTCGTCCAGCAGTTCGATCGGGTCGCGAATATCCCGGTCCAGCTTGTTGATAAAGCTGACGATGGGGGTGTCGCGCAGGCGGCACACGTCCATCAGGGCGATGGTCCGCGGCTCAACACCCTTACCGCCGTCGAGCACCATCAGCGCCGAGTCCACTGCGGTCAGGGTGCGGTAGGTGTCTTCCGAGAAGTCTTCGTGGCCCGGGGTATCCAGCAGGTTGATCATGTGTTCGCGATAAGGGAACTGCATGACCGAGGTGGTAATGGAAATACCCCGCTGCTTCTCCATCTCCATCCAGTCGGAAGTGGCATGGCGGTCGGACTTACGCGATTTGACGGTACCCGCCACCGCAATTGCCTTGCCCATCAGCAAGAGCTTTTCGGTGATGGTGGTCTTACCCGCATCCGGGTGGGAAATAATGGCGAAAGTGCGGCGTTTCGCGACTTCGGCGGCCTGTTGGGTCATGGGAAATCGCCTGGCGGTGATCAAAAAAGGGCGCAGATTATAGCCCAGACATAGCCCCCCGAGCCACCAATGCCCCTGCGATCGCGGCCGATGGATGAGCGGCGGACAATGGCAAGATGCCGTCAATGATGGAACCTTTTGCAAACCCCAGGCGTCCACTCCCCTGTCACGCGCTGCGATCAAGGGCTGAAATATCAGCCGCTTAGCTTGATCCAGCGACGCTCATGGCTCGTTCGCCAGCCCTTTGGCCGGCACCCGACGAGCTGCTTTTCGCAGGCACTTTCCCGGCAGCCAGGCATGGCCCAGCCACACGAGAAAGCGCCCGCCGACCGACATATAGGAGTCCGCCTGTGGCTATTCGCTATGGCAAAGGGCTGATAGGAGGGGTTGCGGTTATCGCCCTCCTGGCCCTGCTGGTCCACTGGATCGGCATCAGTACGATCGAACACTACCGCGACGATCTGTGGTTCTACCTGCAAGCTCATCTGTTTCTGGTTCTGGCGTCGATGTGCGCCGCACTGCTCGTGGGGATTCCCGCCAGCATCTTCCTCAGCCGTCCGAACATGCTCGGACGCGCCGAACGCTTCATGCAAGTGTTCAACATCGGTAACACCGTCCCCCCTCTGGCCGTACTGGCCATCGCCCTGGGCATCCTCGGCATCGGCAGTGGCCCGGCCATCTTCGCCCTGTTCCTGGCCTCCCTGCTGCCCATCGTGCGCAACACCTTTGAGGGCCTGAAGAACGTCCAGGGCTCGCTCAAGGAAGCCGCAGTGGGCATTGGCATGACCCCGCGCCAGGTGCTCTGGCAGGTGGAGTTGCCCAACGCCGTGCCGATTATCGTCGGCGGCGTGCGGGTGGCGCTGGCGATCAACGTCGGCACCGCGCCCCTGGCCTTCCTGATCGGCGCCAACAGCCTGGGCAGCCTGATTTTCCCCGGCATCGCCCTGAACAATCAGCCGCAACTGCTGCTCGGCGCCGCCTGCACCGCGCTGCTGGCCTTGCTCCTCGACGGCCTGGTGACCCTGGCCAGCCGCCTCTGGCTGGAACGCGGCCTGCGCCCGTCTTAAGCCCGTCAGCGACAAGGAATGAACATGAAGAAAACAAGCCTGATACTCGGCTGCATCCTGCTATTTGCCGGACTGGCCCACGCCGCGGAGAAACCACTGATCCGCATTGGCGCCCGGGTCTTCACCGAACAGACCCTGCTGGCGGAAATCACCTCCCAGTACCTGCGTAGCAAAGGCTACGACACCCGCGTCACCGGCGGCCTGGGCAGCAACCTGGCCCGCAGCGCCCACGAAAGCGGGCAACTGGACCTGATCTGGGAATACACCGGGGTGTCGCTGGTGGCCTACAACCACATCGACGAAAAACTCGACAGCCAGCAGTCCTACGCACGGGTGAAACAGCTCGACGGGAAAAAGGGCCTGGTGTGGCTGGCCCCGTCGAAGTTCAGCAATACCTACGCCCTGGCCCTGCCGCAGAACGTGGCGCAGGCCTATCCGCAGATCAACAGCGTCAGCGACCTGAAGCGAGTCCTCGATGCCGAAGCCAAGGATCACCACTTGGTCGCGCTGGATACCGAGTTCGCCAACCGCTCCGACGGCCTGGCCGGCATGGTCAAGCTGTACGACATGAACCTGACCCGCAACAACATCCGCCAGATGGATGCCGGCCTGGTCTACACCGCCTTGCGCAACGGCCAGGTCTTTGCCGGCCTGGTGTACACCACCGACGGCCGGTTGAACGCCTTCCACCTCAAGCTGCTGGAGGACGACCTGCACTACTTCCCCGACTACACCGCCGCCCCCGTGGTGCGCCAGGCCTACCTCGACGCCCACCCGCAACTGGCCGCCGAGCTCAAGCCCCTGGCGGAACTGTTCGACGACGAGACCATGCGCCAGCTCAATGCCCGGGTCGACGTCGACCACGAGAGCCCATCCGCGGTTGCCGCAGATTTCCTGCGCCAGCATCCGCTTGATTCAGCCCAATAAAGGAGGGAGAAGCCATGGAATTCCTTAACGCCTTTTCCCATCTGGACTGGCAACAGGTGCTGCACCTGACCTGGCAGCACATCACCCTGGTGGGTATTGCCGTGACCCTGGCCATCGTCTTCGGCGTACCCCTGGGCGTGCTGATGACCCGCTTCCCGACCCTTGCCGGCCCTTTGCAGGCCAGCGCCACCGTGCTGCTGACCATTCCGTCGATTGCCCTGTTCGGCCTGCTGCTGCCGTTCTACTCCAAATTCGGCCAGGGCCTGGGCCCGCTGCCGGCGATCACCGCGGTGTTCCTCTATTCCCTGCTGCCGATCATGCGCAACACCTACCTGGCACTGACCGGCGTCGAGCCGGGCATTCGCGAAGCCGCCCGCGGCATCGGCATGACCTTCGGCCAGCGCCTGCGCATGGTCGAGTTGCCGATCGCGGTGCCGGTGATCCTCGCCGGGGTACGCACCGCAGTGGTGATGAACATCGGCGTGATGACCATCGCCGCCACCATCGGCGCCGGCGGCCTGGGCGTACTCATTCTTGCTTCCATCAGCCGCAGCGACATGTCGATGCTGATCGTCGGCGCGGTGCTGGTCAGTCTCCTGGCCATCTTCGCCGACCTGCTTCTGCAATGGCTGCAACGCTCGCTGACTCCAAAAGGACTCCTGAAATGATCGAACTGCAAAACCTGACCAAGACCTTTCGCAGCAACGGCAAGGATGTCAAAGCCGTCGACTCGGTAAGCCTGACTGTCAATGAAGGCGAGATCTGCGTGTTCCTCGGACCCTCCGGTTGCGGCAAGAGCACCACCCTGAAAATGATCAACCGCTTGATCATGCCCACCTCGGGCAAGGTGCTGATCAATGGCGAAGACACCACCGACCTGGACGAAGTGACCCTGCGCCGCAATATCGGCTACGTGATCCAGCAGATTGGCCTGTTCCCCAACATGACCATCGAGGAAAACATCGTGGTGGTGCCCAAGCTGCTGGGCTGGGACAAGCAGAAATGCCATGACCGCGCCCGCGAACTGATGAGCATGATCAAGCTCGAACCCAAGCAGTACCTGCAGCGCTATCCACGGGAACTGTCCGGTGGCCAGCAGCAGCGCATCGGGGTGATCCGCGCCCTGGCGGCCGACGCTCCGTTGCTGTTGATGGACGAGCCGTTCGGCGCGGTGGACCCGATCAACCGCGAGATGATCCAGAACGAGTTCTTCGAGATGCAGCGGGCCCTGAACAAGACCGTGATCATGGTCAGCCACGATATCGACGAAGCCCTCAAGCTGGGGGACAAGATCGCCATCTTCCGTGCCGGCAAGCTGCTGCAGATTGACCACCCGGATACCTTGCTGGCGCACCCGGCAGACGATTTCGTCAGCAACTTCGTCGGCCAGGACAGCACCCTGAAACGCCTGTTGCTGGTGAAAGCCGAAGATGCCGCGGACAACGCCCCCTCGGTGAGCCCGGAAACCCCGGTGGCCGATGCCCTGGAATTGATGGACGAACATGACCGCCGCTATCTGGTGGTGACCTGCGCCGAGAACAAGGCACTGGGTTATGTGCGACGTCGCGACCTGCACCGCCAGACCGGCACCTGCAGCCAGTTCCTGCGAGAGTTCAACGCCACCGCCGCCTACGACGAACACCTGCGGATTCTTCTGTCACGCATGTACGAGTTCAACCGCTCATGGCTGCCGGTGCTGGATGCCGAGCGGGTGTTCCTCGGCGAGGTGACCCAGGAATCGATTGCCGCCTACTTGAGTTCAGGGCGTTCGCGGGGGATGAAGACCCACATCATCTCGCCAGCTGAAACAGTGCTCGCCTGATCAATAAATAGCCAAAAACCAACCTGTGGCGAGGGAGCTTGCTCCCGCTGTACCGTGAGCGGCCCCTCTTTGCAAAAAAAGTGGGACTGCTGCGCAGTCCGGCGGGAGCAAGCTCCCTCGCCACCGGTTTTTTGGCCCGCCCACGCGCCGGAAAAAAATATCAACAGCCCCCCTCGTCAGATCTGTCCGGCGCCCCCCTCAGAAACAGCCAACCTCCCTCTCACACCGCCCTCTCGCCGCTAACGTCGCCGATGTTGACGCCTTAATACTTACTAGCTACTTGGTACACAAAAGCGTCGAACGTGCAGGTATTTTTAACACCCATGAATTCTCCGGGAACATCTCTCCGTCATCTGTGTCGTCTACAAAGAGAGGTGTCGGCGACGCACGTCAGACAAGTGCAAAAACGCGACATTTTTAGTTGATCTCAGCCCCCTCACCGCCTAAAGTTCGCGCCGAACGTCCATGCTGGAAACGATCCATCCGGCTCAAGTACTGACGACGAGACAGCAAGGCCAAGGGCAGATTTCCCATGGCCTTTTTGCTTTCGGCGGCAATGCCTTGGGAAGTAGGCGAACCAAAGTGGGGATACGGAGGACGTTCATTTGCACCCATTGATTTCTAACGTTTGCCAGTAGGAGCTCCCAACGCATGTCGATTAACGTCGAAGACTACTTTGCGCGCGAAACCTTTCAGAAAATGAAGGCCTTCGCCGACCAGAAAGAAACCCCCTTCGTGATGATCGATACCCAGATGATCGCCCAGGCCTATGACGACCTGCGCGCCGGTTTCGAATTCGCCAAGGTCTACTACGCGGTCAAGGCCAACCCGGCGGCAGAGATCATCGATCTGCTGCACGAAAAGGGTTCGAGCTTCGATATCGCCTCGATCTACGAGCTGGACAAGGTACTGGGTCGCGGCGTCAACCCGGCCAATATCAGCTACGGCAACACCATCAAGAAATCCAAGGACATTCGCTACTTCTATGAGAAGGGCGTGCGCCTCTACGCCACCGACTCCGAAGCCGACCTGCGCAATATCGCCAAGGCCGCCCCGGGTTCGAAAGTCTATGTGCGTATCCTCACCGAAGGCTCCACCACCGCCGACTGGCCGCTGTCGCGCAAGTTCGGCTGCCAGACCGACATGGCCATGGACTTGCTGATCCTCGCCCGCGACCTGGGCCTGGTGCCTTACGGCGTGTCCTTCCACGTGGGCTCGCAGCAGCGCGATATCAGTGTCTGGGACGCGGCCATCGCCAAGGTCAAGGTGATCTTCGAGCGCCTGAAGGAAGAGGACGGCATCGAGCTGAAGCTGATCAATATGGGCGGCGGCTTCCCGGCCAACTACATCACCCGCACCAACAGCCTGGAAACCTACGCCGAGGAAATCATCCGCTTCCTCAAGGAAGACTTCGGCGACGACCTGCCGGAAATCATCCTCGAGCCGGGCCGTTCGCTGATCGCCAACGCCGGCATCCTGGTCAGCGAAGTGGTGCTGGTGGCGCGCAAATCCCGCACCGCCGTCGAGCGCTGGGTGTACGCCGACGTGGGCAAGTTCTCCGGCCTGATCGAAACCATGGACGAGTCGATCAAGTTCCCGATCTGGACTGAAAAGAAAGGTGAAGTGGAAGAAGTGGTGATCGCCGGCCCAACCTGCGACAGCGCCGACATCATGTACGAGAACTACAAGTACGGCCTGCCGCTGAACCTGGCCATCGGCGACCGCCTGTACTGGCTGTCCACCGGCGCCTACACCACCAGCTACAGCGCGGTGGAATTCAACGGCTTCCCGCCGCTGAAGGCCTACTACTTGTAAGGCAGCTGCGAGCTGGTAGCGGTAAGCAAAAGCCCATGACCTGTCATGGGCTTTTTTGTGCGCTGCGCTTACCGATCTTCCCTGACATGCCAGATACGCAGGATGGACAAGGTCATGCCTTGAATCTCGTAACGCATCTCATAGCGCCCCACCAGTAGACGTCGCACATCCCGGGGCATGAACTCTTCCAACTGCTCTCCCAATCGAGGGTTATGCAGAAGAGTGTCGGGGGCCTGCACCAGGGATTGAACAGTCTGTGCCGCAGCGGAGCGATTGACCTGGGCAAGAAACTCGAAAAGACGGGCCAGGTCGGAAAGCGCCTTGCTCGTCCAATTCAGCCGTCTCATTTCGGCAGCGGCAGAGGACTGTCACCCGACAAGCTCTGCGCCCAGGCCTGCACAGCTTGGTGATCGATAACCCTACCGGCATCCACATCAGCCAGAGCCTCAAGAGTCAGGCGCCGACGCTCCTCCTCCTGGTCTACCCAGGCAACCAGCGCCTGCTTGACGATCCAGGCGCGCGAACGCTCCAGACGCGTGGCCAACTGGTCAACCTTGTTGGCCAGATCCAAAGGAATATGTGCAGTCAGTACTTTTGTCGCGGGCATGAGGCAAGACCTGCATCAGAATGATTGAAAGCGATTAGATTTGAATCATAGTGATTTATACCAAGGCAGCAAGCCGCTCGGCATCCCGCTCATCACCCAGTTGCGCCGCACGCTGGTGATAGGCCAGGGCCATCTGGCGGATCTCGGGATGGCGGGCATCGAGCAGCGCGCCACGGGCCACCCGGAGGAAATTCAGATTGCCGCCGGCCAGTGCCTGTTGCAGCCAGGCCAGCGCCTCGTCGATACGCCCGGCGTCGGCCAGCACCGCTGCATGGCTGAACTGCCCGCGAAAATCTCCGCCCTCGGCCGAACGCCGGTACCAGTCGCAAGCCGCTTGCGGGTCGGCCGGGCATACCAGCCCTTCCTCCAGGTAACGCCCTAGCAGGTTCATCGATTTGGCATGGCCCAATTCCGCCGCGCGGCGGTAGTAGGCCAGGGCCTGGGCATGGTCCTGAGCCACACCGCGGCCGGTGGCCAGCAGGTTGGCGTAGTTGTACAGGCCCCAATCCAGCCCGGCTTCGGCTGCCTGGCGATAGTGCCCGGCAGCACGGACAGCGTCCGCCTCGCAGCCCCAGCCCTGCTCATGGCAACGGCCGAGCATATTGCGCGCCATCAGGTGCCCGCGTTGCGCGGCAATCTCGAACCAGCGCAGCGCCAGGGGCGGGTCCTGTTGGATGCCTCGACCATCGAGCAGAATCTGCCCAAGCAGGGCCTGGGCTTCCAGCATGCCCTCGGAGGCCGCCACCAGAACCGCCTGGGCGGCGCGGGCCGGGCTCTCTTCGAGCATGGCGCCGAGTTGTGCGCCGTCGAGGATTTCCTCGCGGCGAAGTTGAAAAGTCACGGCCTACACCTCGACCCAGCGGCGCAACAGGTTGTGGTAGCTGCCGGTCAGGCGGATCAGCGAAGGATGCTCGGGCACATCCCGGGTCAGCTCCTGGATCGCCCCGTCCATTTCGAACAGCAAGGCACGCTGGCTGTCTTCGCGCACCAGGCTCTGGGTCCAGAAGAACGAGGCGTAGCGAGCACCGCGGGTCACCGGGTTGACCTTGTGCAGGCTGGTGCCGGGGTACAGCACCATGTCCCCCGCCGGCAACTTGACCCGCTGCAGGCCGTAGGTGTCCTGGATTTCCAGCTCGCCACCGTCGTAATCCTCGGGGTCACTGAAGAACAGGGTTGATGACAGGTCGGTGCGCACCCGCTCCGGGCTGCCCTTGGGCTGGCGCACGGCGTTGTCGATATGGAAGTCGAAACTGCCACCGGCGGTGTAGCAGTTGATCAGCGGCGGGAACACCTTGTGCGGCAAGGCGGCAGACATGAACAGCGGGTTCTGCCACAGACGCTCGAGCATGGCCGCGCCAATTTCCTTGGCCAGGGGATGGCCTTCGGGCAGTTGCAGGTTGTGCTTGGCCTTGGCCGACTGGTAGCCGGCAGTGATCTTGCCGTCGGCCCAGTCTGCCTGCTCCAGGGCTTGGCGAATGCGCCCCACTTCATCACGGGTGAACACGCCGGGGATGTGCAGCAACATGGCCAGGTACCTGAGCAGCGAAAGGCCGTCAATGATATTGATTCTTATTGACTGTGTAAAACCCGGGAGACGTACGAGAGCGCAAAAACCGTAAGGATAAATTGTAAAGAATGTAAATTCAGTGCGAATAGTAATGTTTCGCAATTGATAACAATTGTTTCTTTCCCCTATATTCCGCGACCTCAAATCCTTGGGGAGGGGAATCACCATGTCACGCCAACAACCACCATCCGCCGTCAGTTCACCACGCCTGCTGGCGTCTGCGATTGGCGTGGCGATCACTGCCGGCTCCGCGGGCCATATGGTCCAGGCCGCTGAAGACACCAGCAAGAAGACCTCCGGCAACGCCATTGCCCTGGACGCCACCAGCATTACCGGCGAGGCCCAGGACTCGACTTCCTATCAGGTGGAAAAGGCTTCTTCGCAGAAGTACACCGCCCCGCTGGTGGATACCCCGCGCTCGGTCACGGTGATTCCCCAGCAAGTGCTCAAGGACACCGCAGCCACCTCGCTGCAGGATGCACTGCGCACCGTACCGGGCATCACTTTCGGTGCCGGTGAAGGTGGCAACCCGCAAGGTGACCGCCCGTTTATCCGTGGCTTCGATGCACAAGGCGACACCTACCTCGACGGCGTACGTGACACCGGAGGCCAAAGCCGCGAAATCTTCGATATCGAGTCGGTTGAAGTCAGCAAGGGCCCGAACTCGTCGTTCGGCGGTCGCGGCTCGGCCGGTGGCAGCCTGAACCTGGTGAGCAAGCTGCCCAAGCAGCAGGACTTCCTCAACGGCGGCTTCACCTACGGTTCCGACCAGACCCGCCGCTACACCCTGGACGTCAACCGCCAGTTCCTCGAAGGCGCGGCCTTCCGCCTGAACCTGATGAGCCACGAGCAGAACGTGGCCGGTCGCGACTCCGTGAACTACGACCGCTGGGGCGTGGCGCCATCGTTGACCTTCGGCATGGGCACCCCGACCCGGGTCAACCTCAGCTACTACCATATGGAAAGCGACGACCTGCCGGATTCGGGCATTCCCTACGGCTACAGCTCGGCAACCGCCACCGCCCACGGTCATGACAAACCCACCGACGGCGGCGACAGCAGCAACTTCTACGGCTTGAAGGACCGCGACTTCCGCAAGACCCGTGCGGACATCAGCACTATTTCCATCGAGCACGACCTGAACGACAACATGACGCTGAAAAACACCCTGCGTCATGGCAACACCGGCCAGGACTACATCCTGACCCAGCCAGACGACAGCAAATTCAACGTCAACCGCTATGGCACTGTATGGCGCCGTGCCAACAGCCGGGTTTCGACCACCGAAACCACCACCAACCAGACCGATCTGTTTGGCGAATTCCATGCGCTGGGCTTCAAGCACAACTACTCCACCGGGCTTGAGTTCACCGGTGAAGAAACCCGGGTCAGCAGCTATAACGTGAGCAACAACAGCAACCCGACCTGTACCGCGAACAAAGTGGGCAACAGCGGCGGCAGCTGCACCTCCCTGGCCAACCCGAACCCGAACGACGCCTGGACCGGCGCCATCGCGCGCAACTACATGGGTACCAACACCAAGGCCACCAGCCGTGCCGCCTATGTGTTCGACACCATCGAGCTCGACCCGCAATGGCTGCTGAACGTCGGTCTGCGCTACGACACCTTCGACACCGAAGCCAACACCAATGCCGTGCCTTCGGCCACGGTCAAGGCCAGAAGCAAGCTCAAGGATGACAGCCAGTTCTGGAACTGGCAGGCCGGCCTGGTGTGGAAACCGGCCGAGAACGGCAGCATCTACGCTTCCTACGCCACTTCGGCCTCCCCGGCCGGTGGGCTAGTGGGTGAAGGCGTAGATAACAACCCTCTATCAGCCAACAGCCTGCAACCCGAGGAAACCGTCAACTACGAACTGGGCACCAAATGGAATGTGTTCAACGATCGCCTGGCGCTGACTGCAGCGGTATTCCGTACCGAGAAGAAAAATACCCGGATCTTGGTAGATGCCATGACCTACGAGAACGCCGGTGAGTCCCGGGTTGATGGTCTCGAACTGGGCGCCAGCGGCAAGATCACCGACAAATGGCAAGTGTTCGCCGGCTACAGCTACCTCAAGAGCGAGCTGGTGGACGCCGGCCTGACCGGTCGTAACGGCGTGATCACGGCTGGCGCGATTCAGGCCAGCGGCAACCAGATGCCCAACACGCCGAAGAACAGCTTCAGCCTGTGGAGCACCTACGACATCACCCCGAAACTCACCGTCGGTGGTGGCGCCTTCTATGTCGACCAGGTCTACGGCGACGCAGCCAACACCGTATACGTGCCGTCCTACACCCGCTACGACGCCATGGCCAGCTACAAGCTGACCAAGAACGTCGACCTGCAGTTGAACGTGCAGAACCTGACCGACAAGACCTACTACGACAAGGCCTACGCGGCGCACTTCGCCAACCAGGCGGCCGGCCGTACCGCGCTGATGAGTGCCAACTTCCACTTCTGATCCCGCGCAACAACCCCCTGTGGCCCCGGCCACAGGCAGCCAAGCCCCAGGCATCGCAATGCCTGGGGCTTTTCTGCGTAAAAACGAATGCTTCTCGACAACACACGGCATAATGCGCGCCGTGTTCCACCCCTGCGGACCTAGAAGGCGGTCGATGTGATGAAGAAAACCCTGTTTCAGCTGCACTGGTTCTTCGGCATCAGCGCGGGACTGGTGCTGGCCCTGATGGGTATCACCGGGGCCACGGTGTCGTTCGAGGACGAGATTCTGCGTGCCCTCAACCCTTCGGTATTGCAGGTGGACCCGCTCCCCGCCGGCACGCTGCCGCCCGCCGACCTGGTGGACAAGATCCAGGCCAGCGCAGGCCAGACGGTGTCGATGCTCTGGGTCGAGACCGACAGCGGCAACGCCGCGCGGGTGTTCTTCACCCCGCCGCCGGGGGAACGCCGTGGGCAGATGCGCTACTTCGACCCCTACACCGGCGAACTCTTGGGCGACGCGGTCGGCCAGGACTTCTTCGGCTTCATGCTGCAACTGCACCGTTTCCTGGCCATGGGCGACACCGGCCGGCAGATCACCGGCGCCTGCACCCTGATGCTGATTTTCTTCTGCCTGTCCGGGTTGTACCTGCGCTGGCCGCGCCAGGTCGGCAACTGGCGGGTATGGCTGACCCTGGACTGGGCCAAGAAAGGCCGGGCCTTCAACTGGGACCTGCACGCGGTGTTCGGCACCTGGTGCCTGCTGTTCTACCTGCTTTTCGCCCTCACCGGCCTGTACTGGTCCTACGACTGGTACAGAGAAGGCCTGAGCAAACTGCTCTCCGATTCGCCGCAAAGCGAACGCCAGCGTGGCGGTCGTGGCGGCCCACCTGCCAAGGGCCCGGCCCCGGTGGCGGACTACAACGCCCTGTGGAGCAGCATCTACAGCGCCGCCGGCAAGGACCTCAACGCCTACAACATCCGCATGCCGGCCGTGGCCGGGCAACCGGCGACGGTGTTCTACCTGCTCAAGACCTCGCCCCACGACCGGGCGCTGAACCAGCTGACCCTGGACCCCACCAGCGGGGTGATCAGCGCTCATGATCGCTACGCCGACAAGAGCTTCAAGTCGCAGTTGCTCACCAGCGTCTACGCGCTGCACGTGGGCAGCTACTTCGGCCTGGTGGGGCGCATCGTGCTGACCCTGGCGTCCTTGAGCATGCCGCTGTTCTTCGTCACCGGCTGGCTGCTGTACCTCGATCGCCGGCGCAAGAAGCGCCAGATCAAGCACGCCCGCCAGGGCCTGGAAAGCAGCACAGGCGATGGCTCGGCCTGGCTGATCGGTTTCGCCAGCCAGAGCGGCTTCGCCGAGCAACTGGCCTGGCAGACCGCCGGGCAACTGCAGGCCGCCGGAGTCGGCGCCAAGGTTCAACCCCTGGCCAGCCTCAGCGAGCAGGACCTGTGCAACACCCAGCGCGCGCTGTTCGTGGTGAGTACCTTCGGTGATGGCGAGGCCCCCGACAGCGCCCGCGGCTTCGAGCGCAAGCTGCTGGGGCGCGAACTGTCGCTGCCTGGCCTGGAATACGCCGTGCTGGGTCTCGGCGACCGCCAGTATCCACAGTTCTGCGGCTTCGCCCGGCGCCTGCACGACTGGCTGTCGGGCCAGGGTGGCAAGACCCTGTTCGCCCCCATCGAAGTGGACAGCGGCGACACCTACGCCCTGCGCCACTGGCAACAGCAACTGGGCCAGCTCACCGGGCATGCCCCGGTGGACCTGTGGCAAGCCCCGGCCTTCGACAACTGGACCCTGAGCAGCCGCACCCTGCTCAACCCCGAGAGCAGCGGCTCCGGGGTCTACCTGCTGCAATTGCTGGCCCCTAGCGCCAGCAGCTGGCTGGCCGGGGACCTGGTGGAAGTGATGCCGCGCAACAGCCGCGGCGCCGTTCTGGACTTTCTGACAGGCCTGGGCCTCTCCGGCAGCACTCCGGTGCAACTGGACGGCCTGCAAGAAAGCCTCGAACAAGCCCTGGGCAGCCGCCAGCTCCCGGAAATCCGCAGCCATCTGGTGGGCCTGCATGCCCAGGCCCTGGTGGACGCACTGGTGCCCCTGGGCATGCGCGAATACTCCATTGCTTCGATTGCCGCCGATGGCTGCCTGGAATTGCTGGTGCGTCAGGAATGCCGCGCTGATGGCAGCCTGGGCATCGCTTCCGGCTGGCTCACCGAGCATGCCGCAGTGGGTTCGAGCATCAGCCTGCGGGTACGCCGCAACAGCGGCTTCCACCTGCCGGCCGAGCCCTGCCCACTGATTCTGCTGGGCAACGGCACCGGCCTGGCCGGGCTGCGCAGCCTGCTCAAGGCACGCATTGCCGAGGGCCAGACAGATAACTGGCTGATCTTTGGCGAACGCAATGCCGAGCATGATTTCTACTGCAAGGACGAGTTGCAGGAATGGCTGACTCGGGGTGATCTGAGCCGCCTGGACCTGGCGTTTTCCCGGGACCAGGCCGAGAAGATCTACGTGCAGGATCGCCTGCGCCAGGCGGCGGATGAACTGAGGACATGGCTGGATAATGGCGCCGCGATCTATATCTGCGGCAGCTTGCAGGGCATGGCGTCGGGGGTGGACCAGGTGCTCAACGAGCTGCTGGGCGCCGAGCAGGTCGAGCGCCTGATCGAGCAGGGCCGCTACCGCCGCGACGTCTACTGACCCGCTTCGCCGGCCAGCCGGCTCCTACGTGGCTATCGTGCTCCTTCCAGCGTAGGAGCTGGCTTGCCAGCGAAAGCGCCCGCCAGAACGGCGCAGGGCTCAAGGGCCTCTTCGCCGGCAAGCCGGCTCCTACGCGGGTTGTACGGTTAAGCCGGTTGCAGCTTGCGTTCGAACACCGCCACGCCATCCAGATCCCGCAGGATCACGCTCATCTCCGCCGTCTGCCCGTCGATTTGCACCTCGCCAAAGAACTGGAAACCGGCAAAGGGCGAAGCGTTTTGAGTAGGCGGCGCCTTCTGGAACACCACCTCGGGGCCGAAGGTCTTGTCCAGCGCATTGGGCCCGAAGCTCCCGGCGTTCAGCGGCCCGGCGACGAATTCCCAGAACGGCTCGAAATCCTGGAACGCCGCGCGATCCGGGTGGTAGTGGTGGGCCGCGCAGTAATGCACATCCGCGGTCAGCCACACATGGTTGCGCACCCGGTGCTTGCGCAAGTGCGCCAGCAATTCGGCAATCTCCAGCTCACGGCCCTGGGCCGGGCCCGGCTCGCCGTTGGCGATTGCCTCCCAGCGCGGCACCCCAGGGCTGACCTCGCCATCGGGCACGCCGAGGCCGATGGGCATGTCCGCCGCCACCACTTTCCACTGGGCCGAGGAATCCTTGAGCTCGCGCTTGAGCCAATCCAGCTGCTCACGACCGAGGAAGGGTTTCTCGCCGCCGAGGTTGTCATCGTTGGGCCCGCGATAGCTGCGCATATCCAGCACGAACACATCCAGCAGCGGCCCGTAGCTGAGCTTGCGGTAGATGCGCCCGCCGCCATCGGCGCTCTGCCGGCGCATGGGTGAATACTCCAGCCAGGCCTGGCGTGCACGGCCCACCAGGGTCTGGATGTCCTTGACCATGTAGCGCTCGTCCAACTGCTTGCTCGGCGACCAGTTGTTGACCACCTCGTGATCGTCCCACTGCCAGATCTGCGGCACCTCGGCATTGAAGCGCCGCAGGTTCTCGTCCATCAGGTTGTAGCGGTAGTTGCCGCGGTATTCGTCGAGGGTCTCGGCGACCTTGCTCTTGGCCTCGGTGGTGATGTTGCGCCAGATGCGCCCGTCTTCCACGGTCAACTGCGCCGGCACCGGGCCGTCAGCGTAGATGGTGTCGCCGCTGTGGATAAAGAAATCCGGCAGGCGCCTGCGCATGGCTTCATAGATGCGCATGCCACCGATATCCGGGTTGATGCCGAAGCCCTGGCCCACGGTGTCGCCGCTCCAGACAAAACGGATATCCCGGGCCTGGGTCGGCGCGCTACGCAGGTGACCGAACCAGGGCTCGCTGGCCACGCCGCTCTGGGCATCCTCGAAGGTCACCCGATAGAAGATCGCCTGGTTAGCCGGCAGCCCGGTCAACTCCACCCGCGCAGTGAAATCGGTACGGGCATCGGCCAGGGGCGAAATAAAACGCCGGGGGTTGCTGAACACACTGCGGGTGTCCCACTCCACCACCATCCGCGCCGGGCGGTCGCTGCAGCTCCAGATGATTGCCTTGTCCCCCAGCAGATCCCCGGACTGCACGCCGTCGGTGAGCTGCGGCCGATCCTTGACCGACGCGATCACCGCCGGCGCCAGGCTCGGCAGCAACAGCCCCGCCCCGGCGATTTGCATGATCCGACGACGGCCGAGGTTGAACTCGCTCATGGTGCCTCCCTGACAACAGTCAAAAAGCCCACCTTAGACAGTGGGGATGAACGGGGTGTGACAGGGTGGTGGCGAGGGAGCTTGCTCCCGCTCGGCTGCGCAGCGGCCGTCACGGCTGAATGCGCGGTCGGCCTGGCAGGCTGCGGGGGTTGGCCATGGGCGCACGGTGCGCGCCAGCGGGAGCAAGCTCC
>NZ_JAGEKI010000032.1:0-19686 GCF_049887815.1 Pseudomonas sp. NFXW11 | reverse complement strand
CCACCATCACCAAGGCTGAAGGCGGCAACTTCGAGAAGCTGGTGCCAAGCACCACTCCGGCCGTGACTGACGTCACCGACACCATCGACACTTCGACCGTGTCGCTGAAAGCCACGCCTTCGGCGGCTGAAGGTGGCAATGTCACTTACACCGCTACTGTCACCGCTCCTGTCACTGGCTCGCCAGTGGTGGTCACGCTGGCCAATGGCGAAAAAATCACCATCCCGGTTGGCGAAACCACAGGCTCGGTGAGCATTAGCGCACCTAACGATGCCTTGGTTGGCCACACTCCGCTGACCAACTCCATCACCGATGTCAGCGGCGGCAACTATGAGAATCTGGTAGCCGACAAGACGCCGGTCAGCACCACGGTGACCGACACCACCGACACCACCGATCTGTCCCTCAGTGCTACCGGCACCGTGGCCGAAGGTGGCTCCATCACCTACACCGCCACCCTGACCAATGCTGCTGGCACGCCAGTGACCGTGACCCTGTCCAACGGCGCGGTGATCACAATCGAAGCCGGCAAGACCACTGGCACCGTCACCGTCGCCGCACCTGCGGACGATGTGTACAAGGATGCCGGCAAGGTCGAAGCCACCATCACCAAGGCTGAAGGCGGCAACTTCGAGAAGCTGGTGCCAAGCACCACTCCGGCCGTGACTGACGTCACCGACACCATCGACACTTCGACCGTGTCGCTGAAAGCCACGCCTTCGGCGGCTGAAGGTGGCAATGTCACTTACACCGCTACTGTCACCGCTCCTGTCACTGGCTCGCCAGTGGTTGTCACGCTGGCCAATGGCGAAAAAATCACCATCCCGGTTGGCGAAACCACAGGCTCGGTGAGCATTAGCGCACCTAACGATGCCTTGGTTGGCCACACTCCGCTGACCAACTCCATCACCGATGTCAGCGGCGGCAACTATGAGAATCTGGTAGCCGACAAGACGCCGGTCAGCACCACGGTGACCGACACCACCGACACCACCGATCTGTCCCTCAGTGCTACCGGCACCGTGGCCGAAGGTGACTCCATCACCTACACCGCCACCCTGACCAATGCGGCAGGTACACCTGTCACAGTGACCCTGTCCAACGGTGCCGTCATCACCATTGAGGCTGGAAAAACCACCGGCACCGTGACCGTCGCGGCACCTGCTGACGATGTCTATAAAGATGCCGGCAAGGTTGAAGTCACTATCACCAAGGCTGAAGGCGGCAACTTCGAAAACCTGGTGCCAAGCACCACTCCGGCTGTCACCGATGTCACCGACACCATCGATACCAGCACCGTGTCCTTGAAGGCCACGCCTTCGGCGGCGGAGGGTGGCAACGTTACCTATACCGCCACTGTCACTGCGCCAGTCACCGGTTCGCCAGTGGTAGTGACCCTGGCCAATGGTGAAAAAATCACCATCCCGGTTGGCGAAACCACCGGTTCGATCAGTATCAGTGCGCCTAACGACGCCTTGACCGGCCACACCCCGCTGACCAACTCGATTACTGATGTCAGTGGCGGCAACTTCGAGAAGCTGGTCGCCGACAAGACCCCGGTCAGCACCACCGTCACCGACACTGTCGATGACACCGGGCTGAGCCTGTCGGCCACCGGCACCGTGGCCGAGGGCGGCTCCATCGTTTATACCGCCACCCTGACCAACGCTGCCGGCACGCCAGTGACGGTAACCCTGAGCAATGGCGCGGTGATCACCATCGCTGCGGGCGCAACCACCGGCACCGTCACCGTCGCAGCTCCTGCCGATGATGTGTACAAGGACGCCGGCAAGGTCGAAGCCACCATTACCAAAGCCGAAGGCGGCAACTTCGAGAACCTGGTGACCAATCCAGCGCCAGCGGTGACCGATGTCACCGATACCATCGACACCAGCACCGTCTCGCTGACCGCTACACCGAGCGTTGCCGAAGGCGGCACCGTGGTTTACACCGCCTCGGTATCTGCGCCAGTGACGGGCACGGCAGTGGTAGTGACCCTGTCCAATGGCCAGACCATCACCATCCCGGTGGGCGAATCCAGCGCTTCCGTGAACTTCGTTGCGCCCAACGACGCCCTGGCTGGCGGCAGCTCCCTGAGCACCACCATTACCAAGACAGAAGGCGGCAACTACGAGAAGCTGGAGATCAACACCAAGCCAGCCGATACCACGGTTACCGACACCATCGATGACACCGGCCTGAGCCTGTCGGCCACCGGCACCGTGGCCGAGGGCGGCTCGATTGTTTATACCGCCACCCTGACCAACCCGGCCGGCACGCCAGTCACCGTGACCTTGAGCAACGGCGCGGTGATCACCATCGAAGCCGGCAAGACCACCGGCACTGTGACCGTCGCCGCACCTGCAGACGACGTTTATAAGGACGCGGGCAAGGTCGAAGCCACTATCACCAAGGCCGAAGGCGGCAACTTCGAAAACCTGGTGCCAAGCACTACACCAGCGGTGACCGATGTCACTGACACCATCGACACCAGCACCGTGTCGCTGAAAGCCACGCCTTCGGCGGCCGAAGGTGGCAATGTCACTTACACCGCTACTGTCACCGCTCCTGTCACTGGCTCGCCAGTGGTGGTCACGCTGGCCAATGGCGAGAAGATCACCATCCCGGTTGGCGAAACCACAGGCTCGGTGAGCATTAGCGCACCTAACGATGCCTTGGTTGGTCACACTCCGCTGACCAACTCCATCACCGATGTCAGCGGCGGCAACTTCGAGAAGTTGGTGGCCGACAAGACGCCGGTCAGCACTACGGTGACCGATACCGTCGACACCACTGATCTTTCGCTCAGTGCGACCGGTACTGTGGCGGAAGGCGGTTCTATTGTTTATACCGCCACACTGACCAACGCTGCTGGCACTCCAGTAACCGTGACCCTGAGCAACGGCGCGGTAATCACCATCGAGGCTGGCAAAACTACTGGCACCGTCACCGTCGCGGCTCCTGCCGATGATGTGTACAAAGACGCCGGCAAGGTCGAAGCCACCATCACCAAGGCTGAAGGCGGCAACTTCGAGAACCTGGTGCCAAGTACTACACCGGCGGTGACCGAAGTTACCGATACCATCGATACCAGCACCGTTTCCTTGAAGGCCACGCCTACGGCGGCTGAAGGCGGCAATGTCACTTACACCGCGACTGTCACCGCTCCAGTGACGGGTTCTCCTGTGGTAGTGACCCTGGCCAATGGCGAGAAGATCACTATTCCTGTGGGTGAAACCACCGGTTCGATCAGCATCAGCGCGCCCAATGACGCCCTGACCGGCCATACCCCGCTGACCAACTCCATCACCGATGTGAGCGGCGGCAACTTCGAGAAGCTGGTAGCCGACAAGACCCCAGTCAGCACCACAGTGACCGATACCGTCGACGACACCGGCCTGTCGCTGAGCGCAACCGGCACCGTGGCTGAAGGTGGTTCCATCACCTACACCGCCACCCTGACCAATGCGGCAGGTACACCTGTCACCGTGACCCTGAGCAATGGCGCAGTAATCACCATTGAAGCCGGCAAGACCACCGGTACCGTCACCGTCGAAGCTCCGGCTGATGATGTGTACAAAGACGCAGGCAAAGTCGAAGCCACCATTACCAAGGCCGAAGGCGGCAACTTCGAGAACCTGGTGACCAATCCAGCGCCAGCGGTGACCGATGTCACCGATACCATCGATACCAGCACCGTGTCCTTGAAGGCCACGCCGTCGGCGGCTGAAGGTGGCAACGTCACCTATACCGCCACCGTGACGGCTCCAGTCACGGGTTCTCCTGTAGTAGTCACCCTGGCCAATGGTGAGAAAATCACTATCCCGGTTGGCGAAACCACAGGCTCGGTGAGCATCAGCGCGCCCAATGACGCCCTGACTGGCCACACTCCGCTGACCAACTCCATCACCGATGTCAGCGGCGGCAACTACGAGAAGCTGGTGGCCGACAAGACCCCGGTCAGTACTACTGTGACCGATACCGTCGACACCACTGATCTTTCGCTCAGCGCGACCGGTACTGTGGCGGAAGGCGGCTCGATTGTTTATACCGCCACCCTGACCAATGCTGCTGGCACTCCGGTGACCGTGACCCTGTCCAACGGCGCGGTGATAACCATCGAGGCTGGCAAAACTACTGGCACTGTCACTGTCGCGGCTCCGGCCGACGATGTGTACAAGGACGCCGGCAAGGTCGAAGCCACCATTACCAAGGCTGAAGGCGGTAACTTCGAGAAGCTGGTGACCAATCCGGCACCGGCCGTTACCGACGTCACCGATACCATCGACACCTCCACCGTGTCGCTGAAGGCCACGCCTTCGGCGGCTGAAGGTGGCAACGTCACCTATACCGCCACCGTGACGGCTCCAGTCACGGGTTCTCCTGTAGTAGTCACCCTGGCCAATGGTGAGAAAATCACCATTCCAGTGGGTGAAACCACAGGCTCGGTGAGCATCAGCGCGCCCAATGACGCCCTGACTGGCCACACTCCGCTGACCAACTCCATCACCGATGTCAGCGGCGGCAACTACGAGAAGCTGGTGGCCGACAAGACCCCGGTCAGTACTACTGTGACCGATACCGTCGACACCACTGATCTTTCGCTCAGCGCGACCGGTACTGTGGCGGAAGGCGGCTCGATTGTTTATACCGCCACGCTGACCAATGCTGCTGGCACTCCGGTGACCGTGACCCTGAGCAACGGTGCGGTGATCACCATCGAGGCTGGCAAAACTACTGGCACTGTCACTGTCGCGGCTCCGGCCGACGATGTGTACAAGGACGCCGGCAAGGTCGAAGCCACCATCACCAAGGCCGAAGGCGGCAACTTCGAGAAGCTGGTGCCAAGCACCACCCCGGCCGTGACCGATGTGACCGACACCATCGACACCTCCACCGTATCGCTGAAGGCCACGCCTTCGGCAGCCGAAGGCGGCAATGTCACCTACACCGCGACCGTCACTGCGCCTGTCACCGGTTCGCCTGTGGTGGTCACTCTGGCCAATGGCGAGAAGATCACCATTCCAGTGGGCGAAACCACCGGCTCGGTGAGCATCACTGCACCTAACGATGTACTGGTTGGCCATACCCCGCTGACCAACGCCATCACCGATGTCAGCGGCGGCAACTATGAGAATCTGGTAGCCGACAAGACCCCGGTCAGCACCACAGTGACCGACACCGTGGACACCACCGACCTCGGCCTCAGTGCCACTCCGTCCGTGGCTGAAGGCGGCTCGATCATCTACACCGCGACCCTGAGCAATGCTGCCGGTTCGCCAGTGACCGTAACCTTGAGCAATGGCGCGGTAATTACCATTGCCGCAGGCGCCACGTCCGGCACCGTCACCGTTGCCGCGCCAGCCGATGATGTCTACAAAGACGCTGGCAAGGTCGAAGCCACCATCACCAAGGCTGAAGGCGGCAACTTCGAGAAGCTGGTGCCGAGCACCACGCCAGCTGTTACCGACGTGACCGATACCATCGACACTTCCACCGTGTCGCTGAAAGCCACACCGTCGGCAGCCGAAGGCGGCACCGTCACTTACACCGCCATGGTCACAGCTCCAGTGACTGGCTCCCCGGTCACCGTGACCCTGGCCAATGGCGAGAAGATCACCATTCCAGTGGGTGAAACCACAGGTTCGGTAAGCATCACTGCACCTAATGACGTGCTGGTTGGCCACACTCCGCTGACCAACTCCATCACTGATGTCAGCGGCGGCAACTATGAGAAGCTGGTAGCCGACAAGACTCCGGTCAGCACCACGGTGACCGATACCACCGACACCACCGATCTGTCGCTGAGTGCTACCGGCACTGTGGCCGAAGGTGGATCGATTGTTTATACCGCCACGCTGACCAATGCGGCCGGCACTCCTGTGACCGTGACCCTGTCCAACGGCGCGGTGATAACCATCGAAGCCGGCAAGACCACCGGTACCGTAACCGTCGCCGCTCCGGCCGATGATGTTTACAAAGACGCGGGCAAGGTCGAAGCCACCATCACCAAGGCCGAAGGCGGCAACTTCGAGAAGCTGGTGCCAAGCACCACCCCGGCCGTGACCGATGTGACCGACACCATCGACACTTCCACCGTGTCGCTGAAAGCCACACCGTCTGCTGCCGAAGGCGGAACGGTTACCTATACCGCTACCGTCACCGCTCCAGTGACCGGCTCCCCAGTCACCGTGACTCTGGCCAATGGTGAAAAAATCACCATTCCGGTCGGTGAAACCACTGGCTCGGTGAATATCACTGCACCTAACGATGTCCTGGTTGGCCACACCCCGCTGACCAACTCCATTACCGATGTCAGCGGTGGCAACTTCGAGAAGCTGGTGGCCGACAAGACGCCGGTCAGCACCACAGTGACCGATACCACCGACACCACCGATCTGTCCCTGAGTGCGACCGGCACTGTGGCCGAAGGTGGCTCCATCACCTACACCGCCACACTGACCAACGCCGCCGGCACCCCGGTGACCGTGACCCTGAGCAATGGCGCGGTGATCACCATCGCCGCAGGTGCCACGTCCGGCACCGTCACCGTTGCCGCGCCAGCCGATGACGTTTACAAGGACGCCGGCAAGGTCGAAGCCACTATCACCAAGGCCGAAGGTGGCAACTTCGAGAAGCTGGTGCCGAGCACCACGCCAGCGGTTACCGATGTGACCGACACCATCGACACTTCCACTGTGTCGCTGAAAGCCACGCCTTCGGCAGCAGAGGGCAGTACCGTCACTTACACCGCCACCGTCACCGCTCCAGTGACGGGTTCCCCGGTCACCGTGACCCTGGCCAATGGCGAGAAGATCACCATTCCAGTGGGCGAAACCACGGGCTCGGTAAACGTCATTGCACCTAACGATGTCCTGGTTGGCCACACCCCGCTGACCAACTCCATTACCGATGTCAGCGGCGGCAACTACGAGAAGCTGGTAGCCGACAAGACTCCGGTCAGCACCACCGTGACCGACACTGTGGACACCACCAACCTCAGCCTCAGTGCTACCCCGTCTGTGGCTGAAGGCGGTTCCATTGTCTACACCGCCACCCTGAGCAATGCCGCCGGTACCCCGGTCACTGTGACCCTGAGCAACGGCGCGGTGATTACCATCGCGGCCGGCGCCACTTCCGGTACTGCGACTGTCGCCGCACCTGCCGATGACGTTTACAAGGACGCCGGCAAAGTCGAAGCCACTATCACCAAGGCCGAAGGTGGCAACTTCGAGAAGCTGGTACCGAGCACCACTCCGGCCGTGACCGATGTGACCGATACCATCGACACTTCGACCGTGTCCTTGAAGGCCACGCCTTCGGCGGCCGAAGGTGGCAACGTCACCTATACCGCCACCGTCACGGCGCCGGTTACCGGCTCGCCCGTGGTGGTCACCCTGGCCAATGGCGAGAAGATCACCATTCCAGTGGGTGAAACTACCGGCTCAGTGAGTATCACCGCGCCTAACGATGTCCTGGTTGGCCACACCCCGCTGACCAACTCCATTACCGATGTCAGCGGCGGTAACTACGAGAAGCTGGTAGCCGACAAGACTCCGGTCAACACCACCGTGACCGACACCGTGGACACCACCAACCTGTCGCTGAGCGCAACCGGCACCGTGGCTGAAGGTGGTCAGATCACCTACACCGCCACCCTGACCAATGCAGCAGGCACTCCGGTGACCGTGACCTTGAGCAATGGCGCGGTGATTACCATCGCCGCGGGGGCAACCACCGGTACCGTCACCGTCGCTGCACCGGCAGACGATGTGTACAAGGACGCCGGCAAGGTCGAAGCCACCATCACCAAGGCCGAAGGCGGTAACTTCGAGAAGCTGGTACCGAGCACCACACCGGCCGTGACCGACGTGACCGACACCATCGACACTTCGACCGTGTCGCTGAAAGCCACGCCTTCGGCGGCTGAAGGTGGCACCGTCACCTACACCGCTACCGTCACAGCGCCGGTTACCGGCTCGCCCGTGGTGGTCACTCTGGCTAATGGTGAAAAAATCACCATCCCGGTTGGTGAAACCACAGGTTCGGTGAATATCACTGCACCGAACGATGTACTGGTCGGCCATACCCCGCTGACCAACTCCATTACCGATGTCAGCGGTGGCAACTTCGAGAAGCTGGTGGCTGATAAAACCCCGGTCAGCACTACCGTGACCGACACCGTGGACACCACCAACCTCAGTCTCAGCGCCACTGGCAGCGTGGCCGAAGGTGGTTCCATTGTTTATACCGCCACCCTGACCAACGCCGCGGGCACGCCAGTCACCGTGACCTTGAGCAATGGCGCGGTGATCACCATCGAAGCTGGCAAAACCACCGGCACCGTCACCGTCGCAGCTCCTGCCGATGATGTGTACAAGGATGCGGGCAAAGTCGAAGCCACCATCACCAAGGCCGAAGGTGGCAACTTCGAGAAGCTGGTGCCAAGCACCACGCCAGCCGTCACCGATGTGACCGACACCATCGATACCTCCACCGTATCGCTGAAGGCCACGCCTTCGGCGACCGAAGGTGGCAACGTCACCTACACCGCGACTGTCACTGCGCCTGTCACTGGCTCGCCAGTGGTGGTGACCCTGGCCAATGGCGAGAAGATCACCATCCCGGTCGGCGAGACTACCGGTTCCGTGAGCATCACCGCACCGAACGATGTGCTGGTCGGCCATACCCCGCTGACCAACTCCATCACCAATGTGAGCGGTGGCAACTACGAGAATCTGGTGGCCAACAAGACCCCGGTCAGCACCACAGTGACCGATACCGTGGACACCACCAACCTCAGCCTCAGCGCCACTGGCACCGTGGCCGAGGGCGGTTCCATCGTCTATACCGCCACCCTGACCAATGCCGCCGGTACCCCGGTGACCGTGACCCTGAGCAATGGCGCGGTGATCACCATCGCGGCCGGCGCCACTTCCGGTACTGTGACCGTTGCCGCTCCGGCGGATGACGTTTATATCGACGCCGGCAAGGTCAATGCCTCCATCACCAACGCCACGGGTGGCAACTTCGAGAAGCTGGTGACCGATGGCACGCCAGCGGTGACCAATGTCACCGACACCATCGACACCACCACGGTCAGCATCAGCGGCAGCACTTCGGTCACCGAAGGCCAGGCCGCCAGCTACACCGTGAGCCTGACGCACCCGGCGCAAACCGAAGTCACCCTGAAGATCAGCTACAGCGGCACCGCCACCGACGGTTCGGATTTCACCGGTGTCTACACCGTGAAGATCCCGGCCGGCGCCAGCAGCGCCACCTTCAATGTGGCCACTATCGACGACAAGATCACCGAAGCCACGGAAAACTTCGTGGTCAAGATCGACTCGGCAACGGGCGGCAACTTTGAAAACCTGGTGGTCAGCGGCAACAACGGCAGCGTCACCACGTCGATCATCGACAACGATGCACCACCGGTCATCGATCTGGATGCCAACAACTCCAGCGGTGCCACCGGGGCCGACTACAAGGTCACCTTCACCGAAGGCACCAGCGGGCCTGGGGTGTCGATCGCCGACACCGACCTGAGCATCACCGACCCGGACAGCACCCTGCTCACCGGCGCCACCATCGTGCTGACCAACCGTCAGCCAGGGGACTCGCTGAACCTGGGCAACAGCGTCAACGGCATCACTATCAATGCCAACAGCAAGGACGGTTCGATCACCCTGACCCTGTCGGGCAGCGCCACGCTGGCCGACTACATGCAGCAGATCAAGAACATCACCTTCACCAACAACAGTGAGGACCCGAGCACCACACCGCGGACCATCACCGTGACCGTGACCGACGGTGGCAACTACTCCAACGTCGCCACCACCACGGTCAACGTGGTGGCGGTGAACGATGCGCCGGTGGCCACCGGTGGCGCCGTGACCGGCACCGAGGACACGCCGCTGGCCCTGACCTGGTCCAACTTCGGCGTGAGTGACGTCGATAGCCCGGCCAGCAGCCTCGGGGTGAAGATCACCCAGTTGCCAGGTGAAGGGAAACTGCAATACCTGGACGGTTCGACCTGGAAGGACGTGGCCAACAACCAGACCTTCAGCAAGGCCGATATCGACGCCGGCAAGCTGCGCTTCATGCCCGACGCCAACGAATCCGGCACCGATGGCTACGGCGGCAACGGCCTGGGCAACCAGCAGGCTGACTACGCGCAGATCAAGTTCCAGCCAACCGATGGCCAGGCCCTGGGCAACACGGGTACGGTCAAGGTCGACATCACCCCGGTGGCCGACGCACCGACCCTCAGCGTGGCCGGTAACAACGTCAACTCGGTGGGCCTGCTCAAGGAAGTCTGGACCGGCCTCAGCGGCCTGGGCACCGACGGCAGCGGCGCTTCCGCCAGCACCCTGAAGTCGGTGATCGACGCGGCCGGCAAGCCCAACAGCAGCAGCCTGGCGACCAACGTCCAGTCCGACGGCAGCGTAGCCGCCGGCACGGCGTCGAAGACCTCCGGCCTGATCTATCTGGAGGCCGGCAAGTCCTACACCTTCTCCGGCACCGGCGATGACAGCCTGCTGGTGACCATCGGTGGCAAGAACGTGGCCAGCACCACCTGGGGCGCAGGGGGCAACCTCAACGGTACCTTCACCCCGACCACCAGCGGCTACTACACCCTCGATATCTACCACCACAACCAGAGTGGCCCGGGCAGCTACGACGTCAACCTGTCGGTCAATGGCGGCGCCGCCATGGACCTGAGCAATGCCGGGGTGCCGCTGTACCCCAGCGTTACCGACCTGACCAATGCCGGCGTCACGGTTTCCGACCTGCACGGCAGCAACGGCGAGGGTTACTACGACGGCTACAAGCTCAATGAGGGCGGCGAAGGCGGCAGCGTGCACCTGTCGAAGATCAGCACCGGCCTGACCGATACCGACGGCTCGGAAACCCTGAGCGTGAAGATCAGCGGCATTCCTGCAGGCTCAGTCCTCAGCGATGGCGCCGGGCATACCTTCACCGCCACCGCGACCTCCGGCGAAGCCAATGTCACCGGCTGGAACCTGGGCAACCTGACGGTCACTCCGCCGCCTTACTACAACGGCACCTTCAACCTCAACGTGACTTCGACCTCCACCGAGTCCCTGGGCGGTTCTGCCAGCACTTCGGCGCAGATCCCGGTCAAGGTCTACCCGGCGGTGTACAACGCCGTGGTCGCGACCTCCGGCGACGATACCGTCACCGGCACCGATGGCAACGATATCGTGGTTGCCGACATCGGCGGCCTGACCGTGGTCCCGGGCACCAACTACAACATCGCCTTCATGGTGGACAGTTCGGGCAGCATGAGTAGCTCGTCCATTGCTGCGGCCAAGGATTCGCTGACTTCGGTGTTCAACACCCTGAAGAACAGCATCGGCAGCAGCAGCTCGGGCACGGTGAATATCTTCCTCGCGGACTTCGACACCCAGGTCAACAAGTCGGTGTCGGTGAACCTCAACGACCCGAACGCCCTGGCCCAGCTCAAGGCCGTGCTGGACTCGATGAGCTCCGGCGGCGGTACCAACTATGAAGACGTGTTCAAGGCCACGGCCAACTTCTTCCAGAGCAGCCAGGCCACCGGCAACACCAATGCCACCAACCTGACGTACTTCATCACCGACGGTAAGCCGACCTACTACCAGAGCGGCGAGCAGACCAACCCGACGCTCTACGGTGGCGGGCCGAAGCTCGACGATGTGGTCAATACCAGCAACTACAAGCTGGGCGATACCTTCGGCAAGTACATCGACAACACCCATTACCTGAGTGTGGGCAGCGACGGCACCATGACCCTGCAGACCTACAACAGCAGCTGGGGTTCGTGGAGCAGCAAGAACCTGGGCACCCTGCACGCCCAGGGTGACGGCACCTACGAGCTGTCCAGCCTGGCCGGTAGTGGCAGCAGCACCAACTCGGCCACCACCAGCAACTCCAATGACGGCTTCGTGCTGCTGAGCAAGCTGTCCCAGGTGGAAGCGATCGGCCTGAACAGCGATGTCAGCCTCAATGACCTCAAGCCGTACGACACCGATGGCAAGCCGCAGACCAATATCGATCCGAAGGACCTGGCCAACTCGATCATCGGCCATACTGAAGCCACTATGCCGGGGGCGGACACCGTCAGCGGCGGCGATGGCAACGACATCCTGTTCGGCGACCTGGTGAGCTTCAACGGCGTTGCCGGTGAGGGTTACCAGGCCATGCAGGCCTATGTGGCCAAGCAGACAGGGGTCGATGTGAGCAAGGTCACCACCAGCAACGTGCACCAGTACATCACCGAGCACTACACCGAGTTCGATGTGTCTGGCAGCCATGACGGCAACGACACCCTGCTGGGCGGCGCCGGCAATGACATTCTCTTCGGCCAGGGCGGCAATGACCTGCTCGATGGCGGCAAGGGCAATGACATCCTGCTGGGCGGCACGGGCAACGACACCTTGATCGGTGGTCAGGGCAACGACATCCTGATCGGCGGTTCGGGTGCCGATACCTTCGTCTGGAAGGCCGGCGACATCGGCAACGATGTGATCAAGGACTTCAAGGCCAGCGAAGGCGACCGCATCGACCTGCGCGACCTGCTGCAGGGCGAGAGCGCCAGCACCATCGACAACTTCCTCAAGATCACCACCGTGGACGGGGTCTCGACCCTGCAGGTCAGCTCCGAAGGCAAGCTCAACGCCGCCGGCGGCCTGGCCAATGCTGACGTGACGATCAAGCTGGAAGGCAACAACTGGTCCAATGCCAGCATCAACTCGTTGATCGCCGGTAGCGACCCGACCATCAAGATCGACCATAACAACAGCTGATCGGCCACCGTTGGCCACCCTTGCGGGTGGCCAGCGGACATCGGCTTGCCGCCTGCATCGTGACGATTGTCTCGGCGCAACGCATACTCGCGCTCTGAATGCTGCGTGGGCCTGTGCTGCTGGCTGCCCGACGCCGAAACAAATGCCTGAGGGATTCGCCATGTTCTACGTGCAACGCGATGCACAAGGCCTGCTGATTCGCGTGGAAGCCGCCGCTTTCGCCGAAGCCACCGAGACACTGCCCGCCGATCACCACGAGATCCAGACCTGGTACGCCAATGAGGCGGTGGAAGTCAGTCTCAAGCAGCTCAAGCACAGCGACCTGGATATGATCCGGGTGCTCGACGACTTGATTCAGGTACTGACCAGCAAGGGGGTGATCCGCGTCACCGACTTGCCGGCAGCGGCCCAGGCCAAACTGCTGGACCGCAACCAGGCCCGTGAGGCCCTGGGCGGGCTCAGCCAGTTGATCAATGATGATGAAACCGGATTGATCTGAAAGCCCTTCGCCGGTAGCCGGCTCCTACTGGCTGTTAGGAGCCGGCTACCGGCGAGTGCGTTCATTTCCAGGGCGCCGGTTCGCCGAACAGTTGCCCCTGCACGCCATACAGCCCCATCTCGCGAATCACTTGCAGCTCGCCCTGGGTCTCGACCCGTTCGGCGATCAGCGGCAGGTCGATGCTGTGGGCGGCGCGCTGGATGGCCTCGATAAACAGGCGCTTGTCGCTTTCCTGATCGATGTCGCGGATGTAGCTGCCATCGATCTTCAGGTAGGCCAGGCCCAGGCGCGCCAGGTTGCCGATCATGCTGAAACGGCCACCAAAGCGCTGCAGGCTGAGGGAGAAGCCCAGCTCTCGCAGGCGCCGGGTCAACTGCTCCAGCAGGGCCTGGTCGGGCAGCTGTTCTTCGCCGATTTCCAGGGTCAGGCGTGGCCCCAGGTCGGCATGCTGGCGCAGGATCTCGAACACTCGGTTCAGGGCCTGGGGCTCGGCCAGGGTGGCTGCGGAGAGGTTCAGGGCCAGGCTGTCCTGGTGTCCGGCCATCTGTTTCAGTACCTGCTCGAGCATCAGCAGATCGAGGCGCGCGGTCCAGGCGAAACGCTCCAGCCAGGGCAGGAACTGCCCCGCGGGGATGGTCTGGCCCTGCTCATCCAGCAGCCGTGACAGCACCTTGTAGTGCAAGACCTGCGTGGTGTCCCGAGTCGCCACCACTGGCTGGAAATACAACTGGAAGCGCTGTTCGGTCAGCGCCCGATCCAGCAATCGGTGCCAAGTGTGATGGTCGTCCCCCAGCTGGGCGCTGGAGCCCTGGTCGAGGCAGGCCCAACTGACGTCGCCCTGGGCCTCGGCCTGGGCCAGGGCCTGGTCGCCAAGGCTCAGCACCGCTTGCGGCGAATCGCCGTGGGCAAAGGCTGCCAGGCCAATGGAGGCCACCGAAGCCACATCAGTAGCACCGGTGGCGTGCAGGTTGCCCAGGGCACTGTCCAGGCTCTGGGCCAGCTGGATAGCTTCCTCACGCACCAGGCCCGGCGCCAGCACGGCGAATTCGCCACCGCGGACGCGGGTCACCAGGTTGTGGGTTTCCGGGTACTTATTGCACTCACGCAGCAGTTGCTCGCCCACCGCTTGCAGCAGCTGGTCGGTGCGCTGGCCACCCAGGCGTTGGTTGAGGCCGGCCAGGTCCTTGACCCGCAACAGCAGCAGGTAGCCGGAGCTGGCCTGCTCCGGGTTGCTGACCCGGGCATTGAGCTGCATTTCGAAATAGCGTCGGTTGGCCAGGCCGGTCAGGCTGTCCTGGTAGGACTCGATACGCAGCTTCTCGCTGCGTTCGGCCTGCTCCTGGAACAGTGCCTTGAGCTTCTCCACCATCTGGTTCATGGCCTGCACCACCCGACGCAGTTCCGGGGTTCGGGGCAGTTGCGGCAGGCTGAGAAACTCACGCCGGGCGATGGCGTGGGATTGCTGGACCATGTAGTCCAGGGGCCTGAGCTGGCGACGCAGCAGCAAGGCACCCAGCACCGCGCTCACCGCACCACAGATCAACAACCAGCCCAGGCTGCCCAGGGCGCTCTGCCAGAGCTTGGCAACGGCGAACATCGGGTGGCTGAGCACTTCGACCCGCGCCGCCTGCTCCCAGCCACGGCTGACGATGGCATCGCCACCGGCCGGCTCCAGGCCGATGAGCTTGACGAACCACTGGGGCACGTTGCTGACTTCCGGAATGCCACTGCGCTCGACTATGGTCTTGTCGGTGGCCAGGTCCACCACGCGGATGCTGGCGTAGTAGCCGCTGTCGTAGATCGAGCTGACCATCAGTTCGACCATCGCCGGGTCATCGATATTCGGCGTCAGCGACAAGGCCAGGGCGGTGGCGGCATCCTGGGCATGGGAGCGCAGCTGATTGACGTACTGGGTGCGCGAGCTTTCCAGGCTGACCATGAAGCTGCCACTGAAGGCCACCACCAGGAACACACAGATTGCGATCAACAGTTGTTTGAACAAGGACATCTGGGCTGGTGCTCCTAGTTAGTCGTCTCGACCGGAAATCCTTCGGCCTGCATTTTTTTCAGTACATCCTGCCAGCGGGACAGGCGCTTGGTGTCGCCCACTCGCTTGTTGCCCTTGGTCCCTGGCAACCACAAGCCTTCGGCGTTGAAGGAGTACACCGGCAGCAGGTCGGTCCGCTCGCTGGCCGGACGGATCGCGTCCTCCAGGCTGTCGAGCACCAGCGGCATGGCGTCCGGGCTGGAATAGTAGGTCAGGACCATGTGCGCACGATTCTGCCGCAAGGCCTTGACGTAGGTGATGCGCAATTTGTCACTGGAGACCCCCAGGTGGCGCAGGCTGAAGTACTTGGCGATGGCATAGTCCTCGCAATCGCCGGCGCCCTTCCACAGGGCCTCGATCGGGGTTTCCCAGTAGTCGACCTGATGCCACAGGTCAATGTCTTCCATGTAGCGCATGTTCTTGTTGAAGAACAGGTTGACCACTTTCAGTTGCTCAGCCTCGGAGACCTGCTTTTGCGTGGCCAGCAAATGCTGCCAGGCATCGATGCGTTGCTGGCCCTGACCCAGGGGACCATAGAGCGCCGTGGCCCGACGACTGATCTGGGAGAAGTCCCAGTCGGCGTGCAGGCCGCCCAGTAGCATGCCCGCCAGCAGCAGTGCCGAGCAGAACCAGCGCAGGGTCCGGAAGAGAGCTGAAGGTGCCGCCAATGCGATGAGTCCATGGGAGCTATGGTGAATCGGCTGATGGTGCAGGCTGGCCCGGCAAAAGACAATGGCACCTTGCAATCACCGGCTACCGGGCGAAGGTCCGTATCGAACCTGTGCAGAATAGCCGCTGATGACCGGGCAGGTCCTGACAATGCCTGGAGAATTTGCCGCGCCCAAAGGTGCATTCATCGTCATCAGCCACTATGTTAGAGGCCTTCGGCGCCCGAGCCCTGCTCGGCACCAGCGGCCCCAGGCCCGCCGAGTACAACTGCCGGTCTCTTGCTTAAGGAAAAGCTGTGTATACCGACACCCGACAATGGACCTTGGTGGTCAACTCCGGACCGGCCACGCGGATCCGCCTGATCTGCTTTCCACAGGTCGGTGCCGCCGCCGAACAGCTGCGGGTATGGGCCACTGGCCTGGCCGATCATATCGAGCTGGTGGTGGTCAATCTGCCTGGACATGGGTCGCGCCGTGACGAAGCGCCCTATGACAACTGGCCGAGTCTGCTGGAGAACACCTTCGCTGCGCTCGAGCCCTGGCTGGGTGAGCCCCACGCACTGTTCGGCCACGGCCTGGGGGCGCTGCTGGCCTACGAGACCAGCAAGTACGCCCAGCAGCGTTTTCCCGGACGGACTCGTCATCTGTTCGTTTCCGGCTGTCGCAGCCCCGATAGCCTGCCGCGCCGCCCCCTGTTGCACTCCTTGCCCCTGGAGGCCTTTCGCGAAGAGATCCTGAGCCTGGGTGGCAGCCCGCTGGAGATACCCCGGAGGCAGAGCGAGCTGCACTCCTACGAGCATTTGCTGCGCACTGGGCTGAAGCTCTTTGAAACCTGGTACGACACCTCCAGCGGCTGTCTCGAAGTACCGCTGACGGCCTTCCATGGCAGCGAGGACCCGCTGGCCAATGCCAGCCAGATGCTCAACTGGCGTGAATTCACACGTCGCGAGTTCGAGCTGATCGAGGTGCAGGGCAACCACTTTTTCATCAAGTCCCAGCGTCAGCGCCTGCTGCAGGTGATCAACACGCACCTGGGGCTGCTGGGGGAACTGCTGGCCTGAACGCCGGTCATGAAAAAGCCCGCCCTGCCTTGAGGCAGGAGCGGGCTTGCGAGACGGGGCTGGAAGGCCTCAGATCTTGAAGCTGTCCACCAGCTGCTTCAGGCGGCTGGCTTGTTGCGACAGAGCATCACAGTCCTTGAGGGTCTCGTTGAGGTTGGCCACGCCCTGCTGGTTCAGCAGGTTGATCTGGCTGATGTCGACGTTGAGGGTCTCCACCACCGCGGTCTGTTCCTCGGTAGCAGCAGCCACCGACTGGTTCATGCCGTCGATCTCGCCGATTCGCTGAGTCACGCTGACCAGTCGTGCACCGGCCTGGTTGGCCACTTCGACGCTCTCTTCGCTGGACGCCTGGCTGGCGTTCATGGTCGACACCGCCTCGCGGGAGCCGATCTGCAGCGAAGTGATCATCTTGTGGATCTCTTCCGCCGACTCCTGGGTACGGTGTGCCAGGTTGCGCACCTCGTCGGCCACCACGGCAAAACCACGACCGGCTTCACCGGCACGGGCCGCTTCGATAGCCGCGTTGAGGGCCAGCAGGTTGGTTTGCTGGGAGATACCCTTGATCACGTCGAGGATGTGCCCGATGTTGTCGGTGCTGGCGTTCAGGGTCTCGATCTGGGTGCAAGACAGGCTGATCTTCTGCGACAGCTCGGTCATGGCCTGGATGGTCTGCTCCACCACTTGGCGACCGTCGTCGGCTTGTTCGCTGGCGCCACTGGCATGCTGCGAGGCATCGGCAGCGTTGCGGGCGATTTCCTGGGTAGCCGCGCCCAATTCGTTGATCGCCGCGGCCACGCTGTTGGTGCGGGCGCTCTGCTCATCGGAACCGATGATCGAGGCGTTGGACGAAGCCATTACCCGTTGCGACAGATCGTGGACCTGGCGGGTGGCCGAGGACACTTCGGAAATCGAGGCATGGATACGCTCCACGAACTGGTTGAACGAACTGCCCAGCTCACCGAACTCATCCTTGCTTTCCACCACAAGGCGTCGGGTCAGGTCACCTTCACCCTGGGCGATGTCCTGCATAGCGCGGCCCATGGTGGTCAGCGGACGCATCAGCACCTGGATCAGCAGAGTCAGCAGTACCGCAATCACCGCCACGGCGATAAACATGGCGATCAAGGCGGACGTACGGAATTGGCTCAGGGGCGCGTAGGCCTTGTCCTTGTCGATGGACAGACCGATGTACCACTCGGCGTTCGGCAGGCCGGTCACCGGGGTGAAGGAGAGGATGCGCTCCTGCTTGTTCAGCACCACTTCCTGGTTGCCACTGGCGATCCGCACGTTGGCACCAGGGTAGATGTCCTTGAGGTTCTTCATCACCTGGTCTTTGTCCGGGCTGACGATCACCTGACCGTCGGCGCTGACTAGGAAAGCGTGGCCAAGGCCGCCGAAGTCCACGGAGTTGATGATCTTCACCAGGGTTTCCAGGCTCAGGTCGCCACCGACCACGCCCAGCAATTCACCCTGCTTCTTCACCGGCATGGCGATGGTGACCACCAGACCGCCTACGGCTGCCATATAGGGCGGGGTCAGCATGGTCTTGTCGGCGGTAACGGCCTGTTTGTACCAGGGACGCTGACGAGGGTCGTAGCCATCTGGCATCTTCGCGTCTGGGCGCTGGGTGAAGGTACCGTTAGCCTGGCCGACATAGGTGAACTGGAAGTTCGAGGTGAAGGCCGGCTGATCCACCAGCCCTGGGAAATCGGCGTTGCGACCTTGGTGGGCAACGTTCTGCGCGAGGTTCTCGAGTACCAGGATGCGGCCACTCATCCAGTTCTGCACGCTGCTGGAGGTGAGCTCCCCCGCCTGCTGGATGGAGGACTCGAGATTCTGTCGGATGGTGTTCCGTTGCAGGTAGTCGTTGTACAAGGTGAACAACGCAAAAGCCAGCACCACTACGCCGGAGGCGGCCAAAAGGATTTTATGGCTGAACTTGAGATTCATTTCATGGGACTTCTTATGCAGAAAGTGGGGATGCGTCCGGAATGCGACATTCCATGTAACTGCGCAGGCGACATTCTCTGACCGCTCTACTTTGGTGCACGCACGTCTCATTAGTCTTTCGGCAAGAATCGCGGAACCCTTAGATATTTATCCGAATTAGCGCGAAGAATTTGTAACAACCCGCCGAACGGCGTTCCAGAGCCTCTGCGCTGCCTTCCCCGATCCTGCCGATAGCGTTGCGTTATCGCACTCTCTGATGGGCGAAGCTGGTAGCTGACAATTATTCAGCGCAAAAACAAAACCCCTGCCTGCGTGAGCAGACAGGGGTTTCGGAATTTAATCTTGACGATGACCTACTCTCACATGGGGAAACCCCACACTACCATCGGCGATGCATCGTTTCACTGCTGAGTTCGGGATGGGATCAGGTGGTTCCAATGCTCTATGGTCGTCAAGAAATTCTGTGGCTGAGCCGTTGGACATAAGTGTCTAACGTACCAGCAAAATCAGTAACTTCTACATAAAGACAAAACCCCAACTGCTTTCGCAATTGGGGTTTCGGAATTTAATCTTGACGATGACCTACTCTCACATGGGGAAACCCCACACTACCATCGGCGATGCATCGTTTCACTACTGAGTTCGGGAT
>NZ_JAGEKI010000031.1:0-44765 GCF_049887815.1 Pseudomonas sp. NFXW11 | reverse complement strand
GCGGGGCGCGGGGCCGCCCACCGACCCGCCCCGCGCGCCGAGCGTGGGGACGGGTGGCGAGGAATCCGTCCTCGCAAGTCTTTGGTTGTGCCCCTTTTCGTGACGTCACGCCTGCGCCATTCGATCCTGGAGCGAACCCTTTGGTCACCGACATCGCCGCCCGCGATCGCTTGCAACCTTCACTGCTGGATCGTCTGACCGACGATGAACCCGGCAACCTGAAAGAAAGCCCGGACAAACGCGTACTCTCCCTGAGCCAGCTCAAGGCCTCGGTACTGCGGGACCTGGCCTGGCTGCTCAACACCACTTCCCTGCTCGAAGCCGATGCCACCCTGCACACTGCCGCCGGCACCTCGGTGGTCAACTACGGCCTACCGGCCCTGGCCGGGTACAGCGCTTCGAGCATCGATATACCGGCCCTGGAGGCGCTGATCCACCAGGCCATCGCCACCTTCGAACCGCGCATCCTGCGCAGCAGCCTGCGGGTTCGCGCGCGCACCGCGCCCGGCGAGATGAACCACAACGCCCTGAGCTTCGAGATCGAGGGTGACCTGTGGGCCCAGCCGATGCCCCTGCGCCTGCTGCTGCAAACCGACATGGACCTGGAATCCGGCCATGTGCGGGTGGTGCATGCCGATTCCCGGAGGCGCGCATGAACCCGCGCCTGCTGGAGCTGTACAACCAGGAACTGCACCACGTGCGCGAAAGCGCCGCGGAGTTCGCCAAGGAATACCCGAAGATCGCCAGCCGCCTGACCCTGTCGGGCATGGACTGCGCCGACCCCTATGTCGAGCGCCTGCTGGAAGGCTTCGCCTACCTCACCGCGCGGGTGCAGCTGAAACTCGACGCCGAGTACCCGACCTTCACCCATAACCTGCTGGAGATCGCCTACCCGCACTACCTGGCGCCGACCCCGTCGATGACCGTGGTGCAGTTGCAGGCCGATCCCGACGAAGGTTCCCTGAGCAGCGGCTTCACCCTGGAGCGCGACACCAGCCTGCGCGCCGCCCTCGGTCGCGACACCCAGACCTGCTGCGAATACCGCACCGCGCACCCGGTCACCCTGTGGCCGCTGCAAGTGGCCCAGGCCGAATACTTCGGCAACCCGGCGGCGGTGCTCGGGCGCCTGGCCGCCAGCGAGCCCAAGGCCAAGGCAGGGCTGCGCCTGACCTTGCGCACCGGCGCCGAGCTGCCGTTCAACAGCCTGGCGCTGAACGAGCTGCCGCTGTACCTGAATGGCAATGACGAGCTGCCGTTTCGCCTCTACGAACAACTGCTGGGCAATGCCTGCGCAGTGTTCGCCCGGGCCCCGGGTGGCGACTGGGTCGAGCGCCTGCCCCAGGACGCCCTGCGCTCCCGGGGTTTCGATGACCGCGACGCCGCGCTGCCGGTGGTGCCCCAGGCCTTCCAGGGCTATCGCCTGTTGCAGGAATACTTCGCCCTGCCCAACCGCTTCCTGTTCGTCGAATTCGCCCAGCTGGGCCGCGCGGTGCAGCGCTGCTCCGGACAGGAACTGGAGCTGATCGTGCTGTTCGAGCGCTTCGAGCAGAGCCTGGAAGGCAGCGTGGGCGCGGCCCAGTTCGTGCCCTTCTGCACCCCGGCGATCAACCTGTTTCCCAAACGCCTGGACCGCATCCACCTGTCCGACCGGGTCAACGAGCACCATGTGATCGCCGACCGCACCCGGCCGATGGATTTCGAGGTGCACTCGCTGACCAGCCTCAGCGGCCACGGCACCGGGCCGGAACAGCCGTTCCTGCCGTTCTACGCGGTGCGCGATCCGTCGCGCTACGGCCGCGACCAGGCCTACTACATGGTCCGGCGCGAGCCGCGGGTGCTGTCCAGCGACCAGCGCCGCAATGGCCCGCGCTCCACCTATATCGGCAGCGAGTCGTTCGTCAGCCTGGTGGACAGCCAGCAGGCGCCCTATCGCCACGACCTGCGCCAGCTCGGGGTCAGCGCCCTGTGCACCAACCGCGACCTGCCGCTGTTCATGAATACCGGCAACGGCAAGACCGACTTCACCCTGGCCGACAGCGCCCCGGTGCAGGCCATCCGCTGCCTGGCCGGCCCCAGCCGACCGCGGCCCAGCCATGCCCACGACGGCAAGGCCTGGCGCCTGATCAGCCAGCTGTCGCTGAACTACCTGTCGCTCAGCGAACAGGGCCAGGGCGCGGCGGCCCTGCGCGAGCTGCTGCGGTTGTACGGCGACAGCAACGACGCGGCCCTGCAGTTGCAGATCGAGGGCCTGCGGGAAGTCAGCAGCAAGGCGGTGACCCGGCGCCTGCCGATGCCCGGGCCGATCGTCTTCGGCCGCGGCCTGGAGATCACCCTGGAATTCGATGAAAACGCGTTTCGCGGTACCGGGGTGTTCCTCCTCGGCGCCGTGTTCGAGCGCTTCCTGGCACGCTACGTGTCGATCAACAGTTTTACCGAGACGGTGGTGCGCACCACCGAGCGCGGCGAGATCATGCGATGGAAAGCCAAGCCCGGACGGCGTCCGACTCTTTGAATACGCTGGCGGCGATGCACGCCGAGCCCTGGGAGTACGACTTCTTCCAGGCCTTGCGGCGCATCGAATGCCTGTCGCCACAACTGCCGCGCTTCGGCCACTCGCTGCGCCTGGCAGACGACCCGTTGCGCCTTGGCCAGCAGGCCGACTGCAGCTTCGCCCCGGCCACCCTGGCCGCAGTCACCCCCGGCAGCGACGGCGCCGCCAGCCGCCTGGAGCAGTTCTTCTTCGGCCTCGGCGGGCCCAACGGCCCGCTGCCGCTGCACCTCACCGAATACGTGCGCGAGCGCCAGCGCAACAATGCCGACAGCACCAGCAAGCGCTTTCTCGATGTGTTCCATCACCGTCTGCTGAGCCTGTTCTACCGGGCCTGGGCCGAAGCCCGGCCCACCGTGAGCCACGACCGCCCGAACGACGACTACTGGTCGGCGCGGCTGGCGGCCTTGAGTGGCCGGGGTATGCCCAGCCTGCTCAAGCAGGGGTTGATAGCCGACACCGCCAAGCTCCACTACAGCGGCCACCTGGCGGCCCAGACCCGCTACCCCGACGGCCTGCGGGCGATCATCAGCGAGTATTTCGGCCTGCCGGTGGAGATCGAGGAATACGTCGGCCAGTGGCTGGAACTGCCGGAGCGCAGCCGCCTCGGGGTGCGCTCGCACCAGCTGGGGGTGGACTTCTGCCTGGGCAGCCATGTCTGGGACCGCCAGCACAAATTCCGCATCCGCCTCGGCCCGCTGAAGCTCGACGCCTACCTGGGCATGCTGCCCGATGGCCCGCAGTTCAAGGAACTGGTGGCCTGGGTCGCCGAGTACCTGGGCCATGAACTGGACTGGGACCTGAACCTGGTCCTGCAGCAGGACGAAGTGCCCAAGCTGCAACTCAACGGCCGCCAGCGCCTGGGTTTCAACACCTGGCTCGGCCAACCCGGCAGCGATGCCAAGGACCTAATACTGGCCCGGCATTACGCCGATCAGGCCACTACCGCACAAACACCAAGGAGCACAGAGCATGGGTGAAATCAGTCGCGCGGCGCTGTTCGGCAAACTCAACAGCGTTGCCTACAAGGCCATCGAAGCCGCCACGGTCTTCTGCAAGTTGCGGGGCAATCCCTATGTGGAGCTGGCCCACTGGCTGCACCAGTTGCTGCAGCTGCAAGACTCGGACCTGCACCGCATCATCCGCCAGTTCAACCTGGAGCCGGCGCGCCTGGCCAAGGACCTGACGGAAACCCTGGACCGCCTGCCCCGGGGCTCGACCTCGATCACCGACCTGTCGTCCCACGTCGAGGAAGCGGTGGAGCGCGGCTGGGTCTACGGCAGCCTGATGTTCGGCGAAAGCCAGGTGCGCACCGGCTACCTGGTGATCGGCATTCTCAAGACCCCAAGCCTGCGCCATGCGCTGCTGGGGCTGTCCCGGGAGTTCGACAAGGTCAAGGTCGAGACCCTGTGCGAGCGCTTTGACGAGTACGTCGGCGACTCGCCGGAAAACGCCCTGGCCGCCAGCGACGGCTTCAATGCCGGCGCGGTGCCCGGCGAGGCCAGCGGCGCCATGGCCCCCAGTGCCCTGGGCAAGCAGGAAGCCCTCAAGCGCTTCACCGTCGACCTCACCGAGCAGGCCCGCAGCGGCAAGCTCGACCCCATAGTCGGCCGTGACGAAGAGATCCGGCAGTTGGTGGACATCCTCATGCGCCGCCGGCAGAACAACCCGATCCTCACCGGCGAGGCCGGGGTGGGCAAGACCGCGGTGGTGGAAGGCTTCGCCCTGCGCATCGTCGCCGGCGACGTGCCGCCGGCGCTCAAGGACGTGGAACTGCGCAGCCTGGACGTGGGCCTGCTACAGGCCGGCGCCAGCATGAAGGGCGAGTTCGAACAGCGCCTGCGCCAGGTCATCGAGGACGTCCAGGCCTCGCCCAAGCCGATCATCCTGTTTATCGACGAAGCCCACACCCTGGTGGGTGCCGGTGGCGCCGCCGGCACCGGCGACGCGGCCAACCTGCTGAAACCCGCCCTGGCCCGCGGCACCCTGCGCACCGTGGCCGCCACCACCTGGGCCGAGTACAAGAAGCACATCGAGAAAGACCCGGCCCTGACCCGGCGCTTCCAGGTGGTGCAAGTGGCCGAGCCGTCGGAAGACAAGGCCCTGCTGATGATGCGTGGCGTGGCCTCGACCATGGAGCAGCATCACCAGGTGCAGATCCTCGACGAAGCCCTGGAGGCGGCGGTCAAGCTGTCCCATCGCTACATTCCGGCGCGCCAGTTGCCGGACAAATCCGTCAGCCTGCTGGACACCGCCTGCGCCCGCGTGGCCATCAGCCTGCACGCGGTGCCGGCCGAAGTGGACGACAGCCGCCGGCGCATCGAAGCTCTGGAAACCGAGTTGCAGATCATTGCCCGGGAACAGGCGATCGGCGTGGCCATCGGCCAACGCCAGGTCAACAGCGACAACCTGCTGGCCGCCGAGCGTGAGCGCCTGGCCGAACTGGAAAGCCGCTGGGCGCAAGAGAAGACCCTGGTGGACGAGCTGCTGGCGACCCGTGCCCAACTGCGGGAAAACGTCGGCCTGGTGGACAGCGACGTGGGCGATGAAAGCCACGGCCTGCGGGAAAAACTGGTGGACCTGCAACAGCGCCTCAGCGCCCTGCAAGGCGAAAGCCCGCTGATCCTGCCCACCGTGGACTACCAGGCAGTGGCCTCGGTGGTGGCCGACTGGACCGGCATCCCGGTGGGCCGCATGGCCCGCAACGAACTGGAAACCGTGCTCAACCTCGACCAGCACCTGAAGAAGCGCATCATCGGCCAGGACCACGCCCTGCAGATGATCGCCAAGCGCATCCAGACTTCCCGCGCCGGCCTCGACAACCCCAACAAGCCGATCGGCGTGTTCATGCTGGCGGGCACCTCCGGGGTGGGCAAGACCGAAACCGCCCTGGCCCTGGCCGAAGCCATGTACGGCGGCGAGCAGAACGTCATCACCATCAACATGAGCGAGTTCCAGGAAGCCCATACCGTGTCCACCCTCAAGGGTGCCCCGCCAGGCTACGTGGGTTACGGCGAAGGCGGAGTGCTGACCGAGGCGGTACGGCGCAAGCCCTACAGCGTGGTGCTGCTGGACGAGGTGGAAAAAGCCCACCCGGACGTGCACGAGATGTTCTTCCAGGTGTTCGACAAGGGCGTCATGGAAGACGGCGAAGGGCGCATGATCGACTTCAAGAACACCCTGATCCTGCTTACCACCAACGCCGGTACCGAGTTGATCGCCAACGTCTGCAAGAACCCCCAGGACGTGCCCGAACCCGAGGAAATCGCCAAGGCCCTGCGCCAGCCGCTGCTGGAGATCTTCCCGCCGGCGCTGCTCGGGCGCCTGGTGACCATCCCCTACTACCCGCTGAGCGACGAGATGCTCAAGGCCATCACCCGCCTGCAACTGGGGCGGATCAAGAAGCGCGTGGAGAGCACCCACAAGGTGCCGTTCGACTTCGACGACGGGGTGATCGACCTGATCGTTTCGCGCTGCACCGAAACCGAGAGCGGTGGCCGCATGATCGACGCCATCCTCACCAACAGCCTGTTGCCGGACATGAGCCGCGAGTTCCTCACCCGCATGCTCGAAGGCCAGGCCCTAGCCGGGGTGCGCATCAGCCAGCGGGACAACGAACTGCACTACGACTTCAGCGAGCAGGCCTGAGAGTCAGCGGCAAGCTTGTAGCTAGAAACTTGCAGCTTGCCACTGCCTTTATCCTTTAACGAGACTGACGATGTTATTTCAGCAATCCACACGACTGGCACAGGTCAATTGCCCCCTGGGCCCGGATGTCCTGCTGCTCAAGAACATGGGCGGCGGCGAGGAACTGGGGCGCCTGTTCGACTATCAGCTGCAACTGACTTCCACCGACGCCAACATCGATCTCAACCAACTGCTGGGCAAGCCCATGGGCCTCAGCGTGCAGTTGGACGGCGGCGGCCAGCGCTATTTCCACGGCATAGTCGCGCGCTGCAGCCAGAACGTCGACAGCGGCCAGTTCGCCAGCTACCAGGTCACCCTGCGGCCCTGGCTGTGGCTGCTGAGCCGCACCTCCGACTGCCGGATTTTCCAGAACCTGAGCATTCCGCAGATCATCAAGCAGGTGTTCCGCGACCTGGGCTTTTCCGATTTCGAAGACGCCCTGAGCCGCCCCTACCGCGAGTGGGAATACTGCGTGCAGTACCGCGAGACCAGCTTCGATTTCGTCAGCCGGCTGATGGAACAGGAAGGCATCTACTACTTCTTCCGCCACGAGAAAGACCGCCACGTGCTGGTGCTGGCCGACGCCTATGGCGCCCACAGCAGCGTGCCGGGCTACGCCTCGGTGCCCTACTACCCGCGGGACGAACAGCAGCGCGAACGCGACCACATGTTCGACTGGCACCTGGCCCAGGAGGTGCAGCCCGGGTCGCTGGAGCTCAATGACTACGACTTCCAGCGCCCCAGCGCGCGCATCGATGTGCGCTCGGCCATGCCGCGCCCGCATACGGCCGGCGACTACCCGCTCTACGACTACCCCGGCACCTACGTGCAGAGCAGCGATGGCGAGCACTATGCGCAAACCCGTATCGAGGCCCTGCAAAGCCTGCATGAGCGTATCGAGCTCAGCGGCAACGCCCGTGGCCTCGGGGCCGGTAACCTGTTCAGCCTTACCGGCTTCAGCCGCCGTGACCAGAACCGCGAGTACCTGATCGTCGGCATCCGCTACTACCTGGTCCAGGAAAGCCTGGAAAGCGGCGCCGGTGGCGGCTCGGCACAGTTCGAGAGCCAGCTGACCTGCATCGATGCGCAGCAGAGCTTCCGGCCCCTGCCCAGCACCCACAAGCCGCTGGTCCAGGGCCCGCAGACCGCGCGGGTGGTGGGCCCGGCCGGGGAAGAGATCTGGACCGACCAGTACGGCCGGGTCAAGGTGCACTTCCATTGGGACCGGCATGACCAGTCCAACGAAAACAGCTCCTGCTGGATTCGCGTGTCCCAGGCCTGGGCCGGCAAGAACTGGGGTTCGATGCAGATCCCGCGGATCGGCCAGGAAGTCATCGTCAGCTTCCTGGAAGGCGATCCCGACCGCCCGATCATCACCGGCCGGGTGTACAACGCCGAGCAGACCGTGCCCTACGACCTGCCGGCCAATGCCACCCAGAGCGGCATGAAGAGCCGTTCGAGCAAGGGCGGCAGCCCGGCCAACTTCAACGAAATCCGCATGGAGGACAAGAAGGGCGCCGAGCAGCTGTACATCCACGCCGAGCGCAACCAGGACATTGTGGTGGAGGTGAATGAAAGCCACTCGGTGGGCAACAACCGGGTGAAAAGCATCGGCCACGACGAGTACGTGACCATCGGCAACAAGCGCACGCGCTTCGTCCAGCATGTGGATGAACTGAATGTGGGCGAGAAGAAAACCGACAGCATCGGCCAGAGCTATGTGATCGAGGTCGGCGAGCGCCTGCGCCTGGTGTGCGGCGCCAGCATCCTGGAGCTCAACGCCAGCGGCCAGATCAACCTGTGCGGGGTCAATATCAGCGTGCATGCCTCGGGCGATGCCGAGATCAATACCGGCGGCGTGCTGCACCTGAACAACGGCGGCGGCCCGGGCACCACCACCGAGGGCCAGGGCGTGCAGGGCGCCATCAGCGCCAAGGCCAAGGCCCCTTTCTCCGCGCCCAAGGGCTAATGCAAGGATTCTGACCCCATGACCTATCGCCTCAATGAATTGCAGTTCCAACTGCCGGCCAGCGAACTGCAGGACGCTTCGATCAATATCCTCAAGTTCCCCAAGCTTGGCACTTCGCTGATCGTCAGCCGCAGCCTGCTGGCCGAGGGCGAAACCCTGGACAGCAGCCTGGAAAGCCAGCTGCAACGGCTGCAGCAGCAGGTGCAGGAACTGCGCTTCCAGGCCCCGCAGCCGGTGCTGCTGGGCCCGGCGCAGGTGCCGGGCCTGGAGCTGCGCAGCCAGTTCCACAAGGGCAGCGAGCAAGTGTTCCAGTTCCAGCTGGCGCTGGTGCTGCCAGGCACTCGGCAGATGCTCGCCATGAGCTACGTCAAGGCGCAGAAGCTCGGCGCCGCCGAGGCCGCGCACTGGACCCAGATCAAGAACAGCCTGGCCCTGGGCTGAGGACCGCGCATGTCTGACGCACTCTGGGCCGCCCGCCTGGGCGACGGGCTGGAACACACCTCGATGATGGCCGACATCCTTGGCGGGGTGCTGGAAGTAGCAGCGACCATCGCCATCGGCACCCTGGCCACCATGGCGGTGGCCGCGGCGGTGGGCATCAGCCTGGCCACCGGCGGCCTCGGTGCCTGCGTGCTGGGGCTGGTGGTGAGCATTGCGGTCGGCGTGGCGATGAGCAAGACCGGAGCCGACAAGGGCCTGAGCAGTTTATGCGAGGGCCTGGCCAATGCCCTGTTCCCGCCCTCGATCCAGGCCACCATTGCCAGTGGCTCGACCAAGGTGCTGACCAACAACAAACCGGCCGCCCGCGCCGCCGGCACCGCGCCGCCCTCGCACATCAGCGGCGACGGCGCCGAGGAAGGCGAAGCCACCGATACGCCTTCGGCGACCCCCGAGGAAGAGTCCGGCTTTATCGACATGGCCAAGGAGTTCTTTGCCCAGATGTGGCGGCCCACCGTGGCCTCCCCCGCGCCGGGAAGCACCCCCAAGGAACTGGACCTGGTGACCTGCACCAAGCACCCGCCGATGCCGCCGCAGTACCTGGCCGAGGGCTCGGAGAAGGTCAGCATCGACGGCCAGCCGGCGGTGCGCAGCGGCGACCGCAGCACTTGCGACGCCAAGGTGGTGTCCGCCGGGCCGATCTCCGCCAACGTAACCATTGGCGGCGGTTCGGTGGTGGTGCGCGAGATCCGCAGCGGCAAGACCCCCGGCGTGGGCCTGGCGATGACCGCGCTGTTGATGCTCAAGGGCGGCAAGGGCAAGTTCTGGAGCAACCTGCCGTGCATGCTGATGTCGGGGGTCAATGCCTTTGTCGTCGGCCAGGCCACCGGCGCCCTGACCCAGGCCATCGCCGGTTCGCCCAACCCGGTGCATGCCGCCACCGGGGCCAAGGTACTGGGGGATGACGATGACCGGGACTTCACCCTGCCAGGGCTGATGCCCATCGAATGGCAACGGGTCTACAACAGTCGCGACGAACGCCGGGACGGCCTGTTTGGGGCCGGCTGGAGCCTGCCTTACGAAGTTGCCGTGGAAATCCAGCCACACCCCGAAGGGGGTGAACGCCTGCTCTACATCGACGAACAGGCACGCCGCATCGACATGGGGGCCATTGCCCTGGGCGGCGCGGTGTTCAGCCCCGGTGAAGGCTTGAGCGTGCGGCGCAATCACAACGGGCAGTTGCTGATCGAAAGCCACGACGGTCTCTACCGTCTGTTCGAACCGCTGCCGGCCGACCCTGCGCGGCTGCGCCTGAGCCAGCTGGGCGACCGCAACGACAACCGGCTGCACCTGGACTACGACGAGTCCGGGCGACTTTCGCGGCTGCGCGACAGCTTTGACCGGGTGCAAGTGGAATTGACCTACAGCGTGCAATGGCCTGGCCGGCTGGCCGAGGTCGAGCGCCTGTACCCCGATCAGCAACGGGAAGTGCTGGTCAGCTACAGCTACGATGCCGCGGGGGACCTGGCCCAGGTGCGGGATGCCGCCGGCCAGGTACAACGTCGCTTCGCCTATGACCCGGGCCGCCGCATGAGCGAGCACCAGTTGGCCAGCGGCCTGCGCTGCTTCTACCAGTGGGCGCAGTTCGCCGATCAGCAATGGCGGGTCATCCGTCACTGGACCGACGAGGGCGACGCCTACCAGTTCGACTATGACCTGGACGCCGGCATCACCCGGATCACCGACAGCCTGCAACGGCTCAGCAGCCGGCGCTGGAACAGTCAGCAGCAGATCGTCGAGTACCGCGACAACCTCGACCAGGCATGGGCTTTCGAGTGGAATGACGAGCGCCAGTTGCTCAGCGCCACCGACCCGCTGGGAGGGCGCTACACATACAGCTACGACGAGGCCGGCAACCTGATCGGCGAAACCGATCCACTGGGGCGCAACCACTCGACCTTGTGGCTGGAGCATTGGTCGCTGCCCCTGGTACAGACCGATGCCGCCGGCAATAGCTGGCGCATGCGCTACGACCCACGGGGCAATTGCATTGCCGAAACCGACCCGCTGGGCCATGTCACCCAGTATCGCCATGACGCTCACGGCCAGGTGGTGGAAATCATCGATGCCGCCGGCAGAAGCCGCAAACTGCGCTGGAACGCGTTCGGGCAACTGCTCGAGCATCTGGACTGCTCGGGCTATCCGACCCGATTCAGCTACGACCGACGGGGCAACGTTGCGGCCATCATCGATGCCCTCGGCGAGCACACGCGATTCGATTACGACGTCCAGGGACGGCTGCTCAGCAGCCAGTTGCCCGACGGCCGTACCGAGCAGTATCAACGGGGCGCCAGCGGCCAGCTGCTGGGCTACACCGACCCGGCCGGCTACACCACGCACTATCAGTACGACCGCCGCGGCCAGGTTCGTCAGCGCACCGATGCGCGCGGTCGCAACGTGCTGTTCAACTACGACGCCTACGGGCGCCTGCAGACGCTGACCAACGAAAACGGCGAAAGCTACCGCTTCGCCTGGGACCTCGCGGACCGCCTGAGCGAGCAGCAGGGCCTGGATGGCAGTGCCAGGCGCTATCGCTATGACCCACTGAACAACGTCGTCGAACTCCAGGCCATCGCCCGGCCGAACGTGGCGCCAGCAGCGCCTGCGGCCTCGATCGTCCACAGGTTCGAGCGCGATGCCATGGGCCGACTACTGGCCAAGGTCACCGACGATGGCCGCACGCAGTATGCCTACGACCCACTGGACCAATTGACCGCCGCGAGCTTCACCGACCACCTCGGCAACCCGCAGACGCTGGGGTTCGCCTATGACGCCCTGGGCCAGTTGCTGGAGGAGCGCAGCGCTGCCGGCAGCCTGAAGCACCTGTACGACGAACTGGGCAACCTGACCCAGAGCCAGCTACCGGACGGACGCTGGCTCAACCGCCTCTACTACGGCAGTGGCCACTTGCACCAGTTGAACCTCGACGGCCAGGTGATCAGCGACTTCGAGCGTGACCGCCTGCACCGCGAAGTGCTGCGCACCCAGGGGCAGATCAGCACCCGCAGCGAATACGACCGTTGCGGCCGCCTGCGCACGGCCAGCCAAGCATCGAGCAGGCTGCCGACAACGGTGGAAAAACACCTGGAGTACGACAACAGCGACAACCTGGTGGGCCTGGTCGATCGACATGAGCAAGGCCAGCATCGGCAACTGTTCCACTACGACGCAACGGGGCGCATCCTCGCCAGCCAGGACGGCCTGCAAGGCCAGAAAGAAACCTTCGCCTACGACGCCGCCGCCAATCTGCTTGATGGACCGCCCAACGGCGCCGGCCTGGTACAGCACAACCAACTGCTGACCTACCAGGACAAGCGCTACCGCTACGACGGCTTCGGCCGGATGATTGAAAAACGCAGCAGCCGGCACGGCGTCCAGCACTTTGCCTACGATGCCGAGCACCGCTTGATCGAAGTCCGCAAGCAGACGGCCAACGGTGAAACGCTGGTCCGCATGAGCTATGACGCCCTGGGACGGCGGGTCGGCAAAAGCCAGCACGACAGCCAAGGCAAGCTGTTGAGCGAAACCCGCTTTGCCTGGGATGGCTTGCGACTGTTGCAGGAACAGTGCAACCAACAGGTCAGCGTCTACATCTATGAAGACGAGGGCCACGCACCGCTGGCTCGAGTGGACGGTTCGGGAGCGGCACAGAAAATCCGCTACTACCACAGCGACCTCAACGGCCTGCCTCAGCAACTGTCCGAACACGATGGGCACAGGGTCTGGCAGGCTCGTTATCAGGTCTGGGGCAACAGTGTCGAAGAAGTGCGCGAGCCCTACTACATCGAAGAACAGAACCTCAGGTTCCAGGGCCAATACCTGGACCGCGAGACCGGCCTGCACTTCAATACCTTCCGTTTCTACGATCCGGATATCGGTCGCTTCACCACCCCGGACCCCATAGGCCTGGCCGGCGGCCTGAACCTCTACCAGTACGCGGTCAATCCGATCGGCTGGATCGACCCCCTGGGCTGGATCTGCAAGTCGGCCTACAGCGGCAGGCGGGGCACGATCAAGGCCAAGGCCGACCTCAAGCGCAACGGCTTCACCGTGGTCGGGGAAGAGTTGACCATGAAGGTGAAAAACCCGCTGACCAACAAGTCCTACCGGATCAGGGCCGATATCGTGGCCAAGGACAAGGCCGGCAACTACCACATTTTCGAGGTCAAGAACGGCAGCGGGAAACTCACCAAGAACCAACAAGGCACCGGGATGTTCGACATGAACAATCCGGCCAACACCAACGGCGGGTTTGGCGGCGGCCTGATCAGGCCTTCGGCCACCACCCAAGGCCAATTCGAAGTAGCGACCAAGGGCGCCAGGGGCACCCAGTTCGGTGGCAACGGGGCACAGCACCCGGCAAACTTCTGGCTGCTTCGCTATTGAATGAGTAATCGAGAAATGACGGACAACAGCAAAGAACTGCGCAGCAACTTTGAAAAGCAACTCCAGGCTTTTCTCAAGGACGGGCTCTCGGGTCGGCCCGGAATAAAAGTCACCAAGAACAAGGTGACCATCAGTCAAAAAGAGTCGGGGGCGGTGGCGACCCTGAACTTTGCCTACCTGAGCAACAGCCGCGCCTACGAAACGATCATTCTCGTCGAGGCCCCGTCATTGCAGGCCGAGCTCGAGCGCATCAAACCGCCCTATCCGTCGAACCTGCCAAACCCGAAGTTCGTCTACAGCATGTCGACCGTCAGCGAACAGGATGCCTGCCCACTCCTGCCCGTCACGGAGCAGGGCATTGCTACAACCTGCCAGTTGATCCTGAAGCGGATCGTGGATGTCTACCTGCCGCTGATCAACAAACTCCTGAGTCTCCACCCTGGATTGGTCGAGGATGTGCTAAGCCGTCCCCAGTACTATTGCTACCCGGTTCCGCTGATCTTTCTGGCCTTGAATCACAGCGGCGCGCGACCGGACCAGGCGACCCTGGCCAGGATTCTCAGCGAGCAGACCCTGGGCTATACCAATCACCTGGAACTGAAGACGTCGTTCAACCAGCAACTGCTGGCAACGCTTGCTTGATGATCTTGAGCTGGAAACCCCCGGTCCAATACAACCCGAAGCTGATCGGTTCCTACGACGTCGAGAGCGGCGCCTACGAAACCCCGGGCTCCAGTTTCGACTACCTGGCCCTGCTCGCCGGGCAGCCGTATCCGAAGGCGATGGACACGCCGCCGGTGTTTTTCCAGTGCAAGGCGAAGAAGCTGCTGGAGCACGATTGCCTGTGGCTGCTGGGGGGCATTCCCCTGGTTTCGGCGCGCCTGGCGGACTTTCTCCGCCAGCAGGCGCCGGCCGACGTCGAGCTGATCCAGCCCTTGCGCCTGGTGGCCGATCACCAGGAGGTCAGCCAGCCGTACTACATCGTCAACGCCATCCAGCCCGTCAAGGCCATCGACCACACGCGCTCCGAAGCGGAACGGACGGACGACGGCACCCTTCTCTACTTCAACAAGACCTGGTTCCTCGACAGCGCCACCGGGATGGAGCAGATCGCCAGGGAACCGGATTCGGGGGACCTGCTGATCTCGGGAGCCCTGGCCGATGGCCTGATCGACACAGGCTTCAAGGGCGATAAAGGCCTGGGCCTCTACCGGGCCGAAGGTCGCTTCATGCCTTACCGCTACCAGGCCTGATGCCAAGGCAAGCCCGGGTCAGATCGCCGTGCCGCGATTCGGGCCCGGCTGGATGATCAGCAACCGATCCAGCTCGCGCTTTCTGGCGCGGGTGACAAACTCCAGCGCGGCTTGCAGGTCCTGCTCGAACCACTCGAAGGTCGCCTGGTCGATGGCGTAGTACTCCTCGTAATCCACCACTCCAATGCTGACCGGGAAGGCCAGGTAATACTGGCCGGAGATGGCCTCGACCCCCATCGAAAACATCTCTTCACGGCTGACGAACAGGTCGTTGAATTTCATCTTGGCCCCGTCTAAGGCCGCATCTGGCGAGTCGCGGCCTGCTGACGCAATCGATCAGACCTCAACCAGGTGATAACGCCCTGGTTCTTTCCAGGACACCCTGATGAACTTGCCGCCCAGCAGGTTCATGTCGCGCAGGTATTCGAAGACCTCGGCCGGGCACCATTCCCTACCGTCGGAAAACGCCACTCCGAGCGTGCGCAGGGCATCGAACAGCACCGCCTTTTGCCCATCGTCCGCCACATCCATGGCGTATACATCCGGCTCGAAGGTTGCCACGAACCCCAGTGCGGTCACGGCCGCAGCCAGCGTGGCATCCAGGACGCGCAGGCGCACGGTGTCGCCATCGGCCTTTGCCACATAGGCTTTCAATTGTTGATCAATCACTTACAAACACCTCAGTTAAGGTTCTGACCCCATCCATATCTTTGGTCGGGATCGATTCGACCACCATCTCCGGCGCACCTCCCGGCAAGTGCTTGCCCGGGCCGAGGAAGTAGTCGTTGCCCTCCATGGGACTGCGCGGCATGCGCTCCGCGATGTTGTCGACCTGACGGATCTTGAAGCCGTCCTTCAACGACCCCTCCTCCAGACCGAAGGCGCGTTCCATTTTTGCCGCCTTCTCGCTGCTGATGGTGACTTTGGAACGCCCGGAAAAATCGCCAATCACATCGGTGACGCCTCGTTTATCGGAAACATAGGTGCCATTGCGGCCGATGGCCGGGTATTTGTCCCAGCCTACCGGACTGACGTTGAAGCCTCGATTGTCCTTGAGCATCTGCGCCTGTCGCCGCTGGGCGATCAGGGTTCGCTGCGAGACCGTCAGCGGAGTGCGCGCCAGTTTCGGGCCCAGGCCCAGCAAGGCCATGCCGGCCACGCCCTGCAGCAGGTCACGATAGCCTGGGCCCAGGCGATCGCCCAGGTCACCCAGCAGGGACATTCCCCCATACATCGCCCCACCGATGGCCAGGGCGCCGAAAAATGCCGCCGCTCCGGCGCAGGCCGCCAATACCAGGGCGCCGCCGGCCGCCAGCAGCCCCAGGGCCTCGAGCCCGGTGTGCATCCAGCCTTCGATATCCAGGACGAAGGCCACCTGCACCGTGGGCCCGCCGATAAAGGTGTTTTCACTGCCGGTCTTGATATGCGCGCCGCAGACCATCTTGCTTTGCAGGCGGGCCGCCGGCTTGCCGTTGATGGTGACTTTGGCGCTGCCCTCAGCGATCAACACCGGGAACGGCCAGATCGGGTGGTTCAGCGGCAGGCCGCTGCACGAGGACGAATGATCCTGCCCCGCGCGCATGGCGTTGCGCAGGTTGATACGGACATTGAAACTGCCCTCCACCAGCACCCCCGTGCTGGGCTCGGGCAGGTTGAAGATGGTGCTCAGGCCCTTGACGATCTGGAACATCGACAGGCCGCCAGCAGCCACCGAGCCGGCGATAATGGCAATCGCCACGCCGCCCGTGGCCACAGTCGCCGCCACCACCGCGGCGCCGATCAAGGCACCGACAACGGCCCCCGCCACCATCGCCGCGACGCCGAAACCATGGGCGATCTCATCCCCCAGGCGCGCTGCTGCCAACATATCCATGATGGTTACCCGAGCGGCGGATCAGCCCTGGGAAGGCTGGGGCTTGAGGCTTTGCATGGCCTGTTTCCAGGCCGGCTCGTGCTGTGCCAGGTCGTTGGCGGTGGTGGTCAGGGTGGTGATCAGCACCGCCGGCTTGCGCTCGACAAACACCTGGCGCAGCAGCAGTTCGCGGCCTTCGCGCTTCCAGCTGTAGTCCAGCAGCACTGCAGCGTGGCCGTGCATGTCGAAGTCCCAGCGCTTGATCAGCTTGAACTCCGGCAACTGCTGTTCGGCGGCATTCAGTTGATTGGCCACATAGTCGGCAAAGGGCGTGTCGCCCTGGCTACGGTCGCGACTGATGACGAAGCTGGCTTCCTGGGCGCCATTGACCGCCGGCAGCTTGAAGATATTGATGCTCTGGTCCTGCCAGGCGTCAGGAATATCGAGGTCGGCTTCTTGAATGCGATAAGAGGACAAGAGGTTCGCGTTCCATGCAGAAAAGGGGGGTCGGGCAGCGGCAGATCTTCAGGCAACGGCGGGCAACAATCAAGGAACCCGTCGGCAATTTCGCAACGCGGTCGAGCGCTGCGGGGGCTGGAATTCAGCCGGCCTTTTTCTTCAGGCAGCTGGCGTAGTCCTGGGCAAAACGCCGGTCGAACTTCAGCGCCTCGGGCTCCTCGGGATCGATGCTGACATTCCACAGCGCCTGTTCGGCCACGTCATAGCGGACCCAGCCAATACTTCCGCTACCGGAGGTTTCATAGAAGAGTTGCAGGCTCAGCTGGTCGCCATCGTCCCGGTCGATCAACAGCTTGAGGCGCTTGGCGGTGGTGAATTCACGGTAGGGAAAGTCGCTGCTCCTGACCATTTCGGTGAGGTAGCCGTAGCAGCCTTCGCCCGGGGCCGGTTCGTCGGCCTGGACGTTGAGCGTGGCACAGCCGAGCAGCAAGCCCAGGCCGGCAAGTTTCAGGTTCCGCATGATTGCCCCTTGAGGGTCAGGGTTTCGATCTGGTCGGCGATCTCGACATGTGCCAGCACCTGGCGGTCGTGAGATTCCTGGTATTCGCTGAAGTTGTTGCGCTTGAGTATGTCCAGGGTCACCCGGATACGGGCGCCGGCGTTCTGATACTCGCTGCGCTTGGGGCCCTGGGTGCCGCCGGTGAGCTCCACCAGCTGGCCGCCGGTCTTGAGGTAGAGGTAGCGTTCATCCACTTCCACCAGCAGGCGCGGGGCCTTGGAGGCCACGCTGTAGTCCTCACGGGCCAGGGAATAGCCGCAGAGCCAAGCGCCGGAGCTGGCGTAATTCTGGCTGTGGAACCAGTTGAGGGCCTCGCGATAGCCGATCTGGGCGAGCCGCGAATCACTCCCCAGCGCAGTCGACGACCAGCCCAGGGCAAGCATGCAACCCATGGCCAGGATGGCGCTGAGCAGGGCTACCAATGCCGGCGGTTTGTCTGTGGGGTGGGTCATCCTTGGCCTTAGATCGCGTGTCGAACAAGCGCGCATCCTAGCCACGGGGCCACGCCTGCGCAAGCGGCTACAACAGCAAACGGCGGGCAAAAAAATAGGCACCCGATGCGCTCGGCGTGCCTATTTTCCCCTGCGCGCCCCCGAGGCGGGAGCCCGCGTAATGCTTATGGGTTGACGCTGTCTTTCAGCGACTTGCCCGGTTTGAATGCCACGGTGTTGCTGGCCTTGATCTTTACCGGCTCGCCGGTTTGCGGGTTCTTGCCGGTGCGGGCGCCACGGTGGCGTTGCAGGAAGGTGCCAAAACCGACCAGGGTGACGCTGTCTTTGCGGTGCAGGGCCCCGGTGATTTCTTCAAGGATGGCGTTGAGCACGCGACTGGCCTGCTCTTTGGTCAGGTCCGCTTTTTCAGCAATGGCTGCGGCGAGTTCTGGTTTACGCATAGTGTGAAGCCTCTTTGACGGTTTTTTGTTGTTATGTCCGTGCTGTTCACGGGAACAGCGCCCAAGGCGCCGCAGGCTCTACGCTGCGGCAGACGGGTGTGAGGATGGCACGCGCCGGGGAGAGGCGCCAGTCTCCCCGCGACCTTTGTAGGGGCCAGACCCCGCTTATTCCGACAGAACGACCGGTATTTAGGCCAGCAGCGGCGGAAGCTCCTTGTTCAGGGCCAGTTTTTCCATCACCGCAGCCCCGGTCAGGGCATAGCCCAGCAGCTGGCCGCTGGCATCCCGGCACAGCACCTTGATGTCGGCGCCCTGCCCTTCGGCGCTCCAGACACCTTCACGGCCCCGTGGCGGTGGCGATACCACCAGTGGGCAGGCCGGGGTCTTGACGGTGATCGGCATGGGCCCGTAGCTGACAGTCGTTGGCTTGCCGGCCAGGGTTTGCGCCAGGGCCCGGGCGCAGCTCATCAATGGCATCACGTACAGCAGGTTGAGGCCGTCGACCTCGGCGCAATCGCCCAGAGCGTAGATATTGGCGTGGGACGTCTTGAGCTGGCGGTCCACCACCACGCCGCGGTTGACCAGCAGCCCGGCGGCGGCGGCCAGGTCGATGCGCGGACGCAGGCCAATGGCCGAGACCACCAGGTCGCAGGCAATCACCTGGCCATCGGACAGGTGCGCCTCCAGGCCATCGGCACCGCGTTGCAGGCGGTTGAGCACCGGCCCCAGGTGGAATCGCGCGCCCAGGCTTTCCAGCCCGGCCTGGACCGCGGCAGCGGCGGCCGGGTGCAGCAAGGTCGGCATCACCTGTTCGCAGGGCGCCACCAGGTCCACGCTGTAGCCGCCGAGGATCAGGTCGTTGGCGAATTCGCAGCCGATCAGGCCGGCCCCGAGCAACAGCACCCGGCGCTGGCCGGCGGCCGCCGCGCGAAAGCGTGCGTAGTCTTCCAGGTCGTTGATGGGGAAGATCAGCTCGGCGGCATCGCCCTGCACCGGTACCCGCACGGTTTCCGCGCCCCAGGCCAGGATCAGGTCGCGGTAGGCCAGCGCTTCCTCGCCGATCCACAGGCGCTTGTGGCCCGGGTCGATGCCGCTGATGCGGGTGTGGGTGCGCACCTCGGCCTTGAGCTGCTCGGCCATGGCCCCGGGCTCGGCCATGCTCAGGCCGTCGGCATCCTTGTTCTTGCCAAAGCCGGTGGACAGCATCGGCTTGGAGTAGGAACGACCATCGTCGGCGGTGATCAGCAGCAACGGCGTCTCGCCATCGAGCTTGCGAAACTCCCGGGCCAGGTTGTAACCCGCCAGCCCCGTACCCACGATCACCACTGGTGCGCTCATTCCCTGCTCCTTGTTATTTGAGTGTTGTATCGACGCTTGGCGATCAAGCGATCTCGATCATTTCGAAGTCCATCTTGCCCACGCCGCAATCCGGGCACAGCCAGTCTTCAGGGACATCTTCCCAGCGGGTGCCCGGCAGGATTCCGTCGTCCGGCCAACCGTCCGCTTCGCTGTAAATCAGACCGCAGACCACACATTGCCACTTTTTCATTGATGCATTTCCTCGGGGGTTCAGGCGTTGCCGATGGGTCGGTCGATGGATCGACTCTGAAGTTGACGCAGGTCAGCGTCCGGCACTGGGGGTTTTTTACTGATCAGTACCGGCAGATGCAAGCACGTTCGTAACCGCCTGGCGCCCTGGATCAATCAAAACCCCAGGTGGGCATGCTAAGCTCGCCGCCTCATTTGCTGCCAATATCGACTCACCGTGCCGCACTCAATGTCCCCCGCACCGGCCCCGAACTGGCTGGTGCAAAGCCATCTGTCCCCCTTCCCTGGCGCACTGATCGCCAACTGGCTGTTCGATGAAGGTTCGCTAACCCGACGCCTGACCCGGCTCTCGCGCAATGGCTTCAGCATCACGCCGCTGGTGGAGGAATGGCAAACCCTGCGCAGCGACGAATGTGCCGCCCTCGATCTGCCCGAACACAGCCAGGGCTGGGTGCGCGAGACCTACCTGCAAGGCCAGGGCGAAGCCTGGGTGTTTGCCCGCAGCGTGGCCGCCCGCAGCGCCCTGGAAGAAGGCGGGCTGAATATCGACGAACTGGGCACCCGCTCCCTGGGGGAGCTGCTGTTCTGCGACGACGCCTTTACCCGTCGGCCCATCGAGGTCTGCCGTTATCCTCAGGCGTGGTTGCCGGCCGCCGTTGCCAGCGCCGAACTCTGGGGCCGCCGTTCGCGCTTCGACCGCGGCCCCCTGAGCCTGCTGGTTGCCGAAGTCTTCCTGCCTAGCCTGTGGAGTGCCGTCGACGCCCAACCGGAGGCCTGCTGATGTACCTCAACCTGCTCAAATCCCTGAACCACCTGCACCCCCGGGCCTGGGACTTCCTGCAGCTGATGCGCATGGACAAGCCGATCGGCATCTACCTGCTGCTGTGGCCGACCCTGGTGGCACTGTGGATCGCCGCCGACGGCCAACCGTCCCTGAGCCATGTGCTGATCTTCGGCTTCGGCGTGGTGCTGACCCGGGCCGGTGGCTGCGCGATCAACGACTTCGCCGACCGCAAGGTCGACGGCCAGGTCAAGCGCACCGACCAGCGCCCCCTGGCCACCGGCAAGGTCAGCGCCCGGGAAGCCCTGGCGCTGTTCGCCCTGCTGATGGGCGCGGCCTTCCTGCTGGTGCTGTGCACCAATGCCACCACGGTCTGGCTGTCGTTCGGCGCCCTGGCCCTGGCCGCCTGCTACCCCTTCATGAAGCGCTACACCTACTACCCCCAGGTGGTACTGGGCGCGGCCTATTCCTGGGGCATCCCGATGGCCTTCACCGCGCAGAACGGCGAGCTGCCGGCCAGCGCCTGGCTGCTGTACATCGCCAACCTGCTGTGGACCGTGGGCTACGACACCTACTACGCCATGACCGACCGTGACGACGACCTGCGGATCGGCGTCAAGTCCACGGCGATCCTGTTTGGCGACGCCGATCGGGCGATCATCCTCGCCTTGCAGCTGCTGTCGCTGGGCTGCCTGCTGCTGGCAGGGGCGCGCTTCGAGCTGGGGGGCTGGTTCCACCTGGGGCTGGCGACCGCGGCGGGGTGTTTTGCCTGGGAGTACTGGTACACCCGGGATCGCGACCGGATGAAGTGTTTCAAGGCCTTCCTGCACAACCACTGGGCAGGCATGGCGATCTTTATCGGTGTGGTGCTGGATTACGCGTTGCGCTGAAATCCCCTACAAGAAAGTGGCCGCCACCCGGGTAGCGGCCACGCGAAGTACGACCTAGTCGGCCTTGGCGACCTTCCAGGCGCCGTCCATCTTGCCGTCGCCGGTCATGTCGCCGGCCTGCTTGTCCATCACGAAGCTGTACAGCGGCTTGCCTTCATAGGCCCACTGCATCTTGCCGTCGTCGCGCTTGATCACCGTCCACTTGCCCATGGCCTTGTCGCTGCCCTCGGCCATCAGCGGCGGCCAGTTGGCGGCGCACTTGTCGTTGCACATCGATTTGCCCCCCGCGTCCTTGGCGAAGGTGTAGAGGGTCATGCCCTGGTGGTTGACCAGCACGCCGTCCTTGCTCATGGCCGGGTCGGCCGCCAGGGCAAAGGTTGGCAGGGCCAGGGCGGCGCCCACCAGCAGGACTTTCAGGGATTGCTTGAACAGAGTCATGGAAACCTTCTTCGGTGGTTGTCAGGAATCGGACTCAAAGCTTAGTAGACGCAACCGCACCTCGCCCTACGACCTGAAATACTGTCACACGACTGCAATAATTCCGTTATCTAATGCGGCGCAAGACAGTTAAATGACAAGAGGTTCAAGCATGGTTGGCAGAAGCATTCTGATCGTTGACGACGAAGCGCCTATTCGCGAAATGATCGCCGTTGCGTTGGAAATGGCCGGCTATGACTGCATGGAGGCAGAGAACTCCCAGCAGGCCCATGCCATCATCGTCGACCGCAAGCCGGACCTGATCCTGCTGGACTGGATGCTCCCCGGCACCTCCGGCATCGAGCTGGCGCGGCGCCTCAAGCGTGACGAGCTGACCGGGGATATCCCGATCATCATGCTCACCGCCAAGGGCGAAGAGGACAACAAGATCCAGGGCCTGGAAGTCGGCGCCGACGACTACATCACCAAGCCGTTCTCACCCCGCGAGCTGGTGGCACGCCTCAAGGCCGTGCTGCGCCGCGCCGGCCCTACCGATGGCGAAGCGCCGATCGAAGTCGGCGGCCTGCTGCTGGACCCCATCAGCCACCGGGTGACCATCGACGGCAAGCCGGCGGAAATGGGCCCCACCGAATACCGCCTGCTGCAATTCTTCATGACCCACCAGGAACGCGCCTACACCCGCGGCCAACTGCTGGACCAGGTTTGGGGCGGCAATGTCTATGTCGAGGAACGCACCGTGGACGTGCACATCCGCCGCCTGCGCAAGGCCCTGGGTGATGCCTACGAAAATCTGGTACAAACCGTGCGCGGCACCGGCTATCGTTTTTCCACCAAAGCCTGAGAAGCAGCGGCAAGCTTCAAGCTGCAAGCGGCAAGGATGAACCGCTTGAAACTTGCCGCTTGAGACTTGCAGCTTGGAGCTGCCCCCCTCCCATGGATGTGTTTTAAGTGAATCAAAACTGGCATGGCACCCTGATTCGCCACATGTTGTTGCTGGTTACCGGCTGCCTGCTGGTGGGCCTGATCAGCGGCTACTACGGCTGGAGCCTGGCCGCCGGCCTGGGTATCTACCTGGCCTGGACCCTCAAGCAGCTGCTGCGCCTGCATGAATGGCTGCGCCTGCACCAGCCCGACGAAGCACCGCCTGATGGCTACGGCCTGTGGGGCGAGGTGTTCGACAGCATCTACCACCTGCAACGCCGCGACCAGCGGGTGCGCGGGCGCCTGCAAGCGGTGATCGACCGGGTCCAGGAATCCACTGCGGCGCTCAAAGACGCGGTGATCATGCTCGACAGCGACGGCAACCTGGAATGGTGGAACCGCGCCGCGGAAACCCTGCTGGGCCTCAAGACCCCACAGGACAGCGGCCAGCCGGTGACCAACCTGGTGCGCCATCCGCGCTTCAAGGAATACTTCGAACAGGACAACTACGCCGAGCCGCTGGAAATCCCCTCGCCGGCCAATGACCGGGTGCGCATCCAGCTGTACATCACCCGCTACGGCAACAACGAGCACCTGATGCTGGTGCGCGACGTGACCCGCATCCACCAGCTGGAACAGATGCGCAAGGACTTCATCGCCAACGTTTCCCACGAGCTGCGCACCCCGCTGACGGTGATCTGCGGCTACCTGGAAACCCTGCTGGACAACGTCGAGGAAGTGAACCCGCGGTGGAACCGGGCCCTGCAGCAGATGCAGCAGCAAGGCGGGCGCATGCAGACCCTGCTCAACGACCTGCTGCTGCTGGCCAAGCTGGAAGCCACCGACTACCCCTCGGACAACCACCCGGTGCCCATCGACGTGCTGCTGCAATCGATCAAGAGCGACGCCCAGGCGCTGTCCGGGGAGCGCAACCAGCGCATCAGCCTGGAAGCCGATGCCACGGTGCAGCTCAAGGGCAGCGAGGCGGAGTTGCGCAGCGCCTTCTCCAACCTGGTGTTCAACGCGGTGAAGTACACCCCGGCCGAGGGCAATATCCGCATCCGCTGGTGGGGCGACGAACAGGGCGCGCACCTCAGCGTGCAGGATTCCGGCATCGGCATCGACAACAAGCACCTGCCGCGCCTCACCGAACGCTTCTACCGCGTGGACTCCAGCCGCAACTCCAATACCGGCGGCACCGGCCTGGGCCTGGCCATCGTCAAGCACGTGCTGCTGCGCCACCGCGCGCGCCTGGAAATCAGCAGCGTACTGGGTCATGGCAGCACCTTTACCTGCCATTTCGCCCCGGCCCAGGTGAAGAAAAGCCGCGTCGAGAGCCTCACCGACCAGCGCTGACACTAGGCAATTGCCGTGTCAGCCGCTACATTGCGTAGCTTGATTTGGCCTTCCCGGCCGCGCAATTTCTTCTTTTTCGCCTACACGGAACCCGCAAAACCCCATCATGGACCCTTCCCCTGGTTTTACCCTCGCGTCTCTGTTCGCCGACTTCGGCATGATTCTTTTTGCTCTGATCCTGGTTCTGCTCAACGGCTTTTTCGTGGCCGCCGAGTTCGCCATGGTCAAGCTGCGCTCGACCCGGGTCGAGGCCATCGCCCACAAGAACGGCTGGCGCGGGCAGATCCTGCGCACCGTGCACAACCAGCTGGACGCCTACCTCTCGGCCTGCCAGCTGGGCATCACCCTGGCTTCCCTGGGCCTGGGCTGGGTCGGTGAGCCGGCCTTCGCCCACCTGCTGGAGCCACTGCTGGGCGCCGTGGGCGTGAACTCCCCGGAAGTGATCCGCGGCGTCTCGTTCTTCACCGCCTTCTTCATCATTTCCTACCTGCACATCGTGGTCGGCGAGCTGGCGCCCAAGTCCTGGGCGATCCGCAAGCCCGAGCTGCTGTCGCTGTGGACGGCGGTGCCGCTGTACCTGTTCTACTGGCTGATGTACCCGGCCATCTACCTGCTCAACGCCAGCGCCAACACCATCCTGCGCATCGCCGGCCAAGGCGAGCCCGGCCCGCACCACGAGCACCACTACAGCCGCGAAGAGCTCAAGCTGATCCTGCACTCCAGCCGCGGCCAGGACCCCAGCGACCAGGGCATGCGCGTACTGGCCTCGGCGGTGGAGATGGGCGAACTGGAAGTGGTGGACTGGGCCAACTCCCGGGAAGACCTGATCAGCGTCGAGGCCAACGCGCCGCTCAAGGAAGTGCTGGCCCTGTTCCGTCGCCACAAGTTCAGCCGTTATCCGGTCTACGACAGCGAGCGCAACGAATTCGTCGGCCTGCTGCACATCAAGGACCTGCTGCTGGAACTGGCGGCCCTGGACCACATCCCCGAGTCGTTCAACCTGGCCGAGCTGACCCGCCCGCTGGAGCGCATCTCGCGGCATATGCCGCTGTCGCAGTTGCTGGAACAGTTCCGCAAGGGCGGCTCGCACTTCGCCCTGGTGGAAGAAGCCGACGGCAAGGTGATCGGCTACCTGACCATGGAAGACGTGCTGGAAGTACTGGTGGGCGATATCCAGGACGAACACCGCAAGACCGAGCGCGGCATCCTCGCCTATCAGCCAGGCAAGCTGCTGGTACGCGGTGATACGCCGCTGTTCAAGGTCGAGCGCCTGCTGGGCATCGACCTGGACCATATCGAAGCCGAAACCCTGGCCGGCCTGGTGTACGAAACCCTGAAGCGGGTGCCGGAAGAGGAAGAGGTGCTGGAGGTCGAAGGCCTGCGCATCATCATCAAGAAGATGAAAGGGCCGAAAATCATCCTGGCCAAGGTGTTGATGCTGGATTGATCGGGCATTGGCATGCGGCCCGTTCGCCGGCAAGCCGGCTCCTGCAGTAGGAGCCGGCTTGCCGGCGAATCTCACGGTTTGCCCAGGGCAAAGTTCGGCAGATCCCCCAGCGGCTGGTTGAACTGGTAGGGAATCGACACCAGCCCCAACCCGGTATTGCGCTGCACCACGAAATGCAGGTGCGGCCCGCTGCTGTTGCCGGTATTGCCCGACAGGCCAAGCGGGCTGCCCACCGTCACCCTTTGCCCTTCCCTGACGCTCACCGAACCCTGCTTCAGATGCAGGTACACGCCCATGGTGCCGTCGTCGTGCAGCACCCGCACGAAGTTGCCCGCCGGGTTGTCGCCGCGGCCGTTCTGGGCATTCTCGGTCTTCACCACCACCCCGCCCCGCGCGGCAATGATCGGCGTACCCACGGGCATGGCGATGTCCATGGCATAGCGGCTTTTGCGGCCGAAATGGCTGTACTGGCCGTTGGCACCCTGGGTCAGGCGGAACGGCCCGCCACGCCAGGGCAACGGGTAGCGGTAGGCCTGCACGGCCCCTGCCGGGTCGCCCAGGGAATAGCGGAACCTGGGCACGTAGTTCATCGGCTGGTCGGCCCGGGTGGCCGTGAGCAGCGCCAGGCGCTGTCGGCTGCGGGCCGGCAGCACCCGGCGGATCGGCTGCCCGGGTGCGCCGCTGACATTGCTCAAGCCGGCAAAACCCAGCTCGATTTCCACTGGCGCATGCAGGTCGTTGCGCACGTACAACGCATCCACCCCCCGGTGCTTCTGGATATCCAGGCGCACCTGGCGTTCCAGGTGCTCTTCCATGCGCTCGCGGAACACGAAGGCCTGGGCCCCGGGCGACGGCCGGTCGCTATAGGACACCACGCCATCGGCGTCGATGGACTTGTAGACCGTCATCGCCGCCAGCGTCGGGGCCAGCAGCGACAGTCCGCAACACAGCAACAGGCGCACAAGCATTGGGCAGTTTCTTGGCTGAATGAAACACCAGGCTAGCAAACGGATATGGAGCTTGTGTGAATCAGGCCGGGGCCAGGGGCGGCTCCACGCCTGGCGCATCGAAACGCACCTGCAACCCCAGGCGTGCCGCCTCGGAGAGGTTGACCAGGGCATCGAGGGAAAACTTGTTGATCTTGCCGCTGAGCAGGTCGTTGAGCCGCGGCTGGGTGATCCCCAGGCGCTTGGCGGCATCCTTCTGGGAGAGGCCCCAGGCCTGCACCGTATTGCCCAGTTCCTGCATGAACTTGGCCCGCAGGCGCAGGTTGGCGGCTTCCTGGGGAGTGTCCTCGAGGGCATCCCAGACGCTGGCGAAACGTTGTTCGAGTGGTTTATCGGTCATGGCGTGAACCTGTTTCCTGGAATCTGGCGCGAGCCAGTTCGATATCCCGCGCTTCGGTCTTGCGCGTGGTCTTGCGTACCGCGTGCAGCACATAGATGGCCGCTGGCCGCCGCACCACATAGAACACCCGAAACGCCCCTGAATCCTCGCTGATGCGAATTTCGAAAACCCCCGGGCCTATGGTCTTCATCGACCGGCAATCGTAGGGCGACTTGCCCTGCTGCAGCAGATCCAGCTGAAACCCCGCAGCCCGGCGGGCATCTTCAGGAAAAGCCCGAAGATCCCTGAGGGCACTGCCGACAAACACCACATCCTTGTGCCTGAACATTGCAGCTCTCCTGTTGCCAACCAGGAGCCAGGCTAATCAAGACCCGCGCGATAAACCCCGGCGGGTTGTTTCAAGGCGTGGCTAGATGCGGTGAATGACCTGCAGTGCCACCTGCAATCTATATCCAAACAGATATAAATCAAGCGCAACGACTCGCAATCGGACGTGCGGCAGCAAAAGCCGTGAAGCCGGCTCCAAGCCTTGTTTCTCCTGCGCTGTAGCGGGTGCTCGGTAACTTGGGGAAAGCTCCGCCAGGCTCGGGCGAAGCCGTCTGGCGAGGGTCTAGGGATGGGCAAGAGCCCGGGGGCGGGAAAGTCTTTGCAGCAGATTACCTGGGCTGGCGATGCCAGCGCACAGGAGCGGTCGGGGCAGGAACCGGGCTGGTCCTTGCCCCGACCCAGGCCTCAGCCTGCCCCTGGAACGAAGTGCTTCTGCGCTGTGCCGCGGGCAATCAGGCGCGAGATGTAGTCGAGCTTCTGCGCGTCCTGGTCGACGAAGCGGAAGGTCAGTTGCAGCCATTCGCTGTCCGGCTTCGGTTCCAGCGCCACCACAGCATGCAGGTAGCCATTGAGGCGTGCCACTTCGGCATTGTCGCCCTGCTCCAGGTCCAGCACCGCGCTTTCCAGCACCTGAGGCAGGTTCTCGCCGCGCTTCACCACCAGCAAGGCCTCCTTGATGCTCAGGGCCTTGATCACGCATTGCTGGTTGCCGCTGGACAAGCGCAGCTGCCCCTGGCCACGGCCACCACCGGCCGCCGCAGGAGCCGGGGCCTTGACCGGTGGGCTGTTGAGCAGGCCACGGGCTGGCGCCGCCGCGCTGGGGGCCGGGGCCGCAGCGGCCGCTGGCTTGGCGAACGGGTTGACCGGAGCCGCAGCAGCGCCGACCACCGCCGGCTTGCCGCCGGTCAGGGCGCTCAGGGAATCGTTGCCGAACGCCGAGTTCATCTTGGTCGGCGCGCTGTTCATCAGGGTGTCGAGCTTGCCGACCTTGTTCAGCGCCTGCTTGACCTTGGTCAGCAGCTGCTCGTTGGTGAACGGCTTGCTCACATAGCCGGACACCCCGGCCTGGATCGCCTGCACCACGTTTTCCTTGTCGCCACGGCTGGTGACCATGACGAACGGCATGGTTTTCATCGCTTCTTGCTCACGGCACCAGGTCAGGAGTTCCAGACCGGACATCTCCGGCATCTCCCAATCGCACAACACCAGGTCGAAGGCTTCACGGGCGAGCATCGCCTGGGCCTTCTTGCCGTTGACCGCGTCTTCGATCTTGATGCCGGGGAAGTAGTTGCGCAGGCACTTCTTCACCAGGTCACGAATGAACGAAGCGTCGTCCACCACCAACACACTTACCTTACTCATCGACCACCCCTCTAAAAATCCCGGCAAGCATAACGCTGGCTGATGGCACTTTGCCAAAACTCTTCAGTCACGCCGGGACTTTTCGTTCGCGGGTGCTGCTTTTCAACTCCAGGCGCCGCAAACAAAAACGCCCGACCAAAAGGCCGGGCGCGCTTTTCGGGCACTCTTACTTATCGTCAGCTTGATCCGGAACATTAGCCGATTCAGCGCTCGTGCCTTCAACTTCTTCCTTCATGCGCTTGAGCCCGAGATGGCGCACATCGGTGCCACGCACCAGGTAAATCACCAGCTCGGAAATGTTGCGCGCGTGATCGCCGATCCGCTCCAGCGAGCGCAGCACCCAGATAATGCTCAAAACCCGCGAGATAGAGCGGGGGTCTTCCATCATGTAGGTGGCCAGCTCACGCAGCGCAGTCTTGTATTCGCGGTCGATGATCTTGTCGTACTGGGCCACGGAAAGTGCCAGGTCGGCATCGAAACGGGCAAAGGCATCCAATGCATCGCGCACCATGTTGCGCACTTGATCGCCAATATGCCGCACTTCCACGTAGCCGCGCGGGGCCTCGCCCTCTTCGCAGAGCTGGATGGCCCGACGGGCGATCTTGGTGGCTTCGTCGCCGATGCGCTCCAGGTCGATCACCGACTTGGAAATACTGATGATCAGGCGCAAGTCGGAGGCGGCCGGCTGGCGGCGGGCGAGGATGCGCAGGCATTCCTCGTCGATATTGCGCTCCATCTGGTTGATCTGTTCGTCGATCTCGCGCACCTGCTGGGCCAGCCCGGAGTCGGCCTCGATCAGCGCGGTGACCGCGTCGTTGACTTGCTTCTCCACCAGCCCGCCCATGGCCAGCAGGTGACTGCGCACCTCTTCCAGCTCGGCATTGAACTGCTGGGAGATGTGATGGGTAAGGCCTTCCTTCGAAATCATCGTGTTCGCTCCGCGAAAGTTGCAAGCTTCAAGCCGCAAGCTTCAAGCAGTTAAATATTGATCCGGATGTCGCGCACCGCTTCTGTCTTGCCGCTTGAAGCTTGCGGCTTGCAGCTGCTGCCTAGCCGTATCGGCCCGTGATGTAGTCTTCGGTCTGCTTCTTGGCCGGGTTGGTGAACAGGGTGTCGGTATCGCCGAACTCCACCAGTTTGCCCATGTACATGAACGCGGTGTAGTCGGAAACCCGCGCCGCCTGCTGCATGTTGTGGGTCACGATAACGATGGTGAACTTGGATTTCAGTTCGTAGATCAGCTCTTCCACCTTCAGCGTCGAGATCGGGTCCAGGGCCGAGCAGGGTTCGTCCAGCAACAGCACCTCCGGCTCCACGGCGATGGTCCGGGCAATCACCAGACGCTGCTGCTGACCACCGGACAGGCCCAGGGCCGAATCGTGCAGGCGATCCTTGACCTCATCCCACAGCGCCGCGCCCTTGAGCGCCCACTCAACGGCTTCGTCGAGCACGCGCTTCTTGTTGATGCCCTGGATGCGCAGGCCGTAGACCACGTTCTCGTAGATGGTCTTGGGGAACGGGTTAGGCTTCTGGAACACCATGCCCACCCGGCGCCGCAGTTCGGCCACATCCTCGCCCTTGCGGTAGATGTTGTTGCCGTAGAGGTTGATCGCACCCTCTACGCGGCAGCCGTCCACCAGGTCGTTCATGCGGTTGAAGGTGCGCAGCAGGGTCGACTTGCCGCAGCCCGACGGGCCGATAAAGGCCGTCACGCGCTGCTTGGGGATATTCATGCTGACATCGAACAGCGCTTGTTTCTCGCCGTAGAACAGGCTCAGGCCGGGCACTTCGATAGCCACGGTTTCCTGTTCCAGGCTCAGGCTCTGCTTGTCGCGGCCCAGGGCGGACATGTTGATGCCGTGGGTATGAGTTTCGTGTTGCATGGGATGCTCCCTGTGCTACCAATTCGTTTGTCGTGAACCGCAGGCGCCTGGCCTACGGTGACTTCATTCTGTTCTGTAGGAGCCGGCTTGCCGGCGAAGGGGCCTGTAAGCCTTGCATTGCCCTGGCTGACGCCTTCGCTGGCAAGCCAGCTCCTACACAAGCCCGCCGATCAACTGTCTAGAGCCTTGTATTTCTCGCGCAGGTGGTTACGGATCCATACCGCCGACAAGTTCAGGGTGGCGATCACCAGCACCAGCAGCAGCGCGGTGGCGTACACCAGCGGCCGCGCGGCCTCGACGTTGGGGCTCTGGAAGCCGACGTCGTAGATGTGGAAGCCCAGGTGCATGATCTTCTGGTCCAGGTGCAGGTACGGGTAGTTGCCGTCCACCGGCAGCGACGGCGCCAGTTTCACCACGCCCACCAGCATCAACGGGGCCACTTCACCGGCGGCGCGGGCCACCGCGAGGATCATCCCGGTCATCATCGCCGGGCTGGCCATCGGCAGCACGATCTTCCACAGGGTCTCGGCCTTGGTCGCGCCCAGGGCCAGGGAGCCCTCGCGCACGGTGCGGGGAATCCGCGCCAGGCCTTCTTCGGTGGCCACGATCACCACCGGCACTGCCAGCAGCGCCAGGGTCAGCGAGGCCCACAGCAAGCCCGGAGTACCGAAGGTCGGCGCCGGCAGGGCCTCGGGGAAGAACAGCCGGTCCAGCGAGCCGCCCAGCACATAGACGAAGAAGCCCAGGCCGAACACGCCATAGACGATGGCCGGAACCCCCGCCAGGTTGTTCACGGCGATGCGGATCACCCGGGTCAGGGCGTTCTGCTTGGCGTATTCACGCAGGTAGACCGCCGCCAGCACGCCGAACGGGGTGACGATCATGGCCATGATCAGGGTCATCATCACGGTGCCGAAGATCGCCGGGAAAATCCCGCCTTCGGTGTTGGCTTCACGGGGGTCGTCGCTGAGGAATTCCCAGACCTTGCTGAAATAGAAACCGATCTTGGTGAAGGTGCCCATGGCGTTCGGCTGATAGGCGTGCACCACCTTGCCCAGGCCGATTTCCACTTCCTTGCCGTTGGCATCGCGGGCGGTCAGGCTGTCGCGGTTGAACTGCGCGTGCAACTCACTCAGGCGCGCCTCGACTTCCTGGTAGCGGGCGTTGAGTTCGGCGCGCTCGGCGTCCATATCGGCCTGGGCCGCGGCGTTCATCTTGCCGTCCAGCTCCAGCTTGCGACCGTGCAGGCGGATGCGCTCCAGGCCGGCGTTGATCGCGCCGATATCGCTCTTCTCCAGGCTCTTGAGCTGGGCTGCGAGCTTGTTCACCCGGTCGATCCGCGCTTGCAGCTCGGGCCAGGCGGCTTCGCCCTCGGCCACCACCTTGCCGCCTTCCTTGACGTTCACCAGGTAGCCATAGAAGTTGCCCCACTCACGGCGCTCGATAGCCATCAGCTCCTTGGGGTAGCTCTGGTTGGTCAGCCACTCGCCGACGATCCAGGTGAAGTCGTTGCCGTTCAGGTCACGGTTGCCGACCTTGATCAGCTCCCGGGTCATGAACTCCGGGCCCTGGTCGGGCACCGGCAGGCCGGCGCTCTTCAGGCGTGCCCGGGGCACTTCTTCCTTCTGTACCACTTCACCAACCACCAGGTGGTTGGCCTGGCCCGGCACGTCGTAGCTGGCATGCACCAGGTCGGCCGGCCAGAAGTGGCCGAGGCCGCGCACGGCGATCACCGCCAGCAGGCCGATGGTCATGATGACCGCGAGGGACACCGCGCCACCGCTGATCCAGACGCCCGGGGCGCCGCTCTTGAACCAGTCTTTTAGGGAGTTCTGTTTCACAGACTTCTACCTTCTCAAAGCGACGAGTATTTCTTGCGCAGACGCTGACGGATCAGCTCGGCGAGGGTGTTCATGACGAAGGTGAACAGCAGCAGCACCAGCGCCGAGAGGAACAGCACGCGGTAGTGGCTGCCGCCGACTTCCGACTCGGGCATTTCCACCGCGACGTTGGCCGCCAGGGTGCGCAGGCCTTCGAACAGGTTCATTTCCATGACCGGGGTGTTGCCGGTGGCCATCAGCACGATCATGGTCTCGCCCACGGCGCGGCCCATGCCGATCATCAGCGCCGAGAAGATCCCCGGGCTGGCGGTGAGGATCACCACCCGGGTCATGGTCTGCCACGGCGTGGCGCCCAGGGCCAGGGAGCCCAGGGTCAGGCCGCGGGGCACGCTGAACACGGCGTCCTCGGCGATCGAGTAGATGTTCGGGATCACCGCAAAACCCATGGCCAGGCCCACCACCAGTGCGTTGCGCTGGTCGTAGGTGATGCCCAGGTCGTGGGAGATCCACATGCGCATGTCACCGCCGAAGAACCAGTTCTCCATGAACGGGCTCATGTACAGCGAGAGGAAGCCCACCAGGATGATCACCGGGATCAGGATCGCGCTTTCCCAGCCATCCGGCACCTTCAGGCGCAGGGACTCGGGCAGGCGGCTCCAGGCGAAACCGGCCACCAGGATGCCGATCGGCAACAGGATCAGCAGGCTGAAGATGCCCGGCAAATGGCCTTCGACATAGGGCGCGAGGAACAGGCCGGCGAAGAAACCGAGGATCACCGTCGGCATCGCTTCCATCAGCTCGATCACCGGCTTGACCTTGCGGCGCATGCCCGGGGCCATGAAGTAGGCGGTGTAGATGGCCGCGGCCACCGCCAGCGGCGCCGCCAGCAACATGGCGTAGAACGCAGCCTTCAGGGTGCCGAAGGTCAGGGGCGAAAGGCTCAGCTTGGGTTCGAAATCGGTGTTGGCCGCGGTGGATTGCCAGACGTATTTAGGCTCGTCGTAGTTCTCGTACCAGACCTTGCTCCACAGCGCGCTCCAGGACACTTCCGGGTGCGGGTTGTCGAGCAGCAGCGGTTGCAGCTTGCCACCGGCCTCGACAATCACCCGGTTGGCCCGTGGCGACAGGCCGAACAGGCCCTGGCCGTCCACCACCTGGTCCACCAGCAGGGTGCGGTGCGCGGTGCTGTGGAACACCCCGAGCTTGCCGGCGGCGTCCAGCGCGACAAAGCCCTTGCGGCGCTCTTCGGCGGTGATTTCGACGATAGGCGCGGTGCCCATCTGGAAGGTGCGGATCTGCTTCAGGCGCAGCTCGCCGTCCGGGTCGCGGGCCATGAACCACTGGGCCAGGCCGCCCTTGGACGTACCGATGATCAGCGAGATGCCGCCCACCAGCTGGGTGCTGGCGGTGACTTCGGTATTGGCGTCTTCCAGCAGTTTGTAGCGGCCGTTGAGGCTCTTGTCCCGCAGGCTGAACACATCGGCCTGGGCCCGGCCATTGATCACATACAGCCATTGCTGGCGCGGATCGATGTACATGGCCTTGACCGGCTCGGTCATCTGCGGCAGCTCGATGCGGCTCTGCTCGCTGGTGACTTCACCGGTCATCATGTTTTCTTCGCGGGTCAGCTTCAGCACATGCAGCTGCGCACCGCTGGAACCGGCGACGATCAACGACGAATCGGTGGCATTGAGGTTCACATGCTCCAGCGCCCCGCCCTGCTCGTTGAGGCTGATGGGCGCTTCGCCGTAGGGGTACTCGATGGCCGGCGAGATGGTCTTCTTGCCGTCCGGGTAGCTGACCTTGTAGGTGTGGCGGAACACCAGGGCCTGGCCATTGGACAGGCCCACCACCACCAGCGGATTGCCGGGCTGGTCCTTGCCGATGGCAGTGACACTGGCGCCTGCGGGGATCGGCAGGTCGACCTTGCGCAGCTCGGTGCCGTTGTCGATGTCGAAGAACAGCGCCTGGCCCTTGTCGGAAACCCGCATGCCGACCTGGTTCTGCTCTTCCAGAGAGAACATCAGCGGCTTGCCGGCGTCCTGCATCCAGGCGGGGGTCAGCGGGTCCTTGGCGGTGAGTTCGGCCCCCTGGAACAGCGGCGCGACTACATAGGCGAGGAAGAAGAAGATCAGGGTGATCGCACCCAGTACGGCCAGGCCGCCCACCAGGACGTACCAGCGGGTCAGGCGGTCTTTGAGCGCGCGAATGCGCCGCTTGCGTTGCAGCTCAGGCGTATTGAAATCAATGCGCTTGGGGGGAGAAGTCGTAGTCATGGTGGAGTTGGCCAGATCATTCATGCGCACACCCTAGCGATCCTGTATGACAGAAAGATGACAATGCAGTGACGCAACAAATCCGCCGCCTAGCGAGGCTGGCAGCGAATCGGAAATTGGGGGGTGTAGGAACGAGCCAGCTCGCGAATCGAGGGCGAATCCGACGCAGCCTGTGGGCCTGGGAGATCGCCATCGCGAGCAAGCTCGCTCCTACAGAGCCCGGGTCAAACCCGGGCCTAAGGTATTACTTCTTAGCGACGTTGCCGCTTTCCTGCAGACCCAGGTCAGCCAGGGCCTTGGCGGCCACCTTGGCTGGCAGCGGGATGTAGCCGTCTTTCACTACCACTTCCTGGCCTTGTTTCGACAGGACCAGTTTCACGAACTCGGCTTCCAGCGGGGCCAGAGGCTTGTTCGGGGCCTTGTTGACGTAGACGTAAAGGAAGCGCGACAGCGGGTACTTGCCGTTCAGGGCGTTTTCTTCGGTGTCTTCGATGAAGTCGCTGCTGCCTTTCTTGGCCAGGGCCACGGTCTTCACGCTGGCGGTCTTGTAGCCGATGCCCGAGTAGCCGATGCCGTTCAGCGAGGAGCTGATGGACTGCACCACCGACGCCGAACCTGGCTGTTCGTTGACGTTAGGCTTGTAGTCGCCTTTGCACAGGGCTTCTTCCTTGAAGTAGCCGTAGGTGCCGGATACCGAGTTACGACCGAAGAGTTGCACTGGCTTGTTGGCCAGGTCGCCCTTCACGCCCAGGTCGCCCCAGGTCTTCACTTCTTCCTTGGCGCCGCACAGACGAGTCGAGGAGAAAATCGCGTCGACCTGCTCCATGGTCAGGTGCTGGATCGGGTTGTCCTTGTGCACGAACACTGCCAGGGCGTCCACGGCCACCGGGATAGCGGTTGGCTTGTAGCCGTACTTCTGCTCGAAGGCCGCCAGTTCGGTGTCCTTCATCTTGCGGCTCATAGGGCCCAGGTTGGAGGTGCCTTCGGTCAGCGCGGGTGGCGCGGTGGCGGAGCCGGCGGCCTGAATCTGGATGTTGACGTTCGGGTATTCTTTTTTGTAGTTCTCGGCCCACAGGGTCATCAGGTTCGCCAAGGTATCGGAACCGACGCTGGACAGGTTGCCCGACACACCAGTGGTCTTGGTGTAGCTCGGGATAGCAGGGTCAACAGCGGCAACCGCGTGGGCAGTCGCAACGCCAGCGGCGACAAAGGTCATTGCCGCCATCAAACGCTTCAGTTTCATGCCTTACTCCTAGCAGATAGGGTGTGTTAAGTCGGGGCCAAGTATCTGTAGGCCGTGTGAACACTCTATGTCCGGAATATGACAATTAGATGAAAGGCCAGCATTCCTTGAAGGCAGGCTGGCCTGGGTTCGATGTGCGGCGAAACCCCTTGCGGGCCGGGCCCTCAGCGGCCCTTCTTCCACAGGTACAGGCCAACCAGCAGGCCGATGCCGCAAATAATCGCAACATAATAGGCCGGGCCCATGGGGCTTTCCTTGAGCAGCCAGGTCACCACCATGGGCGTCAGGCCGCCGAAGATGGCGTACGCCAGGTTGTAGGAAAACGACAGGCCACTGAAGCGCACCACGGCCGGGAAGGCCTTGACCATCACATAGGGCACCGCGCCGATGGTGCCGACGAACAGGCCGGTCAGGGCATACATCGGGAACAGCCACTGCGGGTTGTCCTGCAGGCCGTGATAGAAGGTCCAGGAGGTGGCCAGCAGCAAGGCGCTGCCGAAGACGAACACCTTGCCGGCGCCGAAACGGTCCGCCAGCACCCCGGAAATCACGCAGCCCAGGCTCAGGAACACGATGGCCAGGCTGTTGGCCTCAAGGGCGGTGATGGCCGGGAATTTGTACACGGTCTGCAGCACTGTCGGGGTCATCAGGATCACCACGATGATCCCGGCCGACAGCAGCCAGGTCAGCAGCATGGAAATCACGATAGCGCCGCGGTGGTCACGCAGCACTGCCCGCAGCGGCAGCTCTTCGGCCAGGGCCTTGCGCAATTGCAGCTCGGCGAACACCGGGGTTTCGTGCAGCAGGCGCCGCAGGTACACCGAGAACAGGCCGAACACCCCGCCCAGCAGGAACGGGATCCGCCAGGCGTAGTCCGCCACTTCCACCGGGGAATAGATGCTGTTGATTGCGGTAGCCACCAGCGAGCCCAGGAGAATGCCGGCGGTCAGGCCGGACGTCAGGGTGCCGCAGGCATAGCCGATATGCCGCTGGGGCACGTGCTCGGAAACGAACACCCAGGCCCCGGGCACCTCGCCACCGATGGCCGCGCCCTGGATCACCCGCATCACCAGCAGCAGGATCGGCGCCCACAGGCCAATCTGCGCGTAGGTGGGCAACAGGCCCATGATCAGGGTCGGCACCGCCATCATGAAGATGCTCAGGGTGAACATCTTCTTGCGCCCCAGCAGGTCGCCGAAGTGCGCCATCACGATCCCCCCCAGGGGCCGCGCCAGGTAGCCGGCGGCGAAGATGCCGAAGGTCTGCATCAGGCGCAGCCACTCGGGCATGTCCGCGGGGAAGAACAGCTTGCCGACCACAGTGGCGAAGAATACGAAAATGATGAAATCGTAGAATTCCAGCGCACCGCCCAGGGCAGACAGCGACAGAGTCTTGTAATCACTACGGGTCAGCGGACGGGCGGGCTGCGCAGATTGCGCGGCGCTCGAGGGCACAGTGGTCATGGCAAGGGCTTCTCTTATTAGTCGGTTCTGGAAGCCGCAACAGCGCTGGTTGGGGCCTGGCAGGTTCGGCACGATAGCAAATTGTTCGAAGCGGTATACAGCGCCACACAAATGACGCACAAATTTGCGAACTCGGTGGGTCGTCGCGGAGTCTATCGACCGATATACTCGCAGGCCTCGGAGCGCAAAGCCGTTCCTGGCAAGGGTTGCTGTGCGATGCAGAGTTTCCCTAGAGCCCGCCTTAGAAAGAACGTGACGAACGCGGTATGTTCGGGCTGAATCGTTTTTCCTGAAGACGGCTATTCACCTGAAGTACTCATGAAGCGTCACGGGTCAGAGGCCCCCCGGCATGATAGAACTCGAACAAGAAGACCCCATCCCGCAAGGCGACCTGGCCCTGCAAATCACCGCATTGCCCCGTGAAACCAACGGCTTTGGCGATATTTTCGGCGGCTGGCTGGTGGCCCAGATGGACCTGGCGGGCACCGCCATGGCCAGCCGTGTCGCCGGTGGCCGGGTGGCCACGGTGGCCATCGACCGCATGGCCTTCCTGGTGCCGGTGGCGGTGGGCGCGCAACTGTCCTTCTATACCCAGACCCTGGAAATCGGCCGCAGCTCGATCCAGATGATGGTGGAAGTGTGGAGCGACGACCCGTTGTCCAGCGAATGGCGCAAGGTCACCGAAGCGGTATTCGTGTTCGTCGCCATCGATGGCAGCGGCCGCACCCGCTCGGTACCGCCCCGGGCACGTTGAACCCGGCGCTCACGCCCCAAGCCTACTGAACGAGAACAGCAGCATGCCCACGCCCCACGTTGAAACGCTGAAACTGGACGAACTGAACTGCTGGCGCATCCGCCACGGTGAAGCCGAACTGCTGCTGGCCCAACAGGGCGCGCATATCCTCAGTTATCAGGTGGCCGGGCAACAGCCGCTGATCTGGCTCAACGACGAGGCGGTGTTCAAGACCGGCAAGAATATCCGCGCCGGTGTACCGGTGTGCTGGCCCTGGTTTGGCAACCTGGCGCGCAACCCGCACAGCGTGCAGGCCATGCGCCAGAGCGCCGAGCCGGCACCGGCCCACGGCCTGGTACGGGCCGCCGACTGGCAACTGCAAGGCATCGAAAGCGAAGGCGACAGCCTGCTGGTGCAACTGCGCCTGCCCTGCCCCGCTGGCGGCTTTCCCGGCTGGCCGCACCAGGTAGAACCGAGCCTGAGCATCCGCCTCGACGAGCAACTGCATATCAGCCTCACCAGCCATAACCTGGGCAATGAAAGCGTCAGCATCAGCCAGGCGTTGCACAGCTACTTCGCGGTCAGCGATGTGCGCCAGGTGCAGGTCGAGGGCCTGGACGGGCTGAACTACATCGAGACCCTGGAAGACTGGAAGACCAAGGTCCAGGCCGGCAACCTGCACTTCGCCGGGGAAACCGACCGCATCTACCTGGATGTTCCCGAGCAGTTGGAGATCGTCGACCCGGACTGGCAACGGCGGATTCGCCTGACCAGCGCCGGTTCGCGCACCGCGGTGATCTGGAACCCCTGGATCGACCGCGCCGCCCAGTTCAGCGACATGGCCGACGATGGCTGGCAGCGCATGCTGTGCATCGAGACCGCCAACGTGCTGGACGACGTCGTCACCCTGGCCCCGGGCGCCCGTCACACCCTGAGCGTGAGCATCAGCGCCACCCCGCTCTAACGGTGGCGAGGGAGCTTGCTCCCGCTCGGACGCGTAGCGGTCGTAAACCCTGAGTCCACGGATCATCTGTTGGAACGCATGGGTCGCCATTGGGGCCGCTGCGCGACCCAGCGGGAGCAAGCTCCCTCACCACAACAGCCCCCCTAGCCCCAAACTCCTGGCTGATCCTGCCTGTCGCGATTACAGGTCCGAATCCTCGACCACCCGCACCTTCGCCGCATCCAGGGCATAGGCCGCATCGGCCAGGTCATTGTTGACCGTCTCGATCTTCAGGGTGCCGGTCACCCACAGCGGCGTGTAGATATCGTCCAGCTTCAAGCCCTTGGGAAAACGCACCAGCACCAACTGGTTGGGCGGCGGTGGCGGTACGTGGATGCAGGCGCCCGGGTACGGCACCAGGAAGAACAGCGTGCTGCGGCCCTTGGCATCGGCCTCCAGCGGCACCGGATAACCACCGAGGCGGATCTGCTTGCCGTTCATGGCCGCCACCGTCTTGGTGGAATACATCACCGCCGGCAAGCCCTTGCTCTGCTTCAGGCCACCCTTGGCGGTGAAGGTGCCATTGGCTTCGGGGGAGTTGTGGTCGATTTCCGGCATCTGCTCCAGGGCCTTCTGGTCCGACTTGGGCATCAGCTCCAGCCAATCGGTTTCCGGCAGCTCGGCAGCCTGGGCCAGGCTGCAGCCCAGCAGAACGAGGGTCAATAAAAGACGACGCATGAGGGTGGGGCTCGGTCAAAAAGGAAGGACGGACAAACCCCGGCATTCTAGTGCCCAAGGCGTGGTCAGGGTTGAAGTTTCAGATGAAGAAAATGGCTCCCCTCCACCCGGGCGGCGGAGGGGGCTTGGAGCAGGGCTCAGCTCTTCTTGACGAAGCCGTAGATCACCAGCAGGACGATCGCGCCCACCAGCGCGCCGATGAAACCGGCACCCTGACCCGCGTGATAGATACCCAGCGCCTGACCGCCATAAGTGGCGGCGAAGGAGCCGGCGATACCCAGCAGGATGGTCATGATCCAGCCCATGCTGTCGTCTCCCGGCTTGAGGAAACGCGCCAGCAGACCAACGATCAAGCCGATGAAAATGGTTCCGAGAATGCCCATGGCTGTTCCTCTGAAAAGGGGGGATCAAGCCAAAGCCTAGTCAGCGCCTTGGCATCCTGCTATCAGAGAACGGCGGGAAACGAAGGTTCCCGCCAGCCGGTGGATTTGTTAGCGGGAGATCAGTGCTTCGACCTTGCCGATCTGCACTTGCAGGGTCGCCTGGTCGGCGCAGCGCAGGTTGGCGTGACCGACCTTGCGCCCGACCTTGAAGGCCTTGCCGTAGTGATGCAGGTGGCAGTCGTCGATGGCGATCACCTGATCCACCGGCGGCACTTCACCGATGAAGTTGATCATGGCGCTCTCGCCCACCTTGGCGGTGGAACCCAGGGGCAGGCCGGCGACCGCCCGCAGGTGGTTCTCGAACTGGCTGCACTCGGCGCCTTCGGTGGTCCAGTGCCCGGAGTTGTGCACCCGCGGCGCAATCTCGTTGGCCTTGAGGCCACCGTCCACTTCGAAGAACTCGAAGGCCATCACGCCCACGTAGTCCAGCTGCTTGAGCACGCGGCCCGAGTAATCCTCGGCCAGGGCCTGCAGCGGGTGATCGCTGCTGGCCACCGACAGGCGCAGGATGCCGCTGTCGTGGGTGTTGTGCACCAGCGGGTAGAAACGGGTTTCACCGTCACGGGCGCGCACGGCGATCAGCGAGACTTCGCCAGTGAAGGGCACGAAGCCTTCCAGCAGGCAAGGCACGCTGCCCAGCTCGGCAAAGGTGCCTGTCACGTCGGCGGCGCTGCGCAGCACTTTCTGGCCCTTGCCGTCGTAGCCCAGGGTGCGGGTCTTGAGCACGGCCGGCAGGCCGATACGGGCCACGGCGGCGTCGAGGTCGGCCTGGGACTGGATGTCGGCGAACTCAGGGGTGGGAATCCCCAGGTCCTTGAACATGCTCTTCTCGAACCAGCGATCACGGGCGATGCGCAGGGCTTCGGCACTCGGGTACACCGGCACGAACTGCGAGAGGAAGGCCACGGTTTCCGCCGGCACGCTCTCGAATTCGAAGGTCACCAGGTCCACCTCGTCGGCCAGCTGGCGCAGGTGGTCCTGGTCGCCGTAATCGGCCCGCAGGTGTTCACCCAGGGCAGCGGCGCAGGCATCAGGCGCCGGGTCGAGGAAAGCGAAGTTCATTCCCAGCGGAGTTCCCGCCAGGGCCAACATGCGGCCCAGCTGGCCGCCACCGATTACACCGATCTTCATCGTCAACAACCTCAGGCGACGCGTGGGTCTGGATTGTCCAGAACGCTGTCTGTCTGCTCAGCACGGAATTTTTTCAGCACTTCGTGGAACTGCGGGTGCTTGGCGCCCAGGATACTCGCCGAGAGCAGGGCCGCGTTGATCGCCCCGGCCTTGCCGATGGCCAGGGTAGCCACCGGGATGCCGGCCGGCATCTGCACGATGGACAGCAGCGAATCCACGCCCGAGAGCATCGACGACTGCACCGGCACGCCCAGCACCGGCAGGTGGGTCTTGGCCGCGCACATGCCCGGCAAGTGCGCCGCGCCGCCGGCACCGGCGATGATCACCTCGATGCCTCGCGCCTCAGCCTCTTCGGCGTACTGGAACAGCAGGTCCGGGGTGCGGTGTGCGGAAACCACCTTCACCTCGTAAGGGATGCCGAGCTTTTCCAGCATATCGGCGGTGTGGCTAAGGGTGGACCAATCGGACTTGGAGCCCATGATCACGCCAACCAGTGCACTCATCGTCGTGCCTCTTCTCTCTGGGCGCCCGCGGGCGCGTCAAAAACAACAAGCCACGCGAAATGCGTGGCTTGAATTGTACGAATTATGGCCAGGCGAACCGGCCGAAGGCCGCGCAGTATACCGAAAAAGCCGCGCGACACGCACTTTCGCCGACCATCTGTCGAACAAAGTATTTGCGGCGCAAAACCCCGGTTTTATTGACTCCGAGGTCAATCAAAACCCTCGCCACACCCCACCCGTAGGAGCTGGCTTGCCAGCGAAGAGGCCAGCCCTGCCCACCTCACCCAGGCCAACGCCTACGGTGCCCCGTTGCCTTGCGCCGCAGCCCCTTCCAGCTTGCGCCACAACAAACGCACGTTGGCCTTGCGCACCAGGGCGCAGCGGTACAGGCGTATCTCCAGCGGCACATGCCATTGCGCACCGCCACACACCACCAGTTCACCCCGGCCCAGCTCGGCGCGCACGCTCAGCTGCGGCACCCAGGCAATGCCCAGCCCTTCCAGGGCCATGCTCTTGAGGCTGTCGGCCATGGCGGTCTCATAGACAGTGGTGAAGCGCAGGTTGCGCTGGCGCAGCAACAGATTCACCGAACGGCCAAGGAAAGCCCCGGCACTGTAGGCCAGCAGTGGCACGCTGGCCTCGCCTTCCAGGTCGAACAGCGGCTTGCCCTGGGCATCGGCGGCGCACACCGGAAGCATCTCGGTGTGCCCCAGGTGCAGCGAGGGGAAGATTTCCGAGTCCATTTGCAGGGCCGCATCCGGGTCATAGAACGCCAGCATCAGGTCGCAACCGCCTTCGCGCAGGGCGTGCACCGCATCACCGACGTTGGTCGCCACCAGCCGCGTGGCGATGTTCAAGCCTTCGTTGCGCAGTTGCGCGATCCAGCGCGGGAAGAAGCCCAGCGCCAGGGAGTGGGCCGCCGCCACCTGCATCACCTCGCCCTGCCCGCCTTCCAGATGATGCAGGTGACGCACCACCTCGCCGAGCTGCTCGACCACGGTGCGCGCAGTCACCAGGAACAGCTGCCCCGCCGCGGTCAACTCCACCGGGGTGCGCGAGCGATTCACCAGGGTCAGGCCCAGGGCCGCCTCCAGGCTGCGGATGCGCCGGCTGAACGCCGGCTGGGTCACGAAGCGGCGCTCGGCAGCCTGGGAAAAACTGCGGGTGGCGGCCAAGGCACTGAAGTCCTCGAGCCATTTGCTTTCCAGATTCATCACGTCCTCCCGGGAACGCACCATTTTAGGTCACACGCTCGCCGGCAAAGCGGCGTCACACCGCCATTATGCCGAATATGCATAGGCCAGTGTTTAACAGCATTGGCCCAAAAATCCCCTTCAGCCTAGGATTCGCAGCGTTCCCGGCACAGACCGGGTCCCTACCGAGATGATCTCCGTCATGTCCTCCGCTGCATCTTTCCGCACCGAAAAAGACCTGCTTGGCGTACTCGAAGTACCTGCTCAAGCGTATTACGGCATCCAGACCCTGCGAGCGGTGAACAACTTCCGTCTCTCCGGCGTTCCGATTTCGCACTACCCAAAACTGGTCGTGGCCCTGGCAATGGTCAAGCAGGCAGCTGCTGACGCCAACCGCGAACTGGGTCATCTGAGCGAAGCCAAGCATGCAGCCATCAGCGAGGCCTGTGCCCGCCTGGTGCGCGGCGACTTCCACGAAGAATTCGTGGTGGACATGATTCAAGGCGGCGCTGGCACTTCAACCAACATGAATGCCAACGAAGTCATCGCCAACATCGCGCTGGAGGCCATGGGCCACAGCAAGGGCGAATACCAGTACCTGCACCCGAACAACGACGTGAACATGGCGCAGTCCACCAACGACGCCTACCCGACCGCGATCCGCCTGGGTCTGCTGCTGGGTCACGACGCGCTGCTGGCCAGCCTCGACAGCCTGATCCAGTCGTTCGCCGCCAAGGGTGAAGAATTCAGCCACGTCCTGAAGATGGGCCGTACCCAGCTGCAAGACGCCGTGCCCATGACCCTCGGTCAAGAATTCCGCGCCTTCGCCACCACCCTGAGCGAAGACCTGGCCCGCCTGAAAACCCTGGCCCCGGAAGTGCTGAGCGAAGTCAACCTGGGCGGCACCGCCATCGGCACCGGCATCAACGCCGACCCGCGCTACCAGGCCCTGGCCGTACAACGCCTGGCCACCATCAGCGGCCAGCCGCTGGTGCCAGCCGCCGACCTGATCGAAGCCACCTCCGACATGGGCGCCTTCGTACTGTTCTCCGGCATGCTCAAGCGCACCGCGGTCAAGCTGTCGAAGATCTGCAACGACCTGCGCCTGCTGTCCAGCGGCCCACGCACCGGCATCAACGAAATCAACCTGCCAGCGCGTCAGCCCGGCAGCTCGATCATGCCCGGCAAGGTCAACCCGGTAATCCCGGAAGCGGTCAACCAGGTGGCGTTCCAGATCATCGGCAACGACCTGGCCCTGACCATGGCCGCCGAAGGTGGCCAGCTGCAGCTGAACGTGATGGAGCCTTTGATCGCCTTCAAGATCTTCGACTCGATCCGCCTGCTGCAACGCGCCATGGACATGCTGCGCGAGCACTGCATCACCGGCATCACCGCCAACGAAGCCCGCTGCCGCGAACTGGTGGAGCACTCCATCGGCCTGGTGACCGCGCTGAACCCGTACATCGGCTATGAAAACGCCACCCGTATCGCCCGCATCGCCCTCGAAAGCGGCCGCGGCGTACTGGAACTGGTGCGCGAAGAAGGCCTGCTGGACGACGCCATGCTCGACGACATCCTGCGTCCGGAAAACATGATTGCCCCGCGCCTGGTTCCGCTGAAGGCGTAACAGGCGCAACACCGAAACATGCAACACCGCTCACCAGGTTGAGGGACTAGACACCTCTCACCTTTTGAGGGCTTGGAGATTCGTCTCCAGGCCCTTTTTTTTGGTTCTTCACGGAATCCCGGGAAACTCAGAAACAAAAACGCCGATTTGATAGATGATGTTCGTGCGAGCAAACAGATCTAAAAAACCGGCGTTCTTATGCGTGATATTAATACTTTCCTTCCTTTT
>NZ_JAGEKI010000030.1:0-44820 GCF_049887815.1 Pseudomonas sp. NFXW11 | reverse complement strand
ACAAACGCACGCCGTTACCCACTACCTGGGTGCCGCTGCCCAGCTTGGTGGCCGAGTAGACGTCGGAGAACTCTGCGCGGGACGACTTGAAGCCGGTGGTGGCAACGTTGGCGATGTTGTTGCCGGTGACATCCAGTTGTTTGTTGGCCGCATAGAGGCCACTCAGGCCAATATTGAAAGACATATTCCACTCCTTGTGTGTCGGTTACAGCAGCGATTGATCCCCACGGTTCATGTGTCTGGATACCGGAAGCTCTATCGGCGCTGGCGCTTGAGTCGGGAAACGTCAAGAGACCAGACTCTTCGCTGGCTGAGGCATAGCAACCTGTGTGCCAAGCCTGAACCCTCCGTAAATCAAGGCCTCCCTGAAAAGGGGGAGGAGGACACTATAGAAAAGCGGCAATGTTTTTCCGCGATTTCTTTGCAAAGTGGCAACTGTATTGCCGCTCTAGTCCGGGATAAACCGGCATGCATGCGCGAAACTTCAGCCATTGTTCGCCGCATCGCCGCCGGCGAGCTTGGTCAGGGGCTCGATGAGTTCAGGGCCTTGATTCCTGACGTTGTCGACGGCGTGACTGACTCTGAACCAGCGAAAGGCGTCTGCAACTTCTCCCTGATCCAGGGCTATCTGCTCGGCGCGTTCCTTCGGCGTGGCCGGATCGAGCCACTCCCGGGCCAGGGCCGGCGCCAGGACTACCGGCTGGCGGTCGTGAATATCGACCATCCCCCCTTCGCTATCTGCAGTGATGATCACAAAACCTTCGTGCTCGCTTCGGTCTTGGCCGGGCAACTGCCCGATTGAGGCGCAGAGGATGGGGGAGCCGTTTCGATGCTTGATCAAGTAGGGCTGCTTTTTCGGGCCGCCTTCGTCGACCCACTCGAACCAACTATCAATAGGGCAGATAGCTCGGTGTGGCCATATCTGCCGGAAGAATGGGCCATGGGCGACCTTCTCGACGCGGGCATTTATCGGCGCTGCTCGGTCTGTCGCCCAGTGCGGCCGCCAACCCCAGGTCACAGGGTCTGCATACAGCGTGTCGTTGGCGATATGGAAGAGGGCAAGCTGCATCGTTGGCGCCGCGTTATAGCGCCCCAGGGGCTGGTCACCGACATTGTTGACCAGAGCCCCGGGCATGCTCAGGGCTGCGACGAAGTCGTGGATACCACGGTACTGGGAGAGTCTTCCGCACATGGTTGTGCCCTCGTTTGCTCTCAGCGTAGCTTTCCACGGGTGCCGTCGGGTAATTGTCGACGAAGATCCTCATTAGCACGGTCCATGCTCCGGACTGTCAGTTCAAGGTCGCGGACCTGTTGCCGGAGCCTTGCTGCTTCTCCCGAACGCTCCCGAAGGCGGCCCAGGGCCTCGTCGCGGTCGCTCTCAGTCTGGGCCTGCATGTTCACCAGCTTGAAAATGTTTTCCCGTGCTGCGCGCAGTTGCAGATTCAGCTCAGCAATTTCATTTTCCAGCAGCAGGATGTGCTGCTTGCTGGTTTCCAGGGGCGAAGGGATGCCCAACCAGTTTGCTGTGTCGTCTTCGATATGCACGGTACTACCCTCGAATCTAATACTGTTTTTATATACAGTAATCTAGGCGAGTCTTGGTCGCGATTTCAGGCGACGAGCTGCTAGCGATGCCTTCTTTTGATACGAACAGGTCCTTCGCGAACGGCAGCTGTCGCCCCATAGCTGCCATTGGCGAAGTGCAATCGAAGTAGCGATTTTTCATTGAGTCGAATACTATTTATCGGTTTTGATGCTAAATAGCCATATGGCACACATCACGGTTTACTCCAAGGAATCTAGTTAATGTTGGACGTAGTTGTGTCAGGAGCAATCTCGCTATTGATGGTGCTTGTAGAGTCCGTTGGAATAGCAGTTGCAAAATGCGCGGTAGTTCGTCGTCAGTCGGAAAAGCGTGTTGCAATTGCAATGTCGGAAGCTGCCGATAGCTTTACAGGTGCGGCCTCAGGACGGGTTGCCTTCATCGCTGAGGCAGGTGCAAAGGCTCGGAATGAGGTTAGGAGGGAGCTAATACTTAATATTATTCCTGGTCCAGAGTTTTCGTTTATGGCTTTAACTTTTCTTGTGACATTGTTTTTGTCATATTTTTACGCCACCGATGCTTTGCGTAAGACTATAAGTCCGTTTTTGGCGGGGTCTTCCAGTAATTATCCAATTCTATTTGGATCTATATTGGCATCATTGGTTGTATGGTTCTTTTTGTTTTTGTGGAGGGAGATGGTTGTTTCTTCTGAAACAGGCCGGCATCGCAAGAAATGCATCTCTGCTATCATGGCGTTAGGTGTTATTAATCTTACCGCTGCTCTCTATTTGATTATTGCAGGGAGAGTGTGATGTTAGAGCTAATTTTAAAAATTGCCACCATTATCGCTACAGGCGTGGTATCTCTGGTTGTGCCCGAAGTGGTTAGTAGAGTTTCAGCTCGCCGCCCTAAAATCTATGACTATCATGATCTTCTGGAACAGGCCGAGAAAGCCAGGGCAGCTGGAGCCAATTCTGCTTCTGTTCAGCTAGCTTTTTCTTGTGTAGAGATAATGCTAGATCAGATCTTAGATAACAATGAAGGTGAGATTGATTTTGTTAGAAAGGTGAAGTATGTCCAGCAAGCAGGAGTGCTCTCCGATGATGTTGCGGCTGAGTTGAAAAAACTTTCTGGTATAAGAAATAAAGTTATACACCCCCGCCCTAATCAGGTGAGAACTGGTGCTACTCCCGAAAGTGCTGCAGATTTTATAAGTAGGGTGAAAAAGGCGTTGATGGATATTGAACGTGCTGAGAGTAAGTTGCTGCAGAAACTAAGCTAATTAATGTTCTTCATGATTTCCTATTGATTTCAATTGGCAGTACACAATCCGAGACGGAGTCTATGTTCGTATGGTGTCGGCTGGCTAAGCCTATCTTGAACAGATGAAATCGCCTGGCCGTAAAGGCTACATTGGGACGGAATCAGATTATCGCGACCAACCGCTATGGGTCGATTTTTGCGGGTCAAAGCCACCCAGGTGCTGATTGAGTCCATTCAGTTACGCAACTGAAATACCTCGGAATATTTAGGGGGAATTCTGGGTGAGATGTGGGGTGTTATAGGCCGATATATTATCCCGTATTTTCTGGCCTAAACCGGCCTGTGGGTAATAAGTAAGGGGTTCGAATCTCTATGCTGGCGGTAAGACTAAACAGTATATTGGCCCTGTATGCTCAAGGGGTTTCCATAGATATCCTCATTGTCAATTTTTAGAAAAAGGCGCTCACCGCCGGATTTCAGGGGAGGAGAGTGCCTTTCTCATTAATACTCAAGGACAGTCAAGAGTAAAAGTACCGACTCACGAAAACATCTTTTCTAAACCATCCCTAGACCAGATCAGTTGAGCAAGGTCCGAGTAAAATTTTGCGCGACTCTCTAGAGCTGTGTCGTCTGTGTGAGAGCTGGGTTCATACTTGATGTTGTTGTCTGAGGCAAATTTTCCCCAGTTCGGCTGATTTAAGTAGAACTCATCCGTTAGGGTTTGAGCAAGAACGTTTTCACCTGCGTATCGTTGGCGTTTAACGCTGTAGGGCAGGTCTTTCATGGATCTATTTCTACTGCGAGGCAGCAATATCAGGCCGGCAATCCTGTTTCGGAAAAGGAAAAATTCTGTGTGGGTACCAAAAGCTTTTCCACCATTTTTAGTGATGTCATCGTTAGTCTCTGCCATTTTATTTGGCATAAGATGTTCGATGTCAAAGGTCCGGGACTCACGGGCACGACTTGCATAATCGGCGAAACCTACTCGGTTTGCAAAGTCTAACGAGTTTTCTAAAAAATCAGAGAGACGTCCAAGGAGGTGCAGTAAATCTTGGCGCTTAACTTGTAAATATGTGCAGGTTTTTATTTGATCTACTTTATCTTTTTCATTGTCAAAGCGCTTCAAAAGAGCTGTTTTTAAATCGGCGGTAGACAAGTCTCTGACTTCTTTGGTGAGGTCGAATATGATGTCTCGTATATTGTCATATGTGTTCTCCTTGCCATTTATCACGCGAGCTGTGGCAAGATGATCAAGGTAGTATGAAATTGATTTGATCTTTCGATTTGCTTCTGAGTTTGTATCTGATGGTTTGATGGCGCTGAAAATTACCATCGATTGAAGCGTTAGGTCCCTAGCACCGTTGTAGTAGACGTGGGGCAGGCTGGATTGAAATGCTTTCTCGCTTTTCTTGATTTTACAGTAAACTTCTACGTAGTAAGGTAGGGTGCCAGTTAATAAGTTGGTGAAGTCATCGCTAGTCTTTAAACCGAGAGTTTCTTTGTTGTCCATTACCCAGCGATGGTAGCTATCGCCTATGACTTCAAAGTCTCCAGGCGCATCACCTCGTTTTTTGCCGCGACTAGTGTTTGCGTATTTTGCACGAATCCAAGTTTTAAAAAAATTTGAGTCTTCATCTGCTCCTAGGGACTTTAGGTTGCTTATGCAATTGTTCCAGGCAGTATGCGCAGACTTATTGTCCGCATCATTGGAAATACTCGAAAGCAAGAAGCCTTTAAGTAGGTCGATAGGACCGAGTTTGAGCCCGCGATCATTCATGGTCACAAACACTTTGTGCCCGTCTTGCTCGCGAGGTACACCAATTTCAAACATATAAACGCAATCGGTGATGAAATCAAAAAGATGTGGTAGTAGTTCGTTTTCGATAACTTCAGAGGCAAGAGATGTATCGATCTCTTGGTAGAGTTCCCAGAGGCGTTCTGTCCCAGGGTCCTTGTTTACAATGTCGTCAACCGCATTGGCAAGATCTAATTCATCTTCTGGGCCGTCGATGAGGATATTGAAAAAATCATGTCTCGAGGCATCGAGATCTAAGTTGTATTCGTTTTGTCCTGCTACCTGTCTTCTGATGGCTTGATCGACAGGTGAGATTTCAGGATTTTTCTTTCGAAGTCTATGGATGTAGGCAAAAATAAGAATTAACGTAGTGACTCGTTGCTGCCCATCGACAATTGCTTTCCCGCCTTGTGCAACTTGGGTGGTAATAATGGTTCCGAGGAAATATGGGTCATACCCTAAGATATCTTTCCTACCGTGTGTAGGTTTCCAGCAGGAGAGAAAGGACTCTTGAATGTCAGAAAGTAGTTCGTGGAGATGCTTGATTTCCCATTTGTAGTCGCGCTGGTAAGTAGGTAAAACAAACTTTTGTTGAAGGCAGTTATTAACTGTTTTCCTGTCAAAAGTGATTTGCATCACACCGCTCCATCGGGTTTAAAGGCGGCTCACACAGCCGGAAGGGCACAACGATATCATGGCGGTGCAATCGTTTGGGATGGAGGAGGGCACTTGTATCAGTAGGTGGATCTGTGGGTAAGCGGTTCAGGCCACCTTCCGACCTCGAAGAGAATTGTGGGCGTGGAGGGTGTAGTTGGTACAAAAATGGTGGTGCCTGTTTTTTTGTGCTCTGAAGCCAGTTTCATCGGCGGGAGGCAAGGAAAATATGTCGGAGCGATACAGCAACTACTTCCGGGCAGTATCTGCCGGCCGCGGTGTGTGGTAGGAATCGACCATCCTGAGATTAGGAAACTGTAGGACAGCATCCAGGTCGGCCCATGGGGTTTTGGGGCTGTCGGCAAGGTGCCGTAGGGGGGGCGTTGCGGAAACTAAAGTAATGATGCGGAAACGGTCAGTTGGTAACGGTAAGCGACCGTGAGCAACAGAAACAAAAAAGCCCTGACTAATCAGGGCTTTCTCGTTGAGATTTGGCGGAGGCGTAGAGATTCGAACTCTAGGACCTGTTACAGTCGGCGGTTTTCAAGACCGCTGCCTTAAACCACTCGGCCACACCTCCAGATCGCATTGCGGGCGCCATAATACCCGAATGAAACACACTGTCAAACTCTCTGCATCGCGAGTTACAGAGCCTCTGTTATCATCCTTGCCACTAAATGTTTCCCCCAACAGGAGTGTCGCCATGCGCGAACAGGATTACGCAGTCAACAACGGCGTGCAGGCCGAGCAGCTAGAGGTCAGCCGGGTCCTGCGCAACACTTATGGCCTGCTGGCGCTGACCCTGGCGTTCAGCGGTGTAATGGCCTACGTGGCGCAGCAGATGCGCGTCGGCTACCCGAATATCTTCGTCGTACTGATCGGTTTCTACGGTCTGTTCTTTCTCACCAACAAACTCCGCGATTCGGCCTGGGGCCTGGTTTCGGCCTTTGCCCTGACCGGTTTCATGGGCTTTTTGCTGGGCCCGATCCTCAACCGCTACCTGGGTATGCAGGGCGGCGCTGAAGTGGTCAGCTCGGCGTTTGCCATGACCGCCCTGGTGTTTGGCGGCCTGTCGGCCTATGTGCTGATCACCCGCAAGGACATGAGCTTCCTCGGTGGTTTCATCACCGCCGGTTTCTTCGTCCTGATGGGCGCGGTGCTGGCCAGCCTGTTCTTCCAGATCAGCGGCCTGCAACTGGCGATCAGCGCCGGTTTCGTGCTGTTCTCCTCGGTGTGCATCCTGTTCCAGACCAGCGCCATCATCCACGGCGGCGAACGCAACTACATCATGGCCACCATCAGCCTGTATGTATCGATCTACAACCTGTTCGTCAGCCTGCTGCAGCTGTTCGGCATCCTGGGTCGCGACGACTGATCCCTGGCGTCGAGCCATAAGAAAGCCCGCTTCGGCGGGCTTTTTGCTGGGCGGGTTTCAGCGCCGGTGCTTCAGCGGGTTTGCACCTGCAACCGTGCTGTGGCCGTGGCCTCCTTGCTGACCTCGATGGAAAACGACAGCACCTCCACCTGTTTCTGTTCCAGCGCATCGACCCAGCTGATCAGGTTGCCCAGGGGCCCTTCGAGGGCCAGGGCAACCCGGCCCGGGGCTTCGTTATCCATGCGCTCCAGGTTCAGCCCGGCCTCGCTGCTGGAACGCGCAAGCAGCCCCGGCAGGGCCTCGGCGGACGTTGCGGGCTGGTTGTTCGACGCACTGGCGGCGGGCAGTTGCAGGAGTTGCTGATGCAAATGACTGACCTCGATAAAGCGTTGCTCGGTGTTCTTCAACGCCTGCTGCTGCGGTTGCCAGAGCAGCAGATAAAAGCTGCTTGCCAGGGTGAATGCCGCGAGCCCCAGCAGGGCCCGCTGTTCGCGCTTGGCCAGGCGTTGCCAGCGCCCGCGGGATTGCTCCAGCAGGCTGGACAGGGATGATTTCTTGGCGGTGGGAGGGTTCACATTCACTCCTTGATCTGCAACCGCGCACTGACCCCTAGGGCATCGCGCACTGAAGAGTCGGTGCTGGCGTCCAGGCCCTGGGCAACCAGGCCTTCGCGCAGTTGTTGCAGATCGGCGAAAGCCGGCGCGCTGACTTGCAGGCTCCAGCCTTCACCGCTCTGGTAGTCGATACGCTGGACCTGGGCCAGGGCGCCGTGGCTGTTGCTCCATTGCTCGGCCAGCCGGGACAGTTTGTGGGCGCTGCCGGGGCTTTCCTCCACCTGCATTTGCTGACGGGCGTGGATCTGCGCCGCCAGGTCGGTGACTGGGCCGGCATCGGCAAAACGCTCCTGCCACAGTGCCAGGCTGCTGGCCTGAAGCTGATCGCTCTGGCGCTCCAGGTGCCAGCGCTGGCCAGCGCCTTGCAGCAGTTGCGCACCCGCAGCCAGTACCAGCACCAGCAGTGCCAGGCGCCAAGGCGCGGTGGGGCGGGCACGTTGCAGAAAGTCCCCTTGGCGCAGGTCGATGGCCTGTTGCGAACCCAGGCTCAGGCTGTCCCAGGGACGCTCGTCGAGTTGCCACTGCCCGGGGTCGAAGCCTTCCAGCTCCGGTGGCTGCGGCCCCTGCCACTGCAGGGCAGGCGGCAACCGCGGTGCCAGGCTCGCCAGATCGTCCTGGCCCAGTACCAGACGCATCGGCGCCGCGCCGCCCAGCAGCCAGCGCCCTTCGAAAGCCAGGGCCCGGGGCTGATCCTGGGGCAGGCAGTCGGCGTCGATATGGATGCGTCCGGGTTGCAGTCCCAGCTCCGCCAGGCGCTCCAGGCAGTGCCGCAGGCGTGCGCGGTTCAGCACCAGCACCGCGCACGGGTGTTTGTCCTGGAGCGGGCCGTGGGCGATATGCAGCTCGTCGAGTTCGTCGATCAACTGCTCTTCCAGGGCACTGTGCAGCGCCTGGCGCAGCCAGCGGCGGCTGCGTACCGGCAGGCTGACCTGATGGTAACTGGCCATTTCCATGGGCAGCAGCAAGGTTGGTGCTTGCCCGCGCAGATCCGCCGCGGCCTGCGCCAGGTCGCCCTGATGCAACGGGCCGTTGCTCTGCCACCAGCAGCAATGCCAGGACGTCGCCTCGGTGGCGTGGGGAGAAAGATAAAGCCAGTGGCTCATGTCGGTTCACTCGGTCTTCGATTGATCAGGCGGTGGACTGGGCAGCAGCGTGCGCTGCTGCACCCGGACCTTCTTGTTGTCCAGCAGGCGCAGGTCGCTGATCAGCCGCAGCCGCCGCGAACCCTGCTCGACATCGACGGTGGCGCGAAACTGCCGGCTGCCGACTCCCAGCCCCTGGGGGCTGATATCCCGGCCCTGGAGCATGGGGCTGGAAAGAAACGTCGCCACATCGGGGTAGCCCTTGGTCGGGCGCGCGCTGGCCAGGTTGCGGGCGGTGGGCAGATCGATGCCTTCGATACTGGCCAGCACCTCGGCGGGGGCGGTATTGACGTTGATCGTGCTGGTGTCGAAAGCCTCCACCAGGGGCGCCAACTGTTGCAGTACCTGGCTGTCCACCTGGGGCAGTTGGCGCAATTGGCTGAGGTCGCCCAGCGGCCGCGGTACGCCGTCGGCATTGCTGGCGCCGCCGAGCAGGGCCGGGTCATGGGCGCGGATACCTTGCTGCGCCAGCAGACGCTGGTAGCGCGCGCGCAAGGTCGGGTCGGCGCTCTGCTGCAGGCTGTTCAGGTTGAGCCGGGCGCTGAGGTCTTGCAGTTGGATATGGATACGCCCGCCGTCGATGTTGAACTCCGGCGCCGGCTGCGCCCAGTGCTGGCCGCGGTGCGTGACCTGCAAGCCGCCTTCGCTGCGGGCATCCTCCAGCAGTTGCTCACGGGCCCAGCTTTCGCCGGCCAGGGCCAGGTTCCACAGCTGTTGTTGCTGCTGCAGGTTGGCGCTGGCATGCAGGTTCAGCCGTTGCCGGGCGAGCATGCTGCTGACCACCAGGGTCACCAGCGCGGTGATCAGCAACACGCTAAGCAGGGCCACGCCGCGTTGTCGTCCAGGGTTATTCATCGGTTGCGCCCTCGTCGCCATCGATACCACCCGGCAGCAGGATCACTCGGCGTACCTGTGGGTAGCCGGGGGCGTCCAGCTCGACTTCCACGGCCGCCGGCAAGCTCAGCCGCTCAGTGCTTACCGGCCAGTGTTCGTGGGCCTGGCCATGGCCATCGATATAGCGCAGACGGGTCAGTTGCACGCCTCTGAGCAGTTGCTGTTGCTGGTGTTTGACGCCGGCGTCCGGCGTCTCTGCGCCGGGCTCTGCCACAGGTTGCGACAGGGCCTGCGCCTCGCGCAGCCAAGCTCCGTCCAGCCAGCGGTGGCTGACCTGCAACAGGTTGCTGCGCGGGTAATGCAGCGGGTTGGGCCAGCCGCCACGCACCAGGCGCACGGCGTCCGGCTCGCCGAGCAGAGCCAGGCGAAGGCCGGGATCATCCGCCAGGGCGTGGCGCCGGGCCTGCACCAGGTCGCGCTCGAATACGCTCAGGGCCCGTTGCAGGTCACGCAGTTGCTGTTCGTGCTGGCCGATGCGCTGATCGCTGCGCAGCACCCGATCGAGCAACTGATAGGTGGCCAGCCCCAGCAGGCTGAAGATGGCGATGGCCACCACCACCTCCAGCAGGGTGAAACCGCGTTGCTTCATGGTTGCGCCTCGATATAGCCGATCAGGTGCGCACGGCTGTACTGACGGGCGCGCTGCGGGTTGGATTCTGCGGACACCCGCAATTGGATCTTCAACAGCCGGGGATCGGGCGCGGTTTCCACCTCGCTGAACAGCCACCAACTGCGCCCGCCAAACTCGATGCGTTCCTGGGCCGTGCGCGAGGGCGCCGGGAGCATGGCGCTGCGCAGTTCATTCATGCGGTTGTCGGCGATCCACAGCGCCTGGGTGCGTTCGGCGAGGTTGGCGCTGTTCACCGCGATGTGCTGCACCGCGCTGAACAGGGCGACGGACAAGGTGGCGAAAATCGCCAGCGCCACCATCACTTCCAGCAGGGTGAAGCCCCGATCAGTCCTGGGTTTCAAGTTGTGCATCCTCTATGCCGTCGCTGGAAAGGCTCAGCAGTGCCCGATTGCGCTGCTCGAACCACAAGGTGAAGGCACTGGTTTCATCACTGGAAAGCACCAACAGTTGCGGCAGCTCGCCGCGCTGGCGGTCGGCGCCCAGGGCAGGCCCGGCCTCGGGCACTTCCAGGCGCAGGTGCAGGCTGTCGGGCAGGTGATGCGCGGCAAAGTCTGTTGCTGGGCGCCAGTGGCCCTGCGGGTCCAGGCGCTGCACCGAGTAGCCATCGGCCTCGATGCGCAGGCCGAAGTCCTGGTAACCGAGCACCGCTTCCTGGCGTAGCAACTGCAACAGGCTTTGCAGGCGCTGGGCTTCCTGGCGGGCCTGGCGCGCGGCGTTATTGGGGTTGACCAGGCCCACCAGCCCGGCAATCAGGGCGATCAGCAGGATCACCACCAGCAGTTCCAGCAGGGTGAAGCCCCGGGCTTGGCGGCGCTGCACCGGTCAACGGTCCCAGTTGCCGATATCGGCGTTCAGGCCCTCGCCGCCGATCTTGCTGTCGGCGCCGAAGGAGAACAGATCGTAGGCACCGCCGCGGGTGCCAGGGACGCGGAACTGATAGGCGTTGCCCCAGGGGTCGATGGGCAGGCGCTTGAGGTAGCCGTCGGGATTCCAGTTGCGCGCCGGCGGGTTGCCACTGGGCTTGCTCACCAGGGCCTGCAGGCCTTGCTGGTTGCTGGGGTACTGGTGGTTGTCGAGCTTGTAGATGTCCAGGGCCATGGCGATGGCCTTGATATCGCTGTTGGCCGCAGAGGCCTTGGCCTGGTCGGGGCGGCTCATGATCTGCGGCACCACCAGGGCGGCGAGCACGCCGAGGATCACCACCACCACCATGATTTCGATCAGGGTGAAACCCCGTTGTCTGTTAGCTGTTTGCACGTTGGGAAATTTCCGTGTTCAGGTAATCAATTGGTTGAGGCTGAGGATCGGCATCAGGATCGCCAGCACGATGACCAGCACCGAGGCGCCCATGAACACCAGCATCGCCGGCTCGAACAGGCCCACCAGCAGGGCGATGCGATTGGCCAACTGTTCTTCCTGCTGTTTCGCGGCGCGCTCGAGCATGCTGTCCAGTTCGCCGGAGCGTTCGCCGCTGGCGATCATGTACAGCATCATCGGCGGGAAACTGCCGTTGAGCTCCAGTGCCCGGGTCAGGCTGACACCTTCGCGTACGCCCCGGACGATGTCTTTCAGACCGGTACGAATCTGCTGGTTGGCCACCACTTCACTGGCAATGCTCAGGGCATCGAGCAAGGGCACGCCGCTGCGCCCGAGAATCGCCAGGGTGCTGACAAAGCGCGTGCAGTTGCTGGCCCGCGCCAGGGTGCCGATCAGCGGCAGGCGTAATACCAGGGCGTGCCAGCGTTGCAGCTGCTGCGGTTGGCGCAAGGTCGCGCGGGCCGCCGCCACTGCGGCGCCAAGCACCAGCAGCATCGCCAGGCCGTAGTCGCGCAGCACGCCGCTGGTGGCGATCAGGCCGCGGGTCAGCAGCGGCAACTCCTGGCCGCTGTCGATAAACACCTTGATCACGTCCGGCACCACAAAGCCCAGGAGGAAGCCGACGATGCTGATGGCCGCCACCATCAGGATGCTCGGGTAGAGCATGGCCAGTTGGATCTGCTGGCGCGCGGCCTGGCTGGCTTCGGTGTAGTCGGCGAGGTTGAGCAGCACCTGATCCAGGTGTCCGGAACGCTCGCCAGCCGCCACCGTGGCCCGGTACAGGTCGGGGAAGGCCTTGGGATAGGCTCCCAGGGCCACCGCCAGGCTGTAGCCCTCCAGAACCCGGGCGCGAATCGCCAGCAGCATGCTTTTCAAGCGCTGCTTTTCACATTGCGCGGCCACCGCCGCCAGCACTTCCTCCAGTGGTAGAGAAGCTTGCACCAGGGTTGCCAACTGTCGGGTCAGCAGGGCCAGTTCGGCGCTGTTCAGGCGGCTGCCGGAGGCCTTGGTGCTGGCCGGGTCGCTGCTGCGCGGGTTCTGGGTGCTGGTGAGCTTGAGCGCAATCAACTGGCGCTCGCGCAGCATTTGTCGGGCCTGGCGCGGGCTGTCGGCTTCGAGTACGCCGCGGGTCTTGCTGCCGGTGGCGCTCATGGCCAGGTATTCGTAGGCGGCCATGTTCAGTCCCTCTGGGTAACCCGGAGCATTTCTTCAAGGCTGGTCAGCCCCTGCAGCACCATGGCCTGGCCGTCATCGAACAGGCTCGGAGCGTGCTGTCGGGCGTGGAGTTGCAACTGGTGCTCGCTGGCGCCGCCATGGATCAGCTGGCGCAGGGTGTCGTCGAACAGCACCAGCTCGTAGATCCCGCGGCGGCCGCGATAACCCGAGTGCTGGCAGCTCGCACAACCCGCCGGGCGAAACAGTTGCGGCGCGGTGTCGGGGTTCAGGCCCAGGCGCTCGCAGGCTGCGGCATCGGCCGGGTGCGCCTGCTTGCATTCGGGGCACAGCACCCGCACCAGGCGCTGGGCCAGCACCCCCAGCAACGAGGTGCAGAGCAGGAAAGGCTCGATGCCCATGTCCACCAGCCGGGTCACCGCGCCGATGGCGCTGTTGGTGTGCAGGGTCGAAAGCACCAGGTGCCCGGTGAGGGAGGCCTGCACGGCGATCTCCGCGGTCTCGCGATCGCGGATCTCGCCCACCATCACCACGTCCGGGTCCTGGCGCAGGATGGCCCGCAGGCCTCGGGCGAAGGTCATGTCGACCTTGGCGTTGACCTGGGTCTGGCCGATGCCGCCCAGGTGGTATTCCACCGGGTCCTCGATGGTCAGGATATTGCGCTCCAGGCTGTTGAGGCTGGCCAGCCCGGCATACAGCGTGGTGGTCTTGCCCGAGCCGGTGGGGCCGGTCACCAGGAGAATCCCGTGGGGTTTGTGCAGGGCACCTTCCAGGCGCTGGCGCAGGTCCGCGCTCATGCCCAGGTGAGCCAGGTCCAGGCGCCCGGCCTGTTTGTCCAAGAGGCGCATCACCACCCGTTCGCCGTGGCTGGAGGGCAGGGTCGAGACCCGCACGTCGACCTCGTGGCCGGCGATGCGCAAGGCGATCCGGCCATCCTGGGGAATGCGTTTCTCGGCAATGTCGAGCTTGGCCATGACCTTGATTCGCGATACCAGCAGGGTCGCCAGTTCGCGTCGCGGGCGCAGCACTTCGCGCAGCAGGCCATCGACCCGCAGGCGCACCGAGAGGTGCTCCTCGAAGGTTTCCAGGTGCACGTCGGAAGCCTTGCTCTTCACCGCCTCGCCAAGAATGGCGTTGATCAGGCGGATGATCGGCGCGTCGTCTTCCTGCTCCATCAGGTCGGTGGTCTTGGGCAACTGATCGGCCAGGCTGGACAGGTCGAACTCTTCGTCGAACTGGTCTCCCAGGCCATCGGCCACCTGCCTGGCATCGTTCTGCGCCTCGCGGTAATGGGTCGCCAGGCGCTGGGCGAAGGCCGACTCGTCGAGCACTTCGCTGCGCAGCGGCGCACCGTTGAAACGCCGCACTTCGGCGATCACCGACCAGGGCGTGTCGGCCCGGCAATAGAGCACCGTACCCTGGTCCTGGTGCTCCAGCACCACCGCGTGGCGCCGGGCATAGGCGAACGCCAGGCGCGGGCTTGCGCTGGGCCGGATCATGGCTGTGGCCCGCTGTCGGCAGGGCGCACGTCGATCAGGCCCTGATCACCTTGGCCATTGGAGTCGAACAGCTGGTGCGGGTCTTTCGGCAACTGCCCGCGGGACTTGCCGTCCAAGGTGCGCAGCGAGCGCAGGTCGTTGTACTTGCGGGTGCTGAGCTTATCGGCGTTGCCACTGCTGCGCAGCAGGGTCGGGCGCAGGAACACCATCAGGTTGGTCTTCTCATTGACCTCCTTGCTGCTGCTGAACAACTTGCCGATCCAGGGAATATCCCCCAGCAAGGGCACCTTGCTCACCTGCACCTTGACGTTGTCCTTGATCAGGCCGCCGAGCACGATGATCTGCCCGTCCTTGGCCAGGATGGTGCTCTTCACCGAACGCTTGTTGGTAATCACGTCGCTGGCGCTGATGCCCGGTGGCGCGGCGGCCAGCTCCGAGCTTTCCTGCTCGACCTTCAGGCGCAGGAAATTGCCTTCGTTGATATGCGGGGTGACCTTCAGGGTGATCCCCACATCCTTGCGCTCCACGGTGGTGAAGGGGTTGCTGGCGCCGGCGGTGTCGGTGGTGTAGGAGCCGGTCTGGAACGGCACGTTCTGGCCCACGAGGATTTCCGCCTGCTCGTTGTCCAGGGTCAGCAGGCTCGGAGTCGACAGCAGGTTGTTGTTGGAGTCGCTGGACAAGGCCGTGACCAGCGCGCCGAAATTGCTGCTGCCCACGCCCAGCACAGCGCCGTCCGGCAGGCTTGGGACCTTGCCGTCCTTGGCGCCCAGCAGGGTGCCGATGGCCAGGCCGGCGCTGTTGAAGTTGGCCGCGCCGGCCCACTTACCATTGCCAGCGGCCCACTGCACGCCAAGGGCCTGGTTGATATCGCCGCTGACTTCGACGATCGCGGCTTCCACCAGCACCTGGGCGCGGGGCTGGTCGAGCTCGTCGATGATGCTCTCGAAGCTGGTCAGTTGCGCCGGCTGGCCCATCAGAACCAGGGCGTTCTGGCTTTCGTCGGCGCTTACCAGCACTGGGCTGTCCTGCTTCTGGCCTTCGCCACGACCGCCGGTCTCCAGGCGCTTGCCGATACCGCTGAGCAGGTCTTCGAGCTTCTTCGCATCCAGGTGATTGAGGCGCCGGACCCGGGTGTTGTCCCCGGCGTTCTTCGGCACGTCCAGGCTCAGGGCCAGGCGCTGCATCTGCTCGCGGGCCGGCGCCGGGCCCACCAGGATCAGGCGGTTGCTGCGGCTGTCGCCAATTGCCTTGGCGCTGCCCTGGCTGCCGTTGCTATCGGTCAGGCTGTCGCTCAGGGTCTTGGCCACGTCGGCGGCCCAAGCGTGCTTGAGCTGCAGGATGTTGAACTGGCGGCTACCAGCGTTATCCAGTTCCTCCACCACCTGGCGCACCCGCTGCACGTTGTTGGCGCTGTCGGAAACGATCAGCGCATTGGCAGTGGTGGACGGCGCCAGATAGGCGTCCGCCGGCACCAGCGGGCGCACTGCGGCCACCACCTCACTGGCGTTGGCGTTATGCAGTTCGATGACCTGGGTGACGATTTCCTCGCTGACCCCGCTGGGTTTCGCATGGGCCTTGGTCTTGGCTTCCGCCACCGGCAGGATCAGCACCCGGTCGCCCTGGTCCATGGCGGCATAGCCTTGGCTGCGCAGGGCGCTGAGGAACAGCGAGTAGATGCCTTTCTGGTCCATGGCGGTGCTGGACTGCACCGTCACCTTACCGTTCAGGCGCGGGTCGAGAATCATGGTCTTGCCGGTAATCTGCCCGACCTCGTTGACCAGGTCGCGCAGTTCGGCGTCTTTCATGTTCAGGGTCCACTGCTGCGGTTCGTGAGGCAGTTTTTCAGTGGCGTGAAGAGGGCCGATCATGGTGCCGAGGGCCAGCAGGGAGCCTGCGATCAATGCTCGTTTCATGGTATCCGGGGGTCACAAGGAAGGTTGGACAAGGCTGTTCTGCCCGACCCGCGCGGCAGTGCTGGTTGGCACTTCATGGCCGCTGGGCAGGGGGATCAGCAAGGGGGTGGCGTGGCTGGCCAGGGACAGTGCCTGGTCTTCGCCATAACGTTGCAAGCGCACCTGGGTGACGCCGATTTCCCGCAGGATGGCGCCGCCGGGCAGCGACTCGCCGATGCGGTAGAAGCGGCCGCCGTCCGGCGACTCGATCAGTGCCCGGGACAGTTCCGGGCGGCTTTCCACCAGGCTCGCCAGCAGCGTCAGCGGCACCGCAGGCACGAGGCCGCTGGCCGCTTGCGGCTCGACACCGAACATCCGCGCAATGGCGGCGCTGTCCACGGCGTGGGGCGCAGTCACTGCGGTTTCCTGGAGGGGCGGGCTGTCGTTGCGCTGCTGTTGCTGCAGCCATTGCCAGCTGTCATGCCCGAGCCAGGCCAGCCAGCCCAGCAGCAGCGACACCAGGGCCACCGGCAGCACGCGCCATGGGCACAGCTTGCGCAGGTTCACAGGGACATCCGCCGCAGGAGTTTTTCACCGCGCCAGTGGTGCAGGGCCACCGCCGCCACATGCCCGGCCACCAGCAGGGCCAGGGCCACGCAGGCGTATTTGTGCACGCTGTTGAAAAAGCCGGTAAGCAGGGGTTCATGCAGTGGCTGCGACAGCGACAGCAGGCCGAACACGTCGATCGGCCGCTCCATCATCAGCACGCCGGTGACCAGCACCAGGCCGGTCATCACATAGAGCGCCAGGTGGCCGCTCTTGGCCAGCAGGTGCGGCAGTCGCTTGGTCGGTGCCGGCTCGTGGTGATCCAGGGCACTGAGCACGCGCAGGCCGAACAGCGGGATCAGCAGGAAGGTCAGGGACACATTGATGAAATTAATGCCGTTGGCCAGGGCCGGGGGCAGTTCCAGCAGGGCATTGGCAAACCCGCTGAGAGTCGCCCAGATGATGATCAAGGCGAAGATCCAGTGCAGCAGCACATGGAATCTGGAATAGGGAGTCGATGGCATGGGCAATTTTTCGGCAAGAAAGTGGCGTGGCGCATCGGCGCCACGCCAGGGTTGACGAAGGAGGGCTTACTTGACGAGTTTCCAGGCCGAGGTCCAGGCGAAACCTACGCCCGGCTCATAGGCATTGGAGCCTGTGGTCCACTGCTTGCACCAGCCCTGGGTTTGACCTTTTATGCACTTGTAGATGTGGCCATTCTTGGGTTGCAGTACCAGGGTATCGCCTGTGTAGCTGCTCAGGCCGTTGGGGAACGCGTATTGGTATTCGCCCGGCTTGGACGGCTCATTGCCGCCGCCAGTGCTTTCCTGCTTGAGCTTGAAGCGGGCGCTCTGCTGCAGCAGTTCACCTTTCTTCGAAGTGGCCACCACGGTCAGGTCGTAGTCGCCGGCACTCACGCCGCTCAGTGGCATGGAGAAGTACGGGGTATTACCGGCCGGAGCCTGCTGGAAGGCCACGCTTTCACCCTTGGCGTTGTATACCGTGGCCTTGATGGTGTAGTCGCCGCCCTTGGCGATGGCATTGAACTGCAACTGCGCCTTGCCGTCCTTGAGGTTGTATTCAGGCTGCACGCCGCTGATCGACAGTTCGCCCGGCTTGGCTGCCAGTTCCTTGTCGATCATCACGTTGCTGATGTCGCTGCCCTTCTTCACCAGGATGTCGTTCTTGCCGTAGTTGGGCACCACTTCATCCTTGGCGTTGAGCACGCCCATCTGGTAGCCCAGGTTGGCGGCATTGACCTTCTTGGCCAGCTCGTGCGGCCAGACGTCGGCCTTGGCCAGCTCGGCGGAATCGATATTCAGTACCACCTGCTTGGCGTTGACCTCGCCCTGGGCGTTGAACACCCGGGTCTTGACCTTGTCGCCGAGGCTCAGGGCTTCAGGCTGCACCGCACCGACGCTGTTCCAGCTCGATGGCAGTACCGCGCCATTGTCGATGTTCAGGTCCACCACGCTGTAGAAGGTGGCGTCGGTGTCATGCACTTTCCAGGTCGCCAGCAAGACGTGGTAGCCGCCGTGGTCGGCAGGGATATTGACCACGTGCTGGGTCTTCTCGCCCTGCTTGGCCGGCACGGTGTGGCTGGGCCAGGCTTGATCGAGCAAGGGCTTGAGTTCGAACGAATCGCGGGTCAGCGGCTGGTTCGGGTTCCAGTCCTTCTTGGTGATGTAGAACTGCCAGTAGCGAGTGGCGTGGCCGGCGGTGTATTTCCAGGTGAAGGTGTTCGGGCCCGGCTTGATGTTGTTCTTGCTCCAGCGGGTCGCCGACTGTTCGTTGATTGTGGAGAAACGGGTCAGGCCGCCGGCAGCGATGGTGCCATTGGCCGGGCCGCATTGGGTGAAGTCACCGGTGCAGGCCTGGGAGCTGCTCGGGAAGTGCGAGAAACCAGCACGTCCCGGAACGCCAATGTATTCGGTGCTTTGTGGCTCATACGCGACTTCGCCGCAGTTTCTATTGAGCTGGCCGCCGTTTTCGTGGCACATGAAGCTGCGGGATTTTGGCGATTCGATATAGCCGTGGGCGGACGCTTGCTGCACTGCCAGCCCGGCCAGGCCTAGGGCCAGTACCAGTGGCAATTTGCGGAATGAGCGGGCTCGGGTGTTGTGGGTCATCGAAGAAGGCCTTAAAGCGGGAAAATTGAAATTGCCTGAAGGTCCCGGGGCTGCGGCTGGGGAACCGGCCTGATGGGGCGGTGGCGTCCATGCCGACGCATCCCCGAGACTGCAGACAGGCTACGTGGCGGGGGGAGGGCGTCCCATGGGACGAGTACGAGAGTGCTGGTGCTGGGCCAGTCAGTGCCGTGGCGCTTTCGGCCAGGCAAAAAAAAGCGTGGCATCTGCATGCCACGCTCAAGGTTCAAACCTTCGTTCTAGTTGTTATTGACGGTCCCAGGCCGTGGTCCAGCTGCTGCCGCGACCAGGCTCGAACTGGGTGGCGCTGCTGCTCCACTGCACGCAGAAGCCGGCCTGCTGCCCGTCCTTGCACTTGTAGATATTGCCGTCCCTGCCCAGCACCTTGGTGCCGCCCTTGTAGCTGCTCAGGCCCTCGGGGAACTTGTAGTCGTACTGGCCGCCTGCGGCCGGCTTGTCACCGCCGTTACCCGGCTTGTCGCCACCTTCTACCGGCTTGTCGCTACCACCGCTGTTCGGCTCGGCCTTCACGGTAAAGCTGTGGGTCTGCTGCAGCAGCTCGCCCTGGTCCGACTTGGACACCACCACCAGGTCGTACTTGCCGGCCTTGAGGTCTTTGAGGGCGATGGCGAAATGCGGGGCCAGGCTGCCGGCCGGGGCATGCTCATAGGCCAGGGTCTTGCCGTTGGCATCGAACACCTTGGCCGAAATGGTGTGCGGGTCCTTTGGGTTGCCGGCCTTGAGAATGGCGGTGAAGTGCAGCTCGATCTGACCGTTACGCATCGTGTATTCAGGCTGCAGGCTGCTGATGCTGAGCTCGCTCGGCTGGCTGGCGCGCACCTTGTCGATGATCACGTTGGTGATGTCGCTGCCCTTCTTGATGTAGATGCCGTTCTTGCCCGGGTTTGGCACTACCTGGTCCTTGTCGTCCAGCAGGCCCATCTGGTAGCCCAGGTTCGCCGCGTTGACCTTCTTCGCCAGCTCGAGCGGCCAGACGTTCTCGTCGGTCAGGTTCTTGTTGTCGATATTCAGCACCACCTGCTTGGCGGGTTGCTCGCTGTTGGTGAAGACTCGGGTCATGACCTTGTCGCCGATTTTCAGCGGCTCGGGCTGCACCGCGCCGATATCGCTCCACTGGGACTGCACGGCACCCGCGTTGTCGATATTGACATCCACCACCTGATAGAAGCTGTTCTGGTTGTCATGCACCTTCCACATGGCCAGGATCACGTGATAGCCGCTGTGATCAGCGGGGATATTCACCATGTGCTCGCTCTTGCCTTTGAGGTGCTGCAGGCCATCGGGCATGCCACGGCTTGGCCATGGCTGGTCCAGCAGCGGGGTCATCTCGAAGGAGTCGCGGGTCAGCGGCTTGTTCGGGTTCCAGTCTTTCTTGGTGATATAGAACTGCCAGTAACGGGTGGCGTGGCCGGCGGTGTAGTGCCAGACGAACTTGTTCATGCCGGGCTTGATGGTGGTCTTGGCCCAGCGGGTGGCAGTCTGTTCGTCGAGGGGGGTGTCGCCAACGCCGCCCGAGGCGATGGCGCCGTCGGCCGGGCCGCAACTGCGGAAGTCACCGTCGCAGGATTGGGCCCTGCTTGGGAAGTGCATTCTGCTGTTATTGGTGTGGTACTCGACACTCTGGGGCTGGTACATGATTTGGCCGCAGTTGGCATTGAGGCTGCCGCCGGGGCTGCTGCACATGTAGGCCCGGGATTTCGGGCTCTCGATATAACCGTGGGCGCTGGCTTGCTGAGCGGCGAACGAAGCCATGCCGATGGCCAGGGCCAGAGGCAGCTTGAGGAACGAACGGGCTCGGTGCAACGTGATCATCGAAGGATCCTTAGTCAGATGTTATTGGGTTCAACCTGCGATCTCAGGAGCTGAGGGCCACCGCTTCCTGCGAACGCTGTACCCAGGCTATGGCAGCCGGGGTCGGGCTTGAATGAGACGGGTACTAAACGGGCAGGGTGGTGGGAGGCAGGCTTTTCGGTCAGGCAAAAAAAAGCGTGGCATCTGCATGCCACGCTCAAGGTTCAAACCTTCGCTCTAGTTGTTATTGGCGTTCCCAGGCCATTTTCCAGTGAGCACCGCGACCAGGCTCGAACTGGGTGGCGCTGCTGTTCCACTGCACGCAGTAGCCGCTGTAGGGGTGGCCCTTGCACTTGTAGATATTTCCATCCTTGGCGAGCACTTTGGTGTCTTTCTTATAGCTGCTCAGGCCCTCGGGGAACTTGTAGTCGTACTGGCCGCCAGCGGCCGGCTTGTCCTTGTCACTGACCGGCTTGTCGCCACCGTTGCCTGGCTGCTCATTGCCGCCGGTGTTCGCCTCGGCCTTCACGCTGAAGCTGCTGCTCTGTTGCAGCAGTTCTCCGCTCTTGGCGCTGGAGATCACCACCAGGTCGTACTTGCCGGCCTTGAGGTCTTTCAGCGCGATCTTGAAGTACGGGGTCAGGTCGTTGATGTCGGCATGCTGGTAGGCGATGGTCTTGCCCGTGGCATCGAACACCTTGGCGTGGATGCTGTACTGCTCCTTCGGATCGCTGGCCTTGAGAATGGCATTGAAGTGCAGGTCGACCTGGCCGTTCTTCAGGCTGTACTCAGGCAGCATGCCGCTGAGGCTGAGTTCGCTTGGCTGGCCGGCGCGTTCCTTGTCGATGATCACGTTGGTGATATCGCTGCCTTTGTTGACGAAGATGCTGTTCTTGCCCGGGTTGGGCACGATCTGGTCCTTGGCGTCCAGCAGGCCCATCCGGTAGCCCAGGTTCGCCGCGTTGACCTTTTTCGCCAGTTCGAACGGCCAGGTGTTGGCATCCGCCAGGTTCTTGCTGTCGATGTTCAGCACCACCTGCTTGGCCGGCTGCTCGGTGTTGCTGAAGACCCGGGTCATGACCTTGTCGCCAACCTTCAGCGCTTCGGGCTGCACGGTACCGATATCGCTCCACTGGGACTGCACGGCACCCGCGTTGTCGATGTTGACGTCCACCACCTGGTAGAAGGAGTTGGCACCGTCGCCGACTTTCCACACCGCCAGCACCACGTGATAACCGCTGCGGTCGGATGGGATGTTCACCGTATGTTCGGTCTTCTTGCCCGGCATGCCGCCACCCCATGGCTGCTCCAGCAGTGGCGTCTTCTCGAACGAGGCGCGGGTCAGCGGCTGGTTCGGGTTCCAGTCTTTCTTGGTGATAAAGAACTGGTAGTCACGGGTCCGGTGCTGGGCGGTGTAGTGCCAGGTGAAGGTGTTCGGACCCGGCTTGATGGTGTTCTTGGCCCAGCGGCTGGACGTCTGCTCGTTCAGTTGAGAGAAGGTGCGCAGGCCGCCGGAGGCAATCTTGCCATCGGCCGGGCCGCAGTCGAAAAAGCCTTTGCCGCAGCCGTACGACTCGGAATGCTCGACGCTTTGCGGCTCGTTCATCACCGCCCCGCAGCTGGTGTTCTTGGCACCGGCTGCGGAAGTGCACAGGTAGGCGCGCGACGGCGGGCTTTCAACGTAGCCGTGGGCGCTGGCTTGCTGAGCGGCGAACGAAGCCATGCCGATGGCCAGGGCCAGAGGCAGCTTGAGGAACGAACGGGCTCGGTGCAACGTGTTCATTGATGGATCCTTAGTTAGACGTTATTGGATTCAACAGACCATCGTGGGGTGGTTTCCGGTGGTTCGAACCGAGCCGGTCGTCCTTGTCCGACGCCCCATGACGGCAATGCACAGGTTAGGAACATGCGCTGTCCGGGCCTATGGGACAGGTACGAGAGTGCCAAAAAGTCCGCGTCAGCCTGGCCAGCCAGGCGCGGCCCGAGCCCCGGCCCGCAGGCAAAAAAAGAGCGTGACACTTGCGCGTCACGCTCCGGGGTTCAGCTTTGTCGGCAAAGAGCCGGGTCAGTGGCGGGTCCAGCCCCATTCCCAGGAGCTGTTCTCATGCCCAGGTGCCAGCGCTGGCATCTTGCAATAGGCGCTGAAGGGGCTGGGCTTGCACTCATAGACATGCCCATCAGTGGGTTGCAGCACCAGGGTGCCGGCCGTGTAGCCCTTGATGCCTTCCGGGTACTTGTAGTCGTAGTGGACCACCGGCTGTTCTTCGCTTGTGGCCGGCTTGAGGGTGAAGCTCAGGGTCTGCTGCAGCAGCTGGCCACGCTTGGACGAGGCCACCAGCACCAGGTCATAGGTTCCCGGCTGCATGTTCTCCAGCGTGGTGGAGAAGTGTGGCGCCAGGTCGCCCACGGTGCCCTGTTGGAACTTGATGCGCTTGCCGGCCGAGTCGTAGATGCCGTAACGCAGGAAGTAGCTGTCGTTGGGGTCTGCATCCTTGATGATGGCGTTGAAGTGCAGGTCGGCCTGGCCGTCTTTCAGCAAGTATTCCGCCTGCAGGCCGCTGACGCCGAGCTCGGCGGTGGTGCTGGCCAGCACCTTGTCTATGATCACGCTGGTGATGCCGCTGCCGTTCCTGGCGAAGATGCGGTTCTGCTCCTGGCCCGGGATCACCCGGTCCTTGTCGTCGAGCTCGCCGATCTGATAACCGAGGTTGGCGGCATTGACCTTTTTCGCCAGCTCCAGCGGCCACTGGTCGGCCTTGGCCAGGTTCGCGGAGTTGATCTCCAGGGTCACCTGCTTGCCCAACTCCTCGCCCTGGTCGCTGAACACCCGGGTGCGGACCTTGTCGCCAACGGCCAGCGCTTCGCCCTGCAGGTTGCCGATGGCGCTCCAGGCGGATTTGGCACTGTCGTCCACCGGCTTGCTGCCGGCGCCGGGGTTGTCGATATTGACGTCCACCACCTGATAGAAGGCGTTGCTGTTATCACCGACTTTCCATACCGCCAGCACTACGTGGTAGCCGTTGCGGTCGGACGGGATGTTCACCGTGTGGCTGGTTTTTGTGCCTGGCATCTCACCATGCCAGGGCTGTTCCAGCAACGGAGTCTTCTCGAACGAGTTACGGGTCAGCGGCTGGTTCGGGTTCCAGTCTTTTTTGGTGATAAAGAACTGGTAGTCACGGGTCCGGTGCTGGGCGGTGTAGTGCCAGGTGAAGGTGTTCGGCCCCGGCTTGATGCTGTTCTTGACCCAGCGACTGGATGTCTGCTCGTCGAGTTTGGAGAAGCTGTTCAGGCCTCCGGAGGCAATCTTGCCATCGGTCGGGCCGCAGGCGAAAAAGCCTTTGCCGGGGCAGCTTGACGACTCGAAATGCTCGACGCTCTGGGGTTCGTACATCACTGCCCCGCAGTTGGTGTTCTTAGTTCCGCCGGCGTAACTGCACAGGAATGCACGAGATTTCGGGCTTTCGATATATCCGTGAGCGCTGGCCTGCTGGGCGCTGAAGGAGAGCATGCCAATGGCCAGGGCCAATGGCAGTTTGAGGAAACGGCGTGCTTGGTATTGCGAGATCATCGATTGATCCTTGATTTAGTCGTTATTGGATTCAACAGGCGATCGTGGGGAAGGATGCGTTCGCTCGGGTCGAGCGGGCATCCCTGTCTAAACGCCCCCGAAAGCAAACCTCAGGGTAGGTTTCAGGGGCGAGGGTTTGTATGGGACAGGTACGAGAGTGCTCATTTGGAGGCTGCTGCCTGGCCAGAGTCGCGCATCCTCGGCACGAACCTGCGGGCAAAAAAAGAGCGTGACACCTATCGCGTCACGCTCTGGGTTCAACCATGTAGGGAAACGGCAGGGTTAGCGGCGGGTCCACCCCCATTCCCAAGATAAGCCCACACCCGGAGCCATCGTTTCCATCTTGCAATAGACGCTGTTGTCGGAGCACTCATAGACATGCCCATCCTTGGGTTGCAGCACCAGGGTGCCAGCCTTGTAGGTCTTGATGCCTTCAGGGAACACGTGATCGTAGCGGACCACCGGCTGCTCTTGCTCTTCGCTTGCGGCCGGCTTGAGGGTGAAGCTCAGGGTCTGCTGCAGCAACTGGCCACGCCTGGACGAGGCCACCAGCACCAGGTCATAGGTTCCCGCCTGCATGTTCTCCAGCGTGGTGGAGAAGTGTGGCGCCAGGTCGCCCACCGTGCCCTGTTGGAACTTGATGCGCTTGCCGGCCGAGTCGTAGATGCCGTAACGCAAGAAGTAGCTGTCGTTGGGGTCTGCATCCTTGATGAAGGCGTTGAAGTGCAGGTCGGCCTGGCCGTCTTTCAGCGAGTATTCCGCCTGCAGGCCGCTGACGCCGAGTTCGGTGTTGGTGCTGGCCAGCACCTTGTCGATGATCACGTTGGTGATGCCGCTACCATTCCTGGCGAAGATGCGGTTCTGCTCCTGGCCCGGGATCACCCGGTCCTTGTCGTCGAGCTCGCCGATCTGATAGCCGAGGTTGGCGGCATTGACCTTTTTCGCCAGCTCCAGCGGCCACTGGTTGGCCTTGGCCAGGTTTGCGGAGTTGATCTCCAGGGTCACCTGCTTACCCAGCTCCTCGCCCTGGTCGCTGAACACCCGGGTGCGGACCTTGTCGCCAACGGCCAGCGCTTCGCCCTGCAGGTTGCCGATGGCGCTCCAGGCGGATTTGGCGCTGTCGTCCACCGGCTTGCTGCCGGCGCTGGGGTTGTCGATATCCAGGTCCACCACCTGATAGAAGGAGTTCCTGTTGTCATCCACCTTCCACACCGCCAGCAGCACATGGTAGCCCTTGCGGTCGGACGGAATGTTCACCGTGTGACGGGTTTTCGTGCCCGGCATGCTGCCATCCCAGGGCTGGTCCAGCAGTGGCGTCATCTCGAACGAGTCGCGGGTCAGCGGCTGGTTCGGGTTCCAGTCTTTCTTGGTGATGTAGAACTGGAAATAGCGGGTCTTGTGCTGCGCCGTGTAGTGCCAGGTAAAGGTATTCGGCCCAGGCTTGATGCTGTTCTTGGTCCAACGGGTGCTGGTTTGTTCGTCCAGGCTGCCGAAGCTGCTCAGGCCGGCCGAGGCAATGTTGCCATCGGATGGACCGCAACTGCGGAAGTCGCCGTCACAGGCCTGGGCGTTGCTCGGATAGCTGGTATGGCTGAACCTCGTCCCGGCGTAGTACTCGATGCTCTGTGGCGAATGGCTGGGTATGACGCAGCCGACGTTCTTGCCGTTCTTGCATTGAATGGCGCGCGAGGGCGGGCTTTCAACGTAGCCGTGGGCGCTGGCCTGCTGGGCGCTGAAGGAAAGCATGCCAATGGCCAGGGCCAGTGGCAGTTTGAGAAAACGTTGTGCTTGGTGTAGCGAGATCATCGATTGATCCTTGATTTAGTCGTTATTGGATTCAACAGGCGATCGTGGGGAAGGACGTGTTCGCTCAGGTCGAGCGGGCATCCCTGTCTAAGCGCCCCCGAAAGCAAACTTCAAGGTAGGTGACGGGGGCGAGGGTTTATATGGGACAGGTACGAGAGTGCATCAGGGGCGCTCGGGCCATGCCTCGCGACCAGGGCCTGAGGGGCTGGCGCAGGGCCGCCAGGTCGGCCTTGGCCTGCTCCAGGATCTGTTCCATGCAAACCAGCAACTCGGCCTGGCAATGGCGCACCGCCGCCGGCTGTTGCACCTCGACCTGGCGCAGGGCATGACAGGCCGCGGCCATGGCGCTGGCGTCGATCAGGCAAGCGACGCCTGTGAGGCGATGGCTCAGGTCGCCGATCAACTGCGGCTGGCCGGTCAGGTCTAGTTCACGCAACTGGGCGATTTCCTGCTGCAGGTTCTTGCTCAGTTCCAGGAGAATGCGCCGCCGCAGGATGGCGCTGTTCTTGCCCACCTCATCCAGGTGATCGAGGCTGAAGCAGCGTTGGCGTGGGGCTTCTTCGTCGAGCACTGGCAGCACGCTGAGGGCTTCGCGCAGGCGGGCCAGGGTTACCGGCTTGACCATCAGGTCGTTCATCCCGGCATTGGAGCACTGGGTGGCCTCGTTGCTCAGGGCGCTGGCGGTGTAGCCGATGATCAGCCGTGGTGGCAGGCCGCGGCGCTGCTCGTCCTCGCGCACTGCACGGGTCAGGGCGTAGCCGTCCATTTCCGGCATGTTGCAGTCGCTGATCAGCACGTCGTAGTGCTCCTCGGCCAGGGCCAGCAAGGCCTGTTCGCCGCTGCACAGATGCTCGGCCTGGTGCCCCAGGCGCGCCAGTTGCAGGGTCAGTACCAGGCCGTTGGTCGACACATCGTCCACCACCAGCACCCGCAGTGCCTGGGCGGCCGGCTGTTGCAGGGCAGCGGGTTCGGGCAGGCTGGCCTGGCTCGGCTGCCAGCTCAAGGGCAGTTCCACATGTACGCAGCAGCCTTGGCCGGGCTCGCTTTCCAGCCAGATATGGCCGTCCATCAACTGAGTCAACTGGCTGCAGATGCTCAGGCCCAGGCCCGAGCCGCCGTACAGGTGAGCAGTGCGTGCGCTGGCCTGGCGATAGGGTTCGAAGATCAGCGGTTGCAAGGCCAGGGGAATGCCGATACCGCTGTCGCACACGCTCAGGGTCAACAGGCTGACCCCTTCGCGCAGGGGGCTTTCGCTGACCCGGGCCTGGATGCTGCCGTGCTCGGTGAACTTCAGGGCATTGCTGATCAGGTTGTGGAAGATCTGCTGCACCCGCAGCGAGTCGACCCAGTGCAGGCGCTGGCGGTCGGCCTGGTAGTCGAAATGCAGTTCAAGGCCCTTTTCTCGGGCCTGGGCGGCGAACAGCCCGAGGCTGTTGCTCAGCAGCGGTTCCAGGGCGGTGGGGTGGGGGGCCAGTTGCATCAGGCCGCTTTCGATCTTGTCCAGGTCGAGGATATTGCCGATCAGGTCGATCATCGAGGTGGCCGATTGCTGGGCCACCCGCAGGTTGTGCGAGGGCGCCTCGCGGCCGCTGGTCTCCAGCTCCAACAGGCCCACCAGGGCATTCAGCGGGGTGCGCAGCTCATGGCTCATGGAGGCCAGGAACTGGCTCTTGGCGGCACTGGCCTTGAGCGCCAGTTGCTTGGCTTCGCGCAGCTTGATCTCCAGGTGCTTGCGCTCGGAAATATCCAGCCAGCCTCCCAGCAGGCCCTGCAACAGGCCGCGGGCGTTGTAGAAGGGCACCAGCCATTGATACAGGTGATGCTGCCGACCCTTGATCACCAAGCTGGTGTCGAGAAAGCGCGGCCGGTGGTTGTGCAGCAGTTGCTGGTGTTCCTCTTGCAGCACCTCGGCGAAGTCCGTGGGCATATTGTCCTGTTCGGTGGGCAGCAGGCCACGCACCTGCTCCTCGGCGGTGGCGAAGAACTCTTCGTAGGCGCGGTTGCAGGTGCTCAGGCGCCCTTGCAGGTCGCACACATACAGTGGCGTCGGCAGGCCGTTGAGCAGGGAGAACTGGAACGCCAGCTTGTCCTGCAGGCGGGTCTGGGCGCTGATCCGTTGCCGGACCTGGATCTTCAGCCGCCAGTTCCACACCAGCGACAGCACGAACACCATCAGCGCCGCCACGCCGACATGCCAGGCTTGCTCGGCGGCCCACTTCCAGAAATTGTCCCGGGGCCGTTCGGCGATCACCTGGATATCGCTTTGCGGCGTGCGCGACAGCGAGTCCAGCAGCTTGTTGAGGATGCTCAGCAGCTCGCCAGAGTCGGCGCCCACCACAAACTGATGGGGGCTGGGAGTGGCACGGATCGACAAGCCGTATTGCAGGCCCGGGCCAGGTGGGTTCTGGCTGGCGCCGGGGCTGTCCAGGGTGGCGTCGACCCGGTGCTGGCGCACCAGGTCCAGGGACTGCTGGAAGTTCTCGGTTAGCACCAGTTTGATCTTCGGATAGCGCTGGCGCAGGTGGGCGTACAGCGGATGCTGGCGCGACAGCGACAGCTTGCGTCCGGCCAGGGCTTCCAGGGAACTGGGCGAGCTGTCGCCGGCACGGATGATAAAGGTCCAGTTGCGAGTGCCATAGGGCTGGCTGAAGTGCAGGCCGCGGTAGCCCTCGGCAATGTCCAGGGCACGACTGGAAAGGTCGGCGCTGCCATTGGCCAACTGCTCCAGATCGTCGGCCCGAGACAGGCTCGGGCGGATATTCAGTTGCAGGCGGAAGGCATGGGCCAGGGTCTGCAGCAAGTCGATGCTCAGTCCGCCCCAATGGCCGTCGTCGTAGCGATATAGGTAGGGCGGTGCTTCCTCGGCCAGCAGGTTGATCTGGCGGTGCTGCTTGAGCCAGTCCAGCTCCTCGGTGCTGAGCAGGAAGGCGTCACTGGCCGAGTAGGGGAAGGGGCCGTGGCTGGCCCGTTGCTGGACCTTGAGCCGCTGGGCCTCGGGCAGGTTGTCGAGCACATGGTTGAGCAGCGCCAGCAGCATCGGCTGGTCGTTTCGCACGGCAAAGGCGAAGCCGGTGTTGGGCAGGTGTGCGACGAACTTGTTGTGCAGGGCCAGGTCCGGGCGCGCCTGCAAGTACAGGTTGGCGCGGAACTGGTCGCCGATAAAGGCGTCGGCCTCGCCGTGAGCCAGTTGCTCGAAGGCCAGGGCGGTGGTGCGCACCTGGCGGATCACCGCCTGCGGATAGGCCTGGCGCACTCGCTGTACATGCACATAGTGCTGCAGTACCAGCACCTGCTTGCCGTGCAGGTCCAGGGGCAGGCTCTGGTCATTGACCCGGCCGACGATGATCGGCTGGTTGCGCAGGTAGGGCAGGCTCAGGTGCAGGTTGGGGTTGGCCGCTTCGAATTCGCTGGCGCTTGCCAGCAGGTCGACCCGGTGCTCCAGCAGGGCTTTTACCGCGGCTTCGGGGGAGGGCACTTCGACGCTCTGGAAATTCAGGTCCAGCTGTTCGCCGATCAGTTGCAGGTATTGCTCGGCGATCGATTTCAACACCTGGTTGCCGGCGCTTTCCAGGGGGCGATCAGGCGGTACGATGCGCGCCACCCTGAGGGTCTTGTGCGGCAGGCTATTGCGCATGGCCAGCAACTTGCTCAAGGGCAGGTTGCTGTCCACGGCGTCGGCCGAGTGATCGTCGCCGACGGCTGTCAGGCACGTCAGGCAGGCGAGCAGCAGGCATAGGCACCGCACCCTTTGGTGCATGCGGGAAAGCGAAATCAGAGGCATGAGGGACAAGCTCCAGGAACGGCGGCGACTCAGGAAAGACCGTGTTCCTGGATGTACAGAAACAGGCTGGCCGAGGTGTCCAGGCCGAGCTTGCGCATGGCACTGCTCTTCTGCGTGCTGATGGTCTGCTTGCTGCGGCACAGGTGCAGGGCGATGGCGCCAATGCTCATGCCGCTGCCGTACAGACGCAGTACTTCCACCTCGCGAGCCGAGAGCTGCTCGGGTTGCAGCAACGGCTTGCCGTGCAACGCGGTGCTGGTGTCCAGCAACTGTTGCAGCGACGCCGAGACAAAGGGTGCCCGCGGGCTGGCGGCCACCGCCTTGGGCAGGTCATTGAGCAGGCCGCGCTTGCTCACCAGGCCCTGGATCCCCAGCTTGAGTACGCTGCTGATCAGCGCCGGGTTGTCGAGCATGGTGATCACCACGATCGCCAGCTTCGGGTACAGCGAGCGCAGCCGACGGATCAGGCGGATACCGTCCACCTGGTCGCCGCCGGGCATCATCAGGTCGGTGAGCAGCAGGTCGCAGGGCTGGCGCTGCAGGTTCTGCAGCAGGCTTTCCACGCTGTGGGCCTGGGCCACTATCTGCAGTTCGGCGCGTTGCTCCAGCAGGGTGTGAATCCCGATCAGGGTCAGGGGATGGTCATCGGCTATCTGGACGAGAATCGGCATCTTTTCTTGTTACTCGGTTTTCGGCAGGCATAAGCCCACGGCAACGCGTGGCTTCCATTTCTGGAGCAGGCATTTTGCTAGTGGGTTCGTCAGAGGATTCGCAGGGTATCACTGAAATTGACGCCAAAAAGACGCCGAGGGCAATTTAGGAATCGTCTTAGATTTACTAAGAAATTTCCTGATTTTCTGTAGGGAAATAGCCTAAATCATGCGGGAAACGCCTCTAGCTCGGGCATTGCCGAGAGGTTTTCCTGGCCCTCCAGGCGGCGCTTCGAGCTCGGGGCGGTGCTGTCGAATGCTGATCACTGCAAGGGCGGCAGGCGTCGTTTGATCGGCGATTTCTTGATGATCGCGGTGTTGGTTTCAGCAAAGTGGTTGAGGCGGTCCAGCAGGCTGTCCAACTGTTCCATGGAACGCACCTGGAGCCTGGCGATAAAGCAGTCGTCACCGGTGACCTTGTCGCACTCGGTGAATTCGGCGATGGCCAGGATCTGCCGTTCCACTTCCTGCAATTTGCCCGGCAAGGGGCGAATGCGCACGATGGCCTGCAACTGATAGCCCAGGAGCCTGGGGTCGATCTCCAGGGTATAGGCGCTGATCACGCCGCGTTCTTCCAGCCTGCGCAAACGTTCGGCCACGCTCGGGGCCGACAGCCCGCTGATCTGTGCCAGGGCCTTGAGGGAGCGGCGGGAGTCTTGCATCAGGGCGCTGATCAGCGCCTGGTCGATGGCATCTAGCATGACGGCCTCGTTAGGTTGATGGGCTTTTTTGCCTTGATAAAAAAGGTCTTGATTGATTCTAGCCCGAGTTTTCATCTGGTGATGGGTCATAGCTGCCGCGCATAATCTGCCTACTTGCACAAGGAGAAGATAATGGACGCACTGACCCGTCGCGGCTCGCTGGAAATGACCGCCGCCATGCTGATTTCCGGAACCATTGGCTGGTTTGTCCTGGTATCCGGGCAACCGGTACTGGACGTGGTGTTCTGGCGCTGCCTGTTCGGCGCCGGGGCCTTGCTGCTGATTTGCGCTGCTTTCGGTTTTCTACGCAGGAATATTCTTAACAAGCGCACGCTACTTCTGGCGGTGCTCAGTGGCGTGGCCATTGTCGGCAACTGGGTGCTGCTGTTCGGCTCCTACTCGCGGGCCTCGATTGCCATCGGCACCGCGGTGTACAACGTCCAGCCCTTTATCCTGGTGGGCCTGGGGGCGCTGTTTCTCGGCGAGAAGATCACCCCACAGAAGGTCTTCTGGCTGTGCCTGTCGTTTGTCGGGATGCTGGCCATTGTCAGTGCCCATGGCGAACAGGGCAGCTCGGGCAGCGACTACCTGCTGGGCATCGCCCTGGCCCTGGGCGCGGCGCTGCTATACGCCTTCGCCGCGCTGCTGATCAAGCGCCTGAGCGGCACGCCGCCGCACCTGATTGCGCTGATCCAGGTCTGCACCGGGGTGCTGTTGCTGGCGCCCTGGGCCAACCTTGACGCACCCCCTTCAGGCACCACGGCCTGGGCCAGCCTGCTGACCCTGGGCATCGTCCACACCGGGGTGATGTACGTGCTGCTGTATGGGGCGATCCAGAAACTGCCGACGGCGCTGACCGGGGCCCTGTCTTTCATTTATCCGATTGCGGCGATCTTCGTCGACTGGCTGGCCTTCGGGCACCGCCTGGGGCTGCTGCAATGGGCCGGTGTGGGGGCCATCCTGCTGGCCGCCGCCGGCATGCAACAGGGCTGGAGCCTGGGGCGTCGCGGCCGGGTGCTGGGCTAGGCGCGAGCGGCCGGCGCGGTGGCTTTGCCGGTCGGCGCCTGGCCTTGACAGGCTTCAGTGCGGCGCTAGATTTCAGCATGGATCGCGTGCATTGCGCGTCCCTGGAGCGATCATGAGCAGTCGACGCAAGGTTCCCGGAATCCGCAACTACGACGGTCCCGCCGGTGGTTGGGGCGCGCTCAAGGCCACCGCCACCGCGGTGCGCGAACAGATGGACAGCCTCAAGGCGCCCCTGACCCTGATGCGCACCAACCAGCCCGACGGCTTCGATTGCCCGGGCTGCGCCTGGCCGGACAAGGAGCACCGGTCGACCTTCCAGTTCTGCGAGAACGGCGCCAAGGCGGTGACCTGGGAAGCCACCAACAGACGGGTGACTGCGGACTTCCTCGCCCGGCATCCGGTGAGTTCGCTGCTGCAGCGTTCCGACTACCAGCTCGAAGACCTCGGGCGCCTCACCGAACCCCTGGTGTACGACCGCGCCAGCGACACCTTGAGGCCAGTGGCCTGGGCGGACGCCTTTGCCCGCATCGGCCAGATCCTGCGTGGCCTGCCACCCGAGCAGGTGGAGTTCTACACCTCCGGCCGCGCCTCCAACGAAGCCGCCTACCTGTACCAGCTGTTCGCCCGGGAATATGGCTGCAACAACTTCCCCGACTGCTCGAACATGTGCCACGAGCCCACCAGCGTCGGCCTGCCGCGCTCCATCGGCATCGGCAAGGGCACGGTGTCCCTGGAGGACTTCGACCTGTGCGAGCTGATCATTTCCATCGGCCACAACCCCGGCACCAATCACCCGCGGATGATGGGCACCCTGCATGAGGCCTCGCGGCGAAAAGTGCCGATCATGGTCTTCAATCCCTTGCGCGAGCGGGCCCTGGAGCGTTTTGCCGACCCGCAGAACATTGTGGAGATGGCCACCTACGGTTCCACCGCCATCGCCTCGGCGTATTTCCAGGTCAAGGGCGGCGGCGATGCGGCGGCGCTCAAGGGCATCATGAAGGCCGTGCTGGCCCTGGAGGACAGCCTCGGGCAGGTGCTGGACCAGGCCTTTATCGCCGAGCACACCCTGGGTTTCGAAGCGCTGGCGGCGGATCTGCATGCCACCGCCTGGGCCGATATCGAACAGGCCAGCGGCCTGCACCGGGCGGACCTGGAAAGGGTCGCCGCGGCCTATGCCAAGTCCAACGCCACCATCGTCACCTACGGCATGGGCATTACCCAGCACAACGAAGGCACGGCCAATGTACGGCTGATCTGCGATCTGCTGATGCTGCGCGGTAACTTGGGCAAGCCCGGGGCGGGGATCTGCCCGTTGCGCGGGCATTCCAATGTGCAGGGCAACCGCACTGTGGGCATCACCGAAAAACCTGCGCAAGCCTTTCTCGACCGGCTTGAACAGCGCTTTGGCTTCAAGCCGCCCTCGGCCCACGGCCACGATGCGGTACAGGCCATGCAGGCGATGATCGATGGCCGGGCCAAGGCCCTGCTGTGCTTGGGGGGTAACTTTGCCGTGGCCCTGCCAGACCCAGGGCAGTGCTTCCCGGCCATGGCCAAGCTCGACCTGAGCGTGCATATCGCCACCAAGCTCAACCGCAGCCATCTGCTGGTGGCTCGGGAAACCTATGTCTTTCCCTGCCTGGGGCGCACCGAGCTGGATCTGCAGGACGGCCTGCGCCAGGCGGTCACCGTGGAAGATTCGATGTCCATGGTGCACGCCTCGGCCGGCAAGCTGGCACCGGCCTCCGAGTGGCTGCTGTCGGAACCGGCGATAGTCGCCGGCATGGCCAAGGCCACGTTGCCGGGCAGCCGCGTGCCCTGGCAGGAACTGGTGGCCGACTACGACAAGATCCGCGACCTGATCGAGCAGACCATTCCCGGCTTCGATAACTACAACGCGCGCATCCGCATTCCCGGCGGTTTTCGCATGCCCCTGGCGGCGGCCGAGCGGCAATGGCTGACGCCCTCGGGCAAGGCCGAGTTTTTCGTGTTTCCCGGGCTGCATGAAGACCTGCAAGTAGAGGGCGCCGACGTACTGCGCCTGGTCACCCTGCGCAGCCACGACCAGTACAACACCACCATCTATGCCCTGGACGACCGTTATCGCGGGGTGTTCGGGCGCCGCGACGTGCTGTTTATCAGCCCCGCAGACCTGGCCGCCCGTGGCCTGGCCCATGGCGACCTGGTGGATATCGAAACGGTGATTGGCGGACGCCGGCTGCGCTACGAACACATCACCGCCGTCGAGTACAAGATCGCCCCGGGCACCGTCGGTGCCTACTACCCCGAGGCCAATCGCCTGGTGCCCCTGGACTACCTGGATGCGGACAGCGGCACCCCGTCCTACAAATCGGTGCCGGTGCGGGTCGAGCGCTCGAGCCTGGGCTGACCCATCACAGAAGGCCAGCCGCAAGCGCTCGTACAATCCCAGTGGCGAGCGAGCTTGCTCGCGCTGGAAGGCGTAGCCTTCCCAAGGCCTGAATCCGTGGTTTGTCAGGTGGATAGCGGATTCAGGTTTTACGGCCGCTGCGCGCCCGAGCGGGAGCGAGCTCCCTCGCCACAGAGGGGCAGCCGCAAGCTGCAAGCTATCAGCCTCAAGTGGTGGTGCAATCCCAGTGGCGAGCGAGCTTGCTCGCGCTGGAAGGCGCAGCCTTCCCAAGGCCTGAATCCATGGCCTGTCAGGTGGATAGCGGATTCAGGTTTTACGACCGCTGCGCGGCCGAGCGGGAGCCAGCTCCCTCGCCACGGTGTGGGTGGTCCGCGACACAATCTGCTAATTTCTCCACGGTGATTTTTCCAACCGCAGCCTGTGGAAGCCCCTATGACCGACCGTTCCTCCCGCAACGAGCGCCTGCCCGAGCCGCAAGCCCTGTGCAGCCCCATTACCCGTAGCGCGATCTTTATCGTCGCCACCCTGGCTCCCGGTGCCGCAGCCGCTCAATGCGTGCGTGACTGGTGCGCGGATATCGCCGCCCTGACCCGTTCAGTGGGCAAGCGGGTACCGGCGGGCAATCTGTCCTGCGTCTGCGGTTTCGGCTCCAGCGCCTGGGACCGGCTGTTTGGCAGCCCGCGTCCGGCCTCGTTGCACGCTTTTCGTGAAGTGGGGGTGGAGGGCCGCCGTGCGCCCTCAACGCCTGGCGACCTGCTGCTGCATATCCGTGCCGAGCAGATGGACCTGTGCTTCGAGCTGGCCACCCAACTGCTCAAGCCCCTGGGGGAGGCGATCCAGGTGGTGGACGAGGTCCAGGGCTTTCGCTATTTCGACATGCGCAGCATGGTCGGCTTTGTCGACGGCACCGAGAACCCGCAAGGCCGCGAGGCCCTGGATTTCACCCTGATTGGCGATGAGGACCCGGCCTTCGTCAACGGCAGCTATGTGCTGGTGCAGAAATACCTGCACAACATGACGGCCTGGAACGCGCTGACGGTGGAGGCCCAGGAACGCATTATCGGCCGCACCAAGCTGGCGGATATCGAACTCGATGATGGGGTGAAACCCAGCTGCTCCCACAGCTCCCTGACCACCCTGGAAGAGAATGGCGAGGAGGTGAAGATCCTGCGGGACAACATGCCGTTCGGCCGCCCCGGGGCCGGGGAGTTCGGCACCTATTTCATCGGCTACGCCCGCTCGCCGCGCCCGGTGGAACAGATGCTGGAGAACATGTTCGTCGGCCGCCCAGCGGGCAACTACGATCGCCTGCTGGACTTCAGCAGCGCGGTCACCGGCGGGCTGTTCTTCGTGCCCTCGGCCGACCTGCTGGAACAGCTGGCCGAGCGCGAGCCTGCCCAGCCGTAATGGAAAAACCCCGGCCCGCTGCAGCGGGCCGGGGTGGTTGTGGAGGCGTCAGTGGCTGCGCAGGCCGGCGGCGTGCAGCAGCAAGCGCAACAGCCCGGCCACCAGCCCCAGGCTGAGCACGCTGGCCAGCCAGATAGCGGCCAGCCACAACAGCTGGCGTCTCTTGCTCAGGGGGCCTGTTTGCTGCTCTGCGGTCTTAGCCATGGGCCAGCTCCAGCACCAGCGCGGTGGTGCAGGCCAGGGTCAGCAGGGCGCCCAGGTACAGCAGGCCCAGTTGCGCCAGCCGGTGCTGCCAGGGATGGCGGGCCAGGGGTGTTGCTCGATCAATGGTAGCCATCGCCAATCCTCACTTTGCCGCGGAACACGTAGTAGCTCCAGCAGGTGTACATCAGGATGATCGGCAGGATGAACAGGGTGCCAATCAGGATGAACAGCTGGCTGGTCAGGGGCGAGGCCGCCTGCCACAGGCTGATGGACGGCGGCACTATATTCGGCCAAATGCTGAACGCCAGGCCGATATAGCCGAGGAACACCAGGGCCAGGGTGAACACGAATGGCCAGTGCGAATGGTGCTGGCGCAAGGTGGCCAAGAGCCCGAACAGCGCCCCCAGGCCCAGCGCCAGCAGGCCAGCGAAGAGCGCCAGGTGGGCATGGTTGAACCAGCGGCTGGCGATTTCCGGGTGCTGCATCGGGGTCCAGAAACACAGCACCGCCACCACTGCGGTCAGGGCGAAGGCCAGGGGGCGGGTGTAGTGACGCATGCGCGCCTCCAGCATGCCTTCGGTCTTCACCAGCAGCCAGGTGCTGCCCAGCAGTGCATAGGCGACGATCAGCCCCAGGCCGCAGAACAGCGGGAAGGGCGCCAGCCAGTCCAGGGCGCCGCCGGCGAACTGCCGATCGACCACCGGGATGCCGCTGATATAGGTGCCTATGACGATGCCCTGGCACAGGGTCGCCAGCAGCGAGCCGCCAATAAAGGCCCAGTCCCAGACATGGCGTTTATCGGGGCTGGCCTTGAAGCGGAACTCGAAGGCCACGCCACGGAAGATCAGCCCCGCCAGCATGAACATCAGCGGCAGGTACAAGGCCTCCAGGATCACCGAATAGGCCAGGGGAAAGGCCCCGTACAGCGCCGCGCCGCCAAGGATCAGCCAGGTCTCGTTGCCGTCCCACACTGGGGCCACGGTGTTCATCATCACGTCCCGTTCCCGGGCGTCGGGTATCAGTGGAAAGAGAATCCCCAGCCCCAGGTCGAAGCCGTCCATGATCACGTACATCATCACCCCGAAGGCGATGATCACGCCCCAGATCAATGACAGGTCTATGCCTTGAATCGTCATGTTGGTTGCCCTTGTGTCAGAGGTGATGGTCGCCGGAGGCGAAGGTCTCGGGAATCGCCGACAACGGCCGGCGCGGGGTCTGCTCCTGGCCGGGGGCGGTGCCGCTCGGGTGCTCGTGGTGTGGCTGCGGGCCCTTGCGTACCAGCTTGAGCATGTAGCCGATGCCCACGGCGAACACCGAGAAGTAGATCAGCACGAACAGCGCCAGGGAGATGCTCAGTTGCGCCACGCTGTGGTTGGAAGCGGCGTCATGGGTGCGCAGCAAGCCGTACACCACCCAGGGCTGGCGCCCGACTTCGGTGGTGATCCAGCCCGCCAGCAGGGCGATCAGGCCGCTGGGGCCCATCCACAGCACCAGGCGCAGGAACAGGCGGTTGCGGTACAGCCCGCCCTTGCGCCGCAGCAGCAGGCCCAGCACCCCGGTGAGAATCATCAACATGCCCAGGCCCGCCATGATGCGGAAGCTGAAGAACACGATGGCCGAGTTGGGGCGGTCTTCTTTGGGGAAGCTCTTGAGCGCCGGAATCTGCCTATCCAGGCTGTGGGTCAGGATCAGGCTGCCCAGGTAAGGCACTTCCAGGGCGTAGTCGGTTTTCTCGGTTTGCATATTGGGAATGCCGAACAGCACCAGGGGCGAAGGCTCGCTGCCATGGTTTTCCCAGTGGCCTTCGATGGCGGCGATCTTCGCTGGCTGGTGCTCCAGGGTGTTGAGGCCATGGGCGTCACCCACCAGGGCCTGGATCGGTGCCACGATCAGCGCCATCCACAGCGCCATCGACAGCATCTTGCGCACCTGGGGCGTATCGTTGCCCCGCAGCAGGTGCCAGGCGGCGCTCGAACCGACGAAGAACGCCGTGGCGACAAAGGCGGCTATCGCCATATGGGCCAGGCGGAAGGGGAAGGACGGGTTGAAGACGATCGCCAGCCAGTCCATGGGCATGATCCGCCCATCGACAATGGAGAAGCCCTGGGGTGTCTGCATCCAGCTGTTGGAGGCGAGGATCCAGAAGGTCGAGATCAGGGTGCCGATGGCCACCATCAGCGTGGCGAAGAAGTGCAAGCCGCGACCGACCCGGTTCCAGCCGAACAGCATGACCCCGAGAAAACCCGCTTCGAGGAAGAACGCGGTGAGCACCTCGTAGGTCAGCAGCGGGCCGGTGATGCTCCCGGCGAAATCCGAGAAGCGGCTCCAGTTGGTGCCGAACTCGTAGGCCATCACCAGGCCGGAGACCACGCCCATGCCGAAGTTGACGGCGAAGATCTTCGACCAGAAGTGATACAGGTCCTTGTAGGTGCTGTTGTGGGTCTTGAGCCACAAGCCTTCGAGCACGGCGAGGAAACTGGCCAGGCCGATGGTGATGGCGGGAAACAGAATATGGAACGAGACCGTGAACGCGAACTGAATGCGCGCCAGGTCCAGTGCCTGTAGATCGAACATGACGAAACCCTCGTAATGGCTGGGGGCCGCGCAGGCCTCGCCCGGCCGCCACGTGCCAGGGCTCGCGGCGTACGGAACAAGGCTGCACGGGGCAGGCGGGAGCGGCGTTCTTGCCGCCCCGGCCGGGTCAAGCGCCGACGGACTGGATCAGGTTGCTGGCCGCGGCCGGCTCCAGGCGGATGGCGATGAACTTGGAGGTCGGGGTGTAGGTGCGATCGCCATAGCTTTCCAGGGGCACCAGGGGGTTGGTTTCCGGGTAGTAGGCGGCGGCCTGGCCGGCGGGAATGTCGTAGGCGATCAGGGTGAAACCGCTGACCCGACGTTCCCGGCCGTCATCCCACAGCGAGACGATGTCGACCTTCTGCCCCGGCTCGTAGCCGAGCCGGCGAATGTCCTGTTCATTGGCGAACAGCACTTCGCGCATGCCGTAGACCCCGCGGTAGCGGTCGTCCAGGCCATACAGGGTGGTGTTGTACTGGTCGTGGGAGCGCAGGGTCTGCAGGATCAGCTCGGGCTTGACCTCAAGCTGGCGCACCCCGGCGCTCACCAGATGCTCGGGCAGCACGCTGGGAATGAACCGCGCCTTGCCGGTGGTGGTGTTCCAGCGCCGCTGGCTGGCGTCGTTGCCCAGGTGGAAACCACCGGGGTGCAGCAGCTTGAGGTTGAAATCGCTGAAGCCCGGAATGGTGTCGGCAATCAGGTCGCGAATGCGCCCGTAGTCTTCGATCGCCCACAGCCAGTCGATGGGGTGCTGGCCCAGGGTGGCGTTGGCGATGCCGGCGATGATCGAAGGTTCCGAGCGCAGGTGCGGCGACTTGGGTTTGAGCTGGCCATGGGAGATATGCACCATGCTGAAGGTGTCTTCCACGGTGATGCCCTGGGGGCCGTTGGCCTGGATATCGATGTCGGTGCGGCCCAGGCACGGCAGGATCAGCGCCTCGCGCCCGGTCACCAGGTGGCTGCGGTTGAGCTTGGTGGCAATGTGCACGGTGAGCTCGCAGTTGCGTAGCGCGGCGTGGGTGCGCGGGGTGTCCGGGGTGGCCTGGGCGAAGTTGCCCCCCAGGCCGATGAACACCTTGGCCCGACCTTGCTCCATGGCACTGATCGCCATCACCGTGTTGTGCCCGTGCTCCCGCGGCGGCTTGAAGCCGAAGCGCGCCTCCAGGGCATCCAGCAGTTCGGTGGGGGCCAGTTCATTGATGCCCATGCTGCGGTCGCCCTGCACATTGCTGTGGCCACGCACCGGCGACAGGCCGGCGCCTGGGCGGCCGATATTGCCCCGCAGCAACAGCACGTTGATCACTTCCTGGATGGTCGGCACCGAATGGGTGTGCTGGGTCAGGCCCATGGCCCAGCACATGATGGTGCGCTTGGCCTTGCGGTACATGCGCGCCGCCAGCTCGATATCCGCCAGGCTCAGGCCCGACTGCTCGACGATATGGTTCCAGGAGGTGGCGTCCACCTGCGCCAGGTAGCTGTCCAGGCCGGAACAGTGTTCGGCGATGAAGGCCCGGTCGAACACCGCTTCACCATTGTTGGCCAGGGCTTCGCGTTCCCAGCGCAGGAGGAACTTGGCGATGCCGCGAAAGGCCGCCATATCGCCGCCCAGGGCCGGGCGGAAATAGGCCGAGGAGGTGGGTTCGGAACCGTTGGTGAGCATCTCCAGCGGGTGCTGCGGGTGCTGGAAGCGTTCCAGGCCGCGCTCTTTCAGCGGGTTGAAGCAGATCACCTGGGCGCCGCGCTTCACCGCTTCGCGCAGGGGTTCGAGCATCCGTGGGTGGTTGGTGCCGGGGTTCTGGCCGATGACGAAGATCGCATCGGCCTGCTCCAGGTCATGGAACACCACGGTGCCCTTGCCCACGCCGACGCTTTCGAACATGCCCACCGCACTGGCTTCGTGGCACATGTTCGAGCAGTCGGGGAAGTTGTTGGTGCCATAGGCCCGCACGAACAGCTGGTACAGGTAGGCCGCCTCGTTGCTGGCCCGGCCCGAGGTGTAGAACTCGGCCTGGTTGGGTGAATCCAGGCCCTTGAGGTGCTTGGCGATCAGGGCGAAGGCCTCGTCCCAGGTGGTTTCCACATAGCGGTCCTGGCTGGCGTCATAGCGCATGGGGTGGGTCAGGCGGCCCTGGTATTCGAGCCAGTAGTCGCTCTGCGCGGCCAGGGCCGAGACGCTGTATTTATTGAAGAAGGCCGGGTTCACCAGGCGCCCGGTGGCTTCCCAGTTGACCGCCTTGGCGCCGTTCTCGCAGAACTTCACCATGCCGTTTTCCGGCGACTCGCCCCAGGCGCAGCCCGGGCAGTCGAAGCCGCCGTTCTGGTTGGTCTTGAGCATGGTGCGGATGTTCTTGAAGGCGTTCTCGCTGCCCAGCCAGTTCCTGGTCACTGCAATCAGTGCCCCCCAACCGGCGGCTGCCCCCTTGTAGGGTTTGTATCGATCAACTTCGCTCATGTTATTTCTCCAATACAGCGCACGCAGGCAACCGTCCGACATTCAATCGATGTCGGTGATGGTTTTACTGCACAGGCTAAATGCGGTTGTTTTGAACGGGCTTGAGTTGGCTCTTGCTTATGGGCGTTGAGTTACTTTCAGGGCTCGTTATAGGGGCCACGAATAAAGCCTATTGGTCACCTGAGGTTGCTGTCTAATCGCAATTAATGACTGGTTGATCGAAAGCCTCTATCAAGGGTTTAAATTGTTATTTATCAGTGGCTTGAGTGTTTAACAGAGCGACTGTTGGAAGCGGTTTTCTGTTTGATAGATTGCATTGATCAGCCAGTTGTTAATAGCGATTGGACGGCTGTTTAAATGGCTTTTAGTCTTGCCGCCAATCACCCCTGCAGCATTAACTTGAGCAGGTTGAATACAACTAATCGCGATGGGTCTTGGCCCTCGAGAGAGGCTCGGATGTCAGATCAGGTATTAGTCGATGGCTTCGCTCGGCGGGTCGACTATGTGCGCATGTCGGTCACCGACCGTTGCGATTTTCGCTGTGTGTATTGCATGGCCGAGGACATGCAGTTCCTGCCGCGCCAACGCATCCTCACCCTGGAGGAGCTGTACCAGTTGGCCGAGAGTTTCGTCGCCCTGGGCACCCGCAAGATCCGCCTCACCGGTGGCGAGCCGCTGATTCGTCCCGGCGTGGTCCAGCTGTGCCAGCGCATTGCCCGGCTGCCGGGGCTGCGGGAACTGTGCCTGACCACCAATGGCTCGCAGCTGGGCAAGCTGGCGGCGCCGCTGTTGGATGCCGGGGTCAAGCGCCTGAATATCAGCCTCGACAGCCTGGAACCAGAGCTGTTTCACCAACTGACCCGCACCGGTGAACTGAGCCAGGTAATCGCTGGCATCGACGCGGCGCTTGCCGCGGGCTTTACCCGCACCAAGCTCAACTGCGTGGTGATGAAGGGGCGCAACGACCAGCAGATCAACCAGCTGGTGGCTTTTGCCATCGACCGCGGCCTGGACATCTCCTTTATCGAGGAAATGCCCCTGGGCAGCATCAGCGAACACAGCCGCCGCGAGGCGTTCTTTTCCAGCGCCCAGGTGCGCGAACGGATCGCCGAGCGCTACACCCTGATGGAGTCCGCCGAGTCGACCCAGGGCCCGTCGCGCTACTGGCGCCTGGCCGAGGCGCCGCACATCCGCCTGGGTTTCATCTCGCCCCACAGCCACAACTTCTGCGGCACCTGCAACCGCGTGCGCCTGACCGTGGAAGGGCGCTTGCTGCTATGCCTGGGCAACGAGCATTCGCTGGACCTGAAGGCCGTGCTGCGGGCCCATCCCGGCGATAGCGAGCGCCTGCAGCGGGCCATGGTCGAGGCGATGAAACTCAAGCCCTACAGCCATCACTTCGAGCTCAACGACGAGGTGCAGGTGCTGCGTTTCATGAACATGACCGGCGGTTGACCGGCCGCTGATTGCTCCGTTTTTCCGTGCAAAGGTTCTACTCCGATGATCGTCAGATCCAAACCCAACCTGCTCGGCGTGCTGATTTCCCTCAAGGGTTCGATCGCCAAGCGCATTGCCTTGCGCAGCCTGCTGGTGACCCTGCTGGCCTCGGCCATTGTGCTGATCGAAACCCTGCACCCGGCGTATTTTTCCAAGGTCAACGCCACGCCCTTCACCTTGCTCGGGCTGTCGCTGTCGATCTTCATGAGCTTTCGCAACAACGCCTGCTACGACCGCTGGTACGAGGGGCGCAAGGCCCTGGGCACGCTGGTGACCGAGGTGCGCTCGATGATCCGCGAAACCCAGGTGCTGGAAGACGCCTCGGTGCGCCGCGCGATCCTGGGTGATCTGTGCGGTTTCGCCCAGGCGCTCAAGGCCCGGCTGCGCCAGGAAGATGAGCTGAGCGCTGCGGAAACCTGGCTCAGCCAGCTACCGCCGGCCCGCACCGGCAATCTGCCGGACAGCATCCTGCGGCAGATTGCTCGCCAGTGTTCGCAGCAGGCTCAAGCGGGGCGGATCAGTGAATGGCGCTACCTGCTGCTGGCCAATCAGCTGGCGGCGATGACTGGCGCGCAATCTACCTGCGAGCGGATCAAGAGCACGCCGCTGCCGTTTCCCTACACCTTGCTGCTGCACCGCACCAGCTACATGTTCTGCATCCTCTTGCCCTTTGCCATGGCCGAGCCCCTGGGCTGGCTGACGCCGATTTTCACCGCCATCGTCAGCTACACCTTCTTTGGCCTGGACTCCATTGGCGACGAGCTGGAAGACCCCTTCGGCCACGACGAGAACGACCTGCCGCTGAACGCCATAGTGCGCTCGGTCGAGCGCGAGATTCTCGAGGCCCTGGGGGCCACCGAACTGCCGCCGGCGCTGGAGCCGGTGGACTACGTCCTGAGCTGATCCACTTTTATTCGAGGTTGAACATGCACGAACTCACTCATCTGGATGCCCAGGGCCGGGCCAGCATGGTGGACGTCACCGGCAAGGCCGCCAGCGAACGCGAAGCCCGGGCCCGGGCCTGGGTGCGCATGCAGCCCGCGACCTTGCAACTGATCCAGGACCAGGGCCACCCCAAGGGCGATGTATTCGCCGTGGCGCGCATCGCCGGGATCATGGCGGCGAAGAAGACCCACGAGCTGATTCCCCTGTGCCATCCCTTGCTGTTGACGGGCATCCGCGTCGAACTGCAGGCGTTGCCGCCGGATCGGGTGCAGATTACCAGTTGCTGCCGGCTCAACGGCAACACCGGGGTCGAGCTGGAAGCCATGACCGCCGCCAGCGTGGCGGCGCTGACGATCTATGACATGTGCAAGGCGGTGGACCGCGGCATGCTCATCGAAGGCCTGCAACTGCTGAGCAAGCAGGGTGGCAAATCTGGCCGTTTCAGCGCCGGAGACGGCCAATGATCCTGGTCAACTACTTCGCCCGCTACCGCGAACAACTGGGCAGTGGCGGCGAGAAACTGCCCCTGGACGCCAGCCTGCGCACCGTCGAAGACGTGCGCCAATTGCTGATGGCCCGAGGCGAAACCTGGGCCACGGTGCTGGGGGAGAACAGCCTGATGTGCGCGCTGAACCAGGAGTTGTGCAAGCTGGATGCGGCCATCGAGGACTTCGATGAAATCGCCTTCTTTCCGCAAGTGACCGGGGGCTGAGGCATGAGCATCCAGGTGCAGACCCAGGCCCTTGGCCTCGATCAGTTGCACGCCACCTTGCAGGCCGGCGACCCGGGTGTCGGCGCCGTGGTGACCTTTGTCGGCTATGTGCGCGATCTCAACCTGGGGCAGGCGGTGCAGAGCCTGTACCTGGAGCACTACCCGGGCATGACCGAGGCTTCCCTGCAGCGCATCGTCGAGCAGGCCCGGGCGCGCTGGCCGCTGCAGCGGGTGCGCCTGGTGCATCGGGTGGGATTGCTGCCGGTGGGCGAGCCCATTGTCTTTGTCGGTGTGGCCAGTGCCCATCGGCAAGCCGCCTTCGAGGCCTGCGCCTTCATCATGGATTACCTGAAGACCCGCGCGCCCTTCTGGAAGCGCGAAGCCACCCCGGCCGGCGAGCGCTGGGTCGACGGACGCGAGAGCGACCAGCAAGCCGCCCAACGCTGGACCCAGCCCTGAAGGGCAGTCATACAAACCCAGTGGCGAGCGAGCTTGCTCGCGCTGGAAGGCGCAGCCTTCCCGGGGCCTGAATCCGTGGTCTGTCAGGTGGATTGCGGATTCAGGGTTTACGGCCGCTGCGCGCCGGGACGCCGGCCGCCCGGGCGGGAGCGAGCTCCCTCGCCACGGAAGGGCAGTTGCAAGCTGCCAGCCGCAAGCAGTGGTGCAAGTCCTGTGGCGAGCGAGCTTGCTCGCGCTGGAAGGCGCAGCCTTCCCAGGGTCTGAATCCGTGGTCTGTCAGGAGTATTGAGGAGTC
>NZ_JAGEKI010000029.1:0-56179 GCF_049887815.1 Pseudomonas sp. NFXW11 | reverse complement strand
GGCTAACCCGGCGTCCTGCCGGGTTACCCACGGATCAATGCCTGCGTGCGGCCATCGTGGTTAAAGGGGCCTGTAAGATCAAAATCAAAATCAAAATCCAGAGCCAGAGCCAGAGCCAGAGCCAGAGCCAGAGCCAGAGCCAGAGCCAGAGCCAGAGCCAGAGCCAGAGCCAGAGCCAGAGCAAACTTTGGCCTGGCGGCCTCGTCCTCCTTCCGTAGGAGCTGGCTTGCCAGCGAAGGCGTCAGCCGGATCAATGCATGTCTTGCGGGCCTCTTCGCCGGCAAGCCGGCTCCTACAAAAAGCGCGTAAAACGCGCTTGGCTTTTGATCTTGATCTTGATCTTGCTTTTGATCTTCCTGCCCCTTCAGGAGGCCGAGTGCAGGCATTGCGTAGGGGGCAGCTCGGCATGGATGCCGAGCTAGCCGCCCCAGGCCATGGATGGCCTGTGGCGGCGTGCCCCCGGAGCAATGCCGGAACGAGGGAACGCCGAGCCTAGGCGAGGGGCCGGATGCGGGGGCAGGAGCCCTTTGGTTACTTTGGGGCTTTTCCAAAGTGACTCGCTGTAAGAGCGAAACCAATAGCCGCCACACCCGCAGCAATGGATATATCCCCCCAAAAAGCCGCAACCCCAGCTTTACGCCCGCTGCGCGGTCGAGCGGGAGCAAGCTCCCTCGCCACAAATAGGGCCCACCGAAAAGTCCTACAACACGCGTCGAATTGCATCACCTTGTCGCTAAAGTGCTCTGCCTCTATGGTCTGGCTTGTCATTGCAAACTCAATGACAGGGCGTAGGAACCCTTCGATAACCCTTGGCGCATAAACGTCCCGTCTGATTGCGGAGCATTTGTCGCATCCGTAAGATCATTCGCGGCGGCTGTGCGCGGGCACGCTTAGGCGTGGCCGAGTCCAAGGGTATTCGGTATTCCTACCCCGCGCGCGGCTGCCACCCAAGCCCGTAGGAAGGCCGTTGGCAGCTCTCATGCCTACCCGGAGCTCAATCAAATGAAAAAGGTCAAAGCCAAGAAACCTGAAACCCTTGCAACACCGGATGATGCTCAGCTGATGCCCCTCACCAGCAACGACTACAACATCCCCACCCTGCTGGTAGACACCCAAGCCCCCCTGGACGCCCTCCACGAAGCCGCCGCCCACCGCATCCGCGCGGCCACCCAACTGCTGGAAAACATCGCCAGCCACGACAACCTCAAAAGCAACCCCGCCCTGCTCCAGGACTTCGCCCAACTGTGCGTCATCCCCCTGCGCGACGGCTGCGACCTGCTGGACGTACTCGGCCGCCGCCTGCAGCAACAACTGCTGCCCTGAGCCCGACACAACAGCATCCAGCAGGGCCATCAGCCTTGCTGGAACGGCCCCGCGCCTCCTTGCCCAACCCCATGATTGCAAAGGGACATTAGCCCATTTGTGCTAATCGACCCTCTTCCACCCCGGCGCTATAGTGCCCGCCAACCACTCGCTCTTCTCAACACCGCCGCCCAGCGGCGTGGGGAGCGGCTGCGCCGTAGAAAACACAACAACAGCAAGGAAGAAACATCATGAAGCGCCACTCCAGCCTCCGCCCCCTCACCCTGCTCAGCATCCTGGCTCTGGCCCTGGGCGGTTGCGCCATTGCCAAACCGAGCAACGACGACCTCAAGAACCGCGCCCAGACCACCCTCGGCAAGCCCGTGACCACCGTCAGTAATGTTCGCAGCGACGCCTCCCAGACCTACTTCACCGCCAGCACCAGCAACGGCGAATACAACTGCATACTGCCCAGCGGCGGCATGGTCGCCTTCGCCAGCATGGGCGGCGTGGTCGCGTTGCCCGCCGAGTGCACCAAGCAGTAAGCGAAAGGTCCTGATCATCGGAGTTCGCGGCGTCTGGCTGGCCTGGCGCAACCACAGGCCAGCGTCGCGCGAACACGACCATTCCCTGCAAAGGTCCTGAGCTGATGAAATCCCCTCTATTCAAGGTGGCAGGCATGGCCCTGCTCGCCTGTACCCTGGTGGCCTGTGCGCCGCGCCCTGGGCGAACCCTGGCCGACTACCCGCCGGTGAAAATCCCCGAGGTGCAGTACCCCACTACGCCCTTCGACACTCAGGCCGCGCTCGCCGCCCTGCAACCCGGCACCGCAACCCTTACCGGCAAGTTCTGCATCGTCGGCAACGACGGCATCGAGGACAGCCGCAATGTCGAGATCTATCTGTACCCGGTCACTCCGCACTTGCAGGCCTGGCATGACTTGCGCGCGTCCCAGCCCAAAGGCGCACAGGTGAGCATGGCGCCCGAGGCGGTGGCGGTGCACCGGGTAACCAGGACCGACGGCAATGGCATCTTCCAGTTCCGCAACCTGCAACCCGGCCGATATTTCGTCCAGGGCAGCGACATGGTGTACGGCACCAGTCGCTGGAATGAGTACGTGGGCACCGGCCAGAGCAACACCAATTACGGGCCAGTGACCACCCACTACTACACCGAGCGCAGTTCGATCTCCTCCTCCAGCGGCATGCTGGACGACTTTGTCGAACTGGCCGGTGGCCAGGACAAGAAGCTGACCATGACCAACTACCCGCTGCTTATCCCGTGCCGGACCTGGTAGTGGCCTCGGCCACCGCAGCCCGGTGAGTGGCGGCCGTTGGCATATCGCGCAGGGCGCGCAAGGTGGCGCGCAACTCCACCGGGCGCACCGGCTTGGACAGGATGGCGATATTGCGGTCGTGCAGGGCCGCATGGATTTTCTCGATGTCGTGCCCGGTGATGATCAGCGCCGGCACCTCCCAACCCCGCTGCTGGCGGATGCTGTCGATGCATTCGATGCCCGAGGCGCGGGTGCCCAGGTCATAGTCGGCGACGATGATGTCGCAGTCACTGCGCAGATCCTCGGCCGACGACTCGGCCTGCACCACGCAGCCCCAGCGTTCCAGCAACGCCGAGGTGGCCAGCAGCACGTTGCGGTCATCTTCCACCAGGCAGACCTGCAAACCGCTGAGCAAGCCGTTCTGCCGTGCCTCGTCGCGGTTGCGCAGGCGTTGTGGCGCAGCCTGTGGCAAGCCGTGCAGGGTCACCGCGGTGCCGCGGCCGACCTGTGAGCGAAGCATCACCTGCAGATCGATCAACTGCCCCAGGCGCTTGACGATGGACAGCCCCAGGCCCACGCCTTCGACGTCCTTGTCGCGCAGCTGGCGCACCCGGTAGAACTCCTCGAAGATCCGCGGCAGATGCTCCTCGGCAATTCCCCGGCCCTGGTCGTAGATAACGATGGCCAGGCCCTGGCCACGCGGGCGCACGCCAATCAGCACCGGGCGCTGGGCGGCGTACTTGAAGCAGTTGGAGAGCACGTTCTGCACCATGGTCGCCAGCAACCCCGGGTCGGTCACCACCCAGTGATTGCAGGGGCGCAAGCGCAATTCGACCCCGGCCCAGCGCGCCGCTTCGGTGTTCTGGCGCACCAGGTCGGCCAGCAACTGCCCCAGGTGCAGGGTTTCGTACTTGGGTTGCACCCGGCCGTTGTCCAGGGTGTAGAGGTCGAGAATGGAGCGGAACAGCTGCGACACGTTGAGCAGCGAACGGTCGATATTGTCCACCAGGCGCCGCTCATCGACGCCCAGGTCGGCTTCGCGCAGGCAGGCGGTGAACAGGCCGATGGAGTGGATCGGCTGGCGCAGGTCGTGGCTGGCCTGGGCCAGGAAGCGCGACTTCTCCAGGTTGGCGGCAATCGCCTGTTCCGAGGCCAGCCGCGTGCGCTTGAGCAGGATGTGCGCGTACACCGGAATCACCGTGCTGGTGATCATCAGCATCAGCACCATGTAGGGTTGGGCCCGCCAATACGGAGTCAGCAGGTAGACCATGAACAGCGCGAACAGCGCCAACCCGGTGGCGATGGCCAGGTAACGCGAGCCGAAGCGCATGCCATTGCCCAGGTTGACCCAGACCATCACCGCGTAGATCGGCAACGCACCTTCCCCGCCCACCACCAGGCCGTAGCAGGTGCCGCTGTAGTCGTAGACCATGCCCAGGATGCGCCGCGCCGGGTAGTGCCCGGGCCAGCGGGCAATGGCCATGCGCAGCAGGATGGAACCCAGCATGAACAGCGAGATATAGATAATCACCGGCACATAGGGGTCGATGCTCTGCCCCGGCAGAAAGCCGATCACGCCGAACCAGAGCAGGGCGCAACCGGCGACGATGATCCGCAGGGTGGCCTGGTCGAGCTCGCTGTCCTTCTCAACTTTCATGCACTCGCCTCCTTGTGCAAGATGCGTTGCCATGGTCTGTTGCCGTTCTGCCCGACAGCCTGGCACACACGACCAGCGGCCAGTTACAGCGCCGCAGGCCACGTTAGCATGCTCACAGGACTGGATGTTTCAAGGAGTTTCAAACATGACCTGCCGGATTATCGTCGCCGACGACCACCCGTTGTTCCGCGAAGGCATGCTGCGCACCATCCAGCGTCTGTTGCCCGAGGCGCTGCTCGAAGAGGCCGGTGATCTCGCCGCCGTGCAGGCCCTGGCCCACGGCGGCGAGGAGCCGGATTCGCTGATTCTCGACCTGCACTTTCCCGGCCTGACCTCGGTCAGCATGCTGGCTGACCTGCGCCGGCAACTGCCACGCACCTCGATCATCGTGGTGTCGATGGTGGACAACCCGGAACTGATCGGCGAGGTGATGGCCGCCGGGGTCGACGGTTTTATCGGCAAGAGCATCAGCCCCGAGGAGATCGGCCAGGCGATCCTGGCCATTCGCCTGGGCGAGGTGGTGGTCAAGTACGCGCCTTCCGGCCTGCTGCGGCCCCTGGATGCCTGCGCCGAAGTCAGCCAGTTGACCCACCGCCAGCAAGAGGTGCTGCGGCTGATCGCCCAGGGCAAGACCAACAAGGAAATCGCCCGCGAGCTGGATATCTCGCCCTATACGGTGCGCATCCATGTTTCGTCCCTGCTGCATGCCCTGAAGGTGCCATCTCGCGCCGCGGCCGCGGTGAAGTTCGCCGGGACCTGGTAAACCGGGACAACACGCCGGCGAATTCCCCAGGGACAGTTCCCCACAACATCGGCGGTTAACGCTGGGAAGCCTGGCGCAAATCAGGCAGCATCGGTCCTGGCACGCCTGTATAAGCGCCATGGCATTGGGCGGCAGGTCAGGAACAGCGTGCTGGCGCAGCCGCCCCTCGCAGGAGAAAAACATCATGAATACGGATAACCGTGATGAGCTGTTTGAACGTTTGCACTACTGGTTCGGTGACTCGGAAGCCGCCAACTGGAACGAATACACCGCCGAGCAGGTGGCCAAGGGCGTGCTCCACGCCTTTACCCCTGCGCACTGGCAGCGGCTTGGCGAAACCCTGCTGTCGCGCCCCGAGTACTGGCAGCACCGCTGCGCGGTCTCCCTGGGCGAGTTGCGCAGTGCTCCGGCCATCGATCTGTTGAAACGCCTGCTGGCGGAGTCGCCCTACCTGGATGTACGGGTCATGGCCATCTACGAGCTGGACTGGTCGGAAGCGGCGATCGAGCCGCACTTTGCGCCGCTGATCCTGGAAATCATGGACAACCTCAGCGAAGAAGGCATGGAGCCGGAATTGCACAGCCTGCTGAGCAAGGCCGAGTCCGCTGCCCTGTGAAATACCCCCTGGATGGCCGGTCGATCGCGACCGGCCATCCTCATTCCTTCAACTCGAGACCCGCGAGCGCGACAACCAGCGTTCGAAAGCCTCGCTGGGCAACGGCCGGCTGATCAGGTAGCCCTGTACCGTGTCGCAGTGCCAGGCCTGCAGCAGCTTCAGGCAATGCTCGAACTCCACCCCTTCGGCCACCACCTTGAGCCCCAGCTTGTGGCTCATCTCGATGGTGGAACGCACGATCACCGCGTCGCCGCTGGTCTCGTCCAGGTTGCGGATAAATGACTGATCGATCTTCAACTCCTGCACCGGCAGGCGCTGCAGTTGCGCCAGGGACGAATAGCCGGTGCCGAAATCATCCACCGACAAGCTGATGCCGCAGCCGCGCAGCCGTTGCAGCACCGCCAGGGCCTGTTCCGGGTGGCGCATGATGGCGCTCTCGGTGATTTCGAACACCAATTGCTCGGCCGCCACCTGATAGCGCTCCAGGCACTGGCTGACCCGCACTTCCAGGTCGTCGTCCTCCAGGTCGCTGGCGGAAATATTCAACGACAGGCGCACCGGCAGCGCCCGGCGATTCCACTCCGCCAACTGGCGGATGCAGGCCTCGATAACCCAGGCCGTGAGGCTGGACATGCTGCCGGTGCGCTCGGCCAGGGGAATGAATTCCGCCGGCGAGACCACGCCGAACACCGGGTGCTGCCAGCGCAGCAGCGCTTCGGCCTGATGCAGGTAGTTACGGCGCAAGTCGAGCTTGGGCTGATACAGCAGGAACAGTTCGCCCTCGGCGGCGGCCCGTCGCAGGTCGCGAATCAGGCTGATCTGCCGCTGATGGGCCAGGTCGCGGTCCTGCTGATACACCTGCAGGTAGCCGGGCTGGGCCGAGGCATCGTGGCGGGCGATGGCCGCACGGCTGATCAGTTCCTCGGCGGATTGACCATCGGCCGGGTACACCGCCATGCCGATGCAGATCTGCCGTCGTACCTCGTCGCCCTGAATCGACTGCGGCCGGCTCAGCAGGCCATGCAGCCGATCGGCCATGACCAGCGCGCCGTCGAGCTCGATGTTCTCCAGCAGCAGGAGAAACTCGCTGGCAGTAATCCGCGCGGCGGTGTCGCCCTGGGACAGCACATCCCGCAGACGCTGGCTGAGCTCCCCCATCATCTGCTCCAGACCATCAGCGCCGAAGCCTTCGTGAATCGCCCGATAGTTGTCGATGCCCAGGTACAGCAGCACCACCCCTCGCCGGGCAGCAATGGCCTGGCTCAGGCGTTCGATGGCCAGGGCGCGATTGGGCAAGCCGGTCAGCGGATCATGCAGGGCGTTGTGCGCCAGTTGCCGCTCGCGGGTGGCGATGGCGCTTTGCATGGCATTGAAGGCATCGGCCAGCACCCCGAGTTCATCACTGCGCTTGACCGTCACCGGCGCCTGGTAGTTGCCGGCGCCGATCCGCCGGGCGGCCTGGGCCAGGTCCTCGAGGGGCCGCGACACCCGGCGCGCCATCAGCAGGGCACAGGCCAGGGACACCAGCAACGCCACCAGCGCGATCCACAGGAACTGCCGATCCAGCGGCGCGAAGGCCTGCAGCGCCTGCTCCAGCGGGCTTTGCAGCAGGGCCATGACCCGCGGGTCGTCGGCATCGCCGGTATTGGCCAGTTGCAGCGCCTGGTTGAGAAAACGCTGGCCACGGGTCTCGCTCAGTTGCGGCAGCGACTGCCACAGCGAATCACCCAAGGCCTTGATGATGGGCGACCAGAAAGACTCGCGCTGAGTGCTGATCAACTCCCCGGGTTGCTGGCCCTCGACGGTGAGAAACGACACTTCCAGGTTGCTCATGGAGCGCAGTTCCCGGGCGAAGGACTCGTCCATGGGAAAGCCCATCACCACCCGGGCAATGGGCAGCGGCCCCAGCACGTCACCCTGCACCAGCAGGTAGGGACGGCCCTCGATCGCCACGAACAGCATATGGGTGTTGTGCCGCTGGGCCCGACGCAGGGCCTGGTCATAGGGAAAATGCTGCTCGGGGGCGATCACCGGCAAGGTGCTGGCGATGACCCGGCCCTCGGGGCTGAGCACGAACATCTCGCTGGAACCGATACCGCCGCTGTGCTGCGCCAAAGCGCCAAGGATCTCCACCGGCTTGCCACTGAGCACCGCGCGGCGAAACTCGGAATCCCCCACTAGCCAGTCGACGCCGTATTGCAGGTTGCGGCCACGCAGGTCCAGCAGCCGTTCGAACACTCGGGTACCCACCTTCAACTGCAATTGCGCCTGACGCTCCACCGCCTGGGTGGTAGCAGTCTTGACCGCGAAATACACCGTCCCGATCAGCACCAACAGCAACAGCGCCAGCACCCCGACAATCCTTGCCTGAAAGGTTCGGCGCCACCTCATCGGGCGGCTCTCGACAACTCCACGAGCCTGCCGGGCGCTGCCGACGCCGAGGTGAATGAGCGCCACCGGGAGCTGAGAAATCCGTTCTTCATACCCATCCCTCTGAGAAGCTGAATGCGTGCGTCAAATAAATGCCAGTTTCATACCGACATGCCGGGCACTCAGATTAATCTTCAAATAACAGAAGATCACGCAATAAAACAGGTGATTTTGCAGTCATTTTATTGACAAGGCGGTTCAAGCAAAGGTTGCAAACGGGTGACCGATTCACCTGCCAAAGCCCAGAAAAGCCTCGCGCAGCCAGGCTTTGGAAGGGCACGCTCAAGGGCAAAAGCGCTGCTTGGAAACACCGCCCGCGGCCCCTGAAAAACCCTGAAACCAGCTGGCCATTGAAACCCGTCAAGACCTGCCCCATCTAACCGACATAGCCCAACGTGCAGGAGCCTTCATGAGCGATCAGCAAGAATTTCCCGACGACCCCCGTGACTACGTCGATCCGGAAAACGCCGAACACCAAGCGGCCCATGGCACCGACCTGGCCCTGCCCGGGCAGAATCTGCCGGACAAGGTCTACATCATCCCGATCCATAACCGGCCTTTTTTCCCGGCGCAGGTGCTGCCGGTCATCGTCAACGAAGAACCCTGGGCCGAAACCCTGGAGCTGGTGAGCAAATCCGAGCATCACTCCCTGGCCCTGTTTTTCATGGACACGCCCCAGGAAGACCCCCGGCATTTCGACACCGCCGCGTTGCCGCAGTACGGCACCCTGGTCAAGGTCCACCACGCCAGCCGCGAGAATGGCAAACTGCAATTCGTCGCCCAGGGCCTGACCCGGGTGCGCATCCGCACCTGGCTCAAGCACCATCGTCCGCCCTACCTGGTGGAAGTCGAATACCCGCACCAGCCCAATGAGCCCACCGACGAGGTCAAGGCCTACGGCATGGCGCTGATCAACGCGATCAAGGAGCTGTTGCCGCTCAATCCGCTGTACAGCGAAGAGCTGAAGAACTACCTCAACCGCTTCAGCCCCAACGACCCCTCGCCGCTCACCGATTTCGCTGCGGCCCTGACCAGCGCCACCGGCAACGAATTGCAGGAAGTGCTGGACTGCGTGCCCATGCTCAAACGCATGGAGAAGGTCCTGCCGATGCTGCGCAAGGAGGTCGAGGTCGCGCGCCTGCAGAAAGAGATTTCCGCCGAGGTCAATCGCAAGATCGGCGAGCACCAGCGCGAGTTCTTCCTCAAGGAGCAGCTCAAGGTGATCCAGCAGGAGCTGGGGCTGACCAAGGACGACCGCAGTGCCGACCTGGAGCAGTTCGAACAGCGCCTGGTGGGCAAGGTGCTGCCGCCCCAGGCGCAGAAACGCATCGACGAGGAAATGAACAAGCTGTCGATTCTTGAAACCGGCTCGCCGGAATACGCCGTCACCCGCAATTACCTGGAGTGGGCCACCGTGCTGCCCTGGGGTGTGTATGGCGCAGACAAGCTCGACCTCAAGCACGCACGCAAGGTGCTGGACAAGCACCACGCCGGGCTCGACGACATCAAGAACCGCATCCTAGAATTCCTCGCGGTGGGTGCCTATAAAGGCGAGATCAGCGGTTCCATCGTGCTGCTGGTGGGCCCGCCCGGGGTCGGCAAGACCAGCGTCGGCAAGTCCATCGCCGAATCCCTGGGGCGGCCTTTCTACCGCTTCAGCGTGGGCGGCATGCGCGACGAGGCCGAGATCAAGGGCCACCGCCGCACCTATATCGGCGCCCAGCCGGGCAAGCTGGTGCAGGCGCTGAAAGAGGTCGAGGTGATGAACCCGGTGATCATGCTCGACGAGATCGACAAGATGGGCCAGAGCTACCAGGGCGACCCGGCCTCGGCGCTGCTGGAGACCCTCGACCCGGAGCAGAACGTCGACTTCCTCGATCACTACCTGGACCTGCGCATGGACCTGTCCAAGGTCCTGTTTGTGTGCACCGCCAATACCCTGGATTCGATCCCCGGGCCGTTGCTCGACCGTATGGAAGTGATTCGCCTGTCGGGCTATATCACCGAGGAAAAACTCGCCATCGCCAAGCGCCACCTGTGGCCCAAGCAGCTGGAGAAAGCCGGGGTGGCGAAAAACAGCCTGAGCATCAGCGACAGTGCACTGCGCGCGGTGATCGACGGCTACGCCCGGGAAGCCGGGGTGCGCCAGTTGGAGAAACAACTGGGCAAGCTGGTGCGCAAGGCGGTGGTCAGGCTGCTGGAAGAACCGGACGCCAGCATCAAGATCGGCCCCAAGGACCTGGAAGCCTCCCTGGGCATGCCGGTGTTCCGCAACGAGCAAGTATTGAGCGGGGTCGGGGTGATCACCGGCCTGGCCTGGACCAGCATGGGCGGCGCCACCCTGCCGATCGAAGCCACGCGAATTCACACCCACAACCGCGGCTTCAAGCTCACCGGACAACTGGGGGATGTGATGAAGGAGTCGGCGGAGATCGCCTACAGCTACGTCAGCTCGCACCTCAAGCAGTTCGGCGGCGACGTCAAGTTCTTCGACGAAGCCTTCGTCCACCTGCATGTACCGGAGGGCGCCACGCCCAAGGACGGCCCCAGCGCCGGGGTGACCATGGCCAGCGCCCTGCTGTCCCTGGCCCGTAGCCAGCCGCCGAAGAAAGGCGTGGCCATGACCGGCGAACTGACCCTCACCGGCCACGTGCTGCCGATTGGCGGGGTGCGCGAGAAGGTCATCGCCGCGCGGCGGCAGAAGATCTACGAGCTGATCCTGCCGGAAGCCAACCGCGGGCATTTCGAAGAACTGCCCGACTACCTCAAGGAAGGCATCACCGCGCATTTCGCCAAGCGCTTTACCGACGTGGCCAAGGTGCTGTTCTAAGCCCCTAGACCTGCCAGCCGGCTCCTACAATGACCAACCCGTAGGAGCCGGCTTGCCGGCGAACAGGCCATACCGGCCAACCTCCATCCCGCCATCTATACACTCCGACATCTTCGGGTATGCTCGCCGTTCGTCACGAATGATCGGAGCTTCCTGACCCATGCCCGCTTCCCGCCTGCTTGTCCTGCTCAGCCTCGCCCTGCTTGGCGCCTGCGCCAGCCAACCCAAGCCCAACGTCACCGTGGAAAACCAGAGCCAGTGCCCGCTGCAATTGCACACTGGGCAAACCCTGACCCTGACCCTGCCGAGCAATCCCACCACGGGCTATCGCTGGGCGATCCAGGATTCTGCCGGCGGCATCCTGCGCAAGGTCAGCCCCGAGGTCTACAGCAACCCCGAGGACACTGGCCTGGTGGGCGCTGGCGGCCAGTCGACCTGGCGTTTCCAGGCCTTTGCCAGCGGCCAGGGCCGGCTGTTGCTGACCTACCAACAACCCTGGGCGCCGGAAGAAGCACCGGTGAAAGCCTTCGACTGCTCGATCAAGGTGAACTGACATGGGCTGGCTGATCCTTGCGCTGATGGGGGCCGCCACCTTTATCTACGGGGTCAGCGTGCATGCCACGTTGCTCTGCCTGCTGGTCAAGCCGTTGCCGGTATTGGCCCTGCTGGGCTGGCTGCACGATGCACCGCCAGGGGATTACCGCCGCTGGATCATCATCGGCCTGCTGTTCTCGGTGCTCGGCGATGTGCTGCTGGCCTGGCCCACGGACCTGTTCGTGTTCGGCCTCGGAGCGTTCCTGGTGGCGCACCTGGCGTACCTCAAGGCCTACCTCAGTGACTGTCGGCGCCTGGCGCTGCTGCCGCTACTGGTGGCCCTGGCCATTGGCGCAGGGCTGCTGGCAATCCTCATCGCCCATGGCCTGGGGCCGTTATTGGTGCCGGTAATCGTCTACGCCCTGACCATCAGCGCCATGCTCTGGCGCGCCCTGGCACGCCTCGGAACAGCGGTGCCCACACGCTCGGCAGCGCTGGCAGCCATTGGCGCCCTGAGCTTCGCCTTCTCCGACAGCCTGATCGGCATCAGCCGTTTCGTGCTGGCCTTCGACGCCGCGCCTTACCTGATCATCATTTTCTACTGGCTGGGCCAGTGGGGCATCGCCGCCTCGGCGTTCAGCCAGAAGTCGCGCTGAGCCGGCGGCAAGGGCCGCACCTTGTGTCGCCCTTGCCGTCCTGAAGGCCTTGCGGGCCTTATCGCAGCCGGCGTCAGCGGCTACAATGCCGCCCCTGTTTATTTCTCCATCGCCGGAACCGCCGTGAGCAAAGAACCCGATCGCCTATTCGCCCAGCCCCTGGCCCAGGTGCCCGACTTCGCCTTCAACGAGGACGTGGTGCGGGTGTTCCCGGACATGATCAAGCGCTCGGTGCCGGGTTACCCGACCATTGTCGAGAACCTCGGGGTGCTGGCCGCGCAGTTCGCCCAGCCCAATAGCCTGCTCTACGACCTGGGCGCCTCCCTGGGCGCGGTGACCCAGTCGCTGCGCCGCCATGTGCGCAGCGAAGGTTGCCGGGTGATCGCGGTGGACAACTCCACGGCCATGGTCGAGCGCTGCCGGGAATACCTCAACGCCCAGGACTCGATGTTCCAGGAGCTGCTGCCGGTACAGGTGGTCGAAGGCGATATCCTCGCCCTGGAGTTCCAGCCGGCCTCGGTGGTGGCGCTGAACTTCACCTTGCAGTTCATCGCCCCGGAGCAGCGCCAGGCCCTGCTCGGGCGTATTCGCCAGTCGTTGCTGCCCGGTGGCGCGCTGATTCTCTCGGAGAAGCTGCGCTTCAACGACAGCCAGGAACATACGCTGCTCACCGACCTGCATATCGCCTTCAAGCGCGCCAACGGCTACAGCGAACTGGAAATTGCCCAGAAGCGCAGCGCCATCGAAAACGTCATGAAGCCCGACAGCCTCGAAGAACACCGCGAACGCCTGCTGGCCGCCGGGTTCTCGAAAGTCGTGCCGTGGTTCCAGTGTCTTAATTTTGCCTCGTTGATTGCCTTGCCATGATTGATCTGTCCCCCCTCGCTCGCCGTATGGCGGGTACGCCCCTGGCCGAATGGGCCGCTGGCCTGCAAGCCCAGCTCGACGCCAAGCTGGAGAAAGGCCACGGCGACCTGGAGCGCTGGCAAAGCGCGCTGGATGCACTGCCGCAGATCCAGCCCAGCGAAGTCGACCTGCTCAACGGCCTGCGCCTGGACACCGACTGCGACGACGCCACTCGCGCGCAGATGCACAGCGCCCTGATGGGCTTGTCGCCGTGGCGCAAGGGGCCCTTCGACCTGTTCGGCGTGCATGTGGACACCGAATGGCGTTCGGACTGGAAATGGTCGCGGGTGGCCCCGCACCTGAACCTTGCAGGCAAGCGCATCCTCGATGTCGGCTGCGGCAACGGCTACTACATGTGGCGCATGCTCGGCGCCGGCGCCCACAGCGTGATCGGCGTCGACCCCAACTGGCTGTTCTTCTGCCAGTTCCAGGCGGTGCAGCGCTACCTGTCGCAGCCTGCGGTGTGGCACCTGCCGTTCCCCTTCGAAGACCTGCCGGCCAACCTGGAAGGCTTCGACACGGTGTTTTCCATGGGGGTGTTCTACCACCGCCGTTCGCCGATCGAGCACCTGCTGGCGCTCAAGGACTGCCTGGTCAAGGGCGGCGAACTGGTGCTGGAAACCCTGGTGGTGGAAGGCGACCGGCACCAGGTGCTGGTGCCCGAGGACCGTTACGCGCAGATGCGCAACGTGTGGTTCCTGCCGTCGGTACCGGCCCTGGAGCTGTGGCTGCGACGTGCCGGCTTCAGTGACGTGCGCTGCGTGGACGTGAGCCTGACCAGCGTCGAGGAGCAACGCAGCACCGAGTGGATGAAGTACCAGTCGCTGAGCGACTTCCTCGACCCCGAGGATCACAGCAAGACCATCGAAGGCCTGCCGGCGCCGATGCGCGCGGTGATTGTCGCCAGGAAATAAGCACAGCCCTCGGCCTACTTGTAGGAGCTGGCCGGGCGGCGCTCCGCTTGCCAGCGAAGGCGCCCGCCAAAGCGCTGCAAGGCTCAAGGGCCTCTTCGCCGGCAAGCCGGCTCCTACAGTTTTGTGTAGGCCGCGAACCGGTTTGGGATCAGCGCGCCCGGCGCGCCTTGAAGAATTCGCTGAGTACCGTGCCGCACTCCTCGGCCAGCACCCCGCCTTCATAGAGCACCCGGTGATTGAGAAAGCCCTGGGTAAAGAACTGCCCCTGGCTCTGCACGATGCCGGCCTTGGGTTCCAGAGCGCCATACACCACCCGGGCAATGCGCGAATGCACGATCAGCCCGGCGCACATGCTGCAGGGTTCCAGGGTCACGTACAGGGTGCTGCCCGGCAGCCGATAGTTGCTCAGCACCTGGGCCGCCGCGCGGATCGCCACCATCTCGGCATGGGCGCTGGGGTCGTTGCCGCTGATGGGGCAGTTGAAGCCACGGCCGATGATCTGCCCGTCCACCACCAGCACCGCGCCCACCGGCACTTCCCCCAGGGCCGCGCCCTCGGCAGCCAGGGCCAGGGCTTCGCGCATAAATTCCTGATCACGACTGCGGTCGATGATCGCCGGGCGTATCTGGCGCATCACACCACCTCGATGGCGGCCATCAGGCCGGTTTCCATATGGTCGATCACGTGGCAGTGGAACATCCACACTCCGGGGTTATCCGCCACCAGCGCCACCCGGGCGCGCTCGTTCTTGCCCAGCAGGTAGGTGTCGGTGAAGTAGGGGGTGATCTTCTTGCGGTTCGAGGCGATGACCTTGAAGCTCATGCCGTGCAAGTGGATCGGGTGCTGGTACTGGGTCATGTTCTTCAATTCGAAAATGTAGCTCTTGCCCTTTTTCAAGGTGGCGATCGGGCGGTCGGCGCAGGTCTTGTCGGTGATGTCCCAGGCCTTGCCGTTGATCTGCCACAGGCTTGGCGGCTTGCCGTTGTCGACATTCACCGACACCGAGCCCACCCATTCGAAATTGAAGTTGAGCTTCTCGGCATTGTCGATGTCCGGCTCCGCCACCGGGTTGGCCGGCAAGGCTGGCGGCCACTGAGTCGGGGCATCGCTGTTGGCCACCGAACGCAAGGTGCCCAGGCGCACCGGGCCGTTGCGCAGGGACAGCTCGGTGCCCGCCGCCGGGGCCTTGATCGCCAGGCAGATGCGCATGCCCGGGCCCAGCCAGTATTCCTTGCCCAGCGGTCGCGGCTCGATGGGGTTGCCATCCAGGGCGTAGATCTGCGCTTCGGCGTCGGGAATGTTGATGCGGTAGGTCAGGGTGTTGTCCAGGTTGAGCAGGCGCACCCGGGTGATCTGCCCGGCCGGCAGATCGATCACCGCCTGGGACACGCCGTTGATGGTGGACAAGCGCCCGGCGGTGCCGCCGCGTGCCGCTTCCCGGGGAATGCTGAACGGCAGGTAGGCGCCCTCTTCGTCCACATGCCAGCTCTTCAGGCTCAGGGTGCGCTCGTATTTGAAGCCGGTGGGTTCACGCTCCTCGACGATCAGCGGGCCCACCAGGCCGCGGCCCAGTTCCTCGCTGCTGTTGACGTGAGGGTGGTACCAGTAGCTGCCGGCATCCGGCACGCGGAACTTGTAGTCGAAGTATTCGCCGGGCAGTACCGGCAATTGCGAGACGTAGGGCACGCCGTCCATTTCCAGGGGCAGGCGGATACCATGCCAGTGGATGGTGGTGGCCACCGGTAGGTGATTGATGAAACGCACCCGCAGCCACTCGCCCTGGCGTACCCGCAGTTCAGTGCCCGGCGCCGAAGGGCCAAAGGCCCAGGCTTCGGTCCTGTGTCCTGGCACCAGTTCCACGTCCAAGGGCGCGGCGATCAGCTCGTAGTCGTGACCGGCGTCGGCATCGGCCATTTTTCCCAGCCAGTAACGCGAGGCGCCGCCCGCTCCCACGCCCACCACTACCAGACCGGCCAGACCACCGAGTATTTGTCGACGGGTAAAGGACATGGACTCAACTACCTCACGTATCTGCCGCAGGCCCTGGCCCGCAAAAAGGCGAATACGATACACCCGCAGTTGCGAAACGGTAAGGCCGGCGTGGCGACGGGACGCAGGCAGGCAACGCTTCAGCCCTGCAACCCCAGCAGCAGATGCACCACGCCTGCGCCCAGGGGCATCACCGCTGGCACCCCGGCCAGCCGCAGGGCAACCGCATCCAGCAACTGCGGATCATGCAGTTCCAGGCGCAGCCGGGTCAGGGCCAGTGGTTGCTGGCTCTTGATATTGGCGCTGCCCCCCAGTGCCGCCAGCATTGGCTCATTCAGCACACGGGTGCCGGGATTGCCGGCTTGCGGCTGATCGGGGACCAGATCCGGGGTCAGGGCTTTCCAGAACGCCTGCTGTAGTTTCTCGAACATCTTCAGTTCTCCAGGACCAGTGAGTCGGCGCTAACCTGCTGCTGTTGCAGACACTCACGTACTTGCGTGGCGTCTTCCAGGTGGATGATGCGCGTGGCCAGTGCCTGGCACTCGGCCAGGTCCAGCTCCCGCACCCGCGCCTTGATCGCCGGAATCAGCGGCACGCTCACCGACAACTCGTCCACCCCCAGACCCAGCAACAGCGGCACCGCCAGGGTCTCGGAGGCCAGGGCCCCGCACACCCCGACCCACTTGCCATGGGCGTGGGCGGCCTGGACCGTGCTGGCGATCAGGCGCAGCACCGCCGGGTGAAAGCTGTCGGCCTGGCCGGCCAGGCGCGGATGATCGCGATCCATGGCCAGGGTGTACTGGGTCAGGTCGTTGGTGCCGATGGAGAAGAAATCCACCTCGGGGGCGAAGCGATCCGCCATCAGCGCCGCCGACGGCACTTCGATCATGATCCCCAGCTTGGGGCACTGGGCCAGGCCCAGGGCCTGCACTTCCTGCTCCAGCAACTGGCGCGCACGACGCAACTCCGACAGCTGGCTGACCATCGGCAACATGATGTGCAGGCGTGTGTGCCCGGCACTGGCGAGAATCGCCCGCAGCTGCTGTTGCAACAGTTCAGGACGGGCCAGGCACAGGCGAATGCCGCGCAGGCCGAGAAAGGGGTTGGCCTCGTGCTCCATGGGCACGTAGGCCAGGGGCTTGTCGCCGCCCACGTCCAGGGTCCGTACCACCAGGTTGCGCGTCGGCCCCAGGGCCTGGGCGATGGCCTGATAGGTGTCGGCCTGTTCTTTGGCGCTCGGCGCCTGGCTGCGGTCCTGGTAGAGAAATTCCGAACGCAGCAGGCCGACCCCTTCGCCGCCCAGGCGCACGGCCTGCTCGGCCTCCGCCAGGGAAGCGATATTGGCCGTGACCTCAAGGTGATGACCGTCGCGGGTCACCGCGGGCTCGCTGGCCTGGGCCAGGTCCTGCTGCTGACGCTGGCGTTGCTGCTGGCGCTGGGCCTCGAGCTGCTGCAGCAGTTGTGGCGCCGGGTCGAGGTGCAGCCGGCCACGCTCGGCCTCCAGCAGCACCTGGGTGCCATTGGCCAGCCCCAGCACCCGCGGTGACAGGCCACAGATCGCCGGCAGGCCCAGGGCCCGGGCCAGGATCGCCACATGGCTGGTGGCGCCGCCGCCGACAGTGGCAAAGCCCATGACCCTGGCGGTATCCAGGCTGGCGGTTTGCGATGGGGTCAGTTGCTCGGCGATCAGGATCGCCCGCTCCGGCAGGGCCAGGGCATGCTCCTGCACCCCGAGCAACAGCTTCAGCACCCGTTGCCCGACATCCACCAGATCCACCGCGCGCTCCGCCAGCAGGCTGCTGCCCAGGCCCTTGAACAGCTCGGCGGTGGCGGTGATGGCGCTGTTCCAGGCAAAGGCCGCGCTCTTGCCGTCGCGGATCAAGGCCCGGGCCTGCTGCAGCAGGTCGGGGTCGTCCAGCAGTTCCTGGTGCGCCTGGAAGATCTCCTGCTGCGCCTGGTTACCGGCGTTGGCGCCCAGTGCCTGCAGGGCCCGGCGGGCATCGCCCAGGGCCCATTTCAGCACTTCACCTTCCTGCTGGGGATTGCTGGCCGACTCATCGATATGCAGCTGCTGCTCGATCACCTGGAACACCTGGCCGCTGGCCGAACCCGGTGAGGCACAGACGCCACAGAGGATCTTTTCCAGCGGTTCCTCAAGCACCGTCACTGGCTCGGGTGCAGGTGCAGGGCTGATCTTTTCACCACAGCCGCTGGACAGCAGCGCCACCAGTGCCTGGATCGCCTGCTCGGCATCCGCCCCCGCGGCGCTGACTTGCAAGGTATCGCCCTGCACCGTTTGCAAGGCCATGATCGACACCAGGGACTTGGCGTTGGCCGAGTCCTGGCGCCGATGCAGGCAGAGGGTCGAGGAAAAGCCCTTGGCCGCCTGGGCCAGCACCGCCGCCGGGCGCGCATGCAGCCCCTGGGGATTGCCCAGGATCAGCGGCTTGGAGAACAGCGCCTGACCCACTTCAACGTCCGGCTCGGCCACCGATTCGGCAGTGGAGTCGAGGCGCAGCAGCGGCTGCCCCTGCTCCACCAGCTCTGTACCGCTAACCAGCGTGGTCAGCGCCTCGCCGCTGACCACCAGCATCAGGGTCAGCAGGCTGCGGGCATGCAGGGCCAGGTAGTCGGCATCGAACTCGATCAGGGGCTGGCCGGCGCTGACCTGCTGGCCTTCCTGCACCAGGCAGGTGAAACCCTTCCCCGCCAGTTGCACTGTATCCAGGCCGATATGCAGCAGGATCTGCTGGCCCTGTTCACCTGTGATGCTCACGGCATGACCGCTGTGCTGCAGATTGCTGACCACCCCGGACAAGGGCGCGCACAGGGTCTGGGAAGTGGGGTCGATGCACAGCCCGTCGCCGATCACCCGGCTGGCAAACACCGGGTCGGGAACCTGCTCCAGGGGCAGCAGCACCCCGGACAGGGGCGCCAGCAATGGCATGGGTTGGGTTATGGCCATAAGGTCACCTGCGGTTGATTCCTTGAAGTGCCGATGGAGCGCGAGCCCCGACAGCATCGCTTATTTCCACCAGTACTCGACCTGCAAACCGACGTTCGCACCGTGCCGGGCATTGCCGAACACACCGCTGTCGGACAATGCAGAACCTGCGGCCAGTTCATTGGCCGCGCGCTTGGCCGCTTCGTTCCAACTGGCATAGGTGTAGTACAGGCGCACCTCGGGCCGGGCCCAGAACTCCGGCCCCTTGGGCGACCACGTAGGGGCAAAGGTGAATTTGCTGAGCTTGCGGGTGCCCCCAGGAGCCTCGACTTGATCGTGGCCGAACTCGGTCACCAGCTTGAACTGCTCGCTGATGGCATAGGCCGGGCGCACGCCGAGGGAGATCCAGTTCTGGTCCTGGCCGTCGGGGCGGATGTCTTTCTGATACACCGCTTCCACCTGGCCGCCGAAGCGCGGGGTCAGTTGCCAGTCGAAGAACTCCACCAGGCGATAGCTCTTGTTGCCGTCGTCCAGGTAGGGGTTGCCGGTGTAGCCCAGGCCAGTACCCGGGCCCTCGCCGTATTGCAGGGCGAGCTTGTTCTTGCCACCGAGAAAGTCCTTCTGCACATGCTGGGTGGTGATCGCCCAGCCATTGTGGGCGCCACGCCGATCGGGTTTCTCCAGGTAGCTCAGGCCCAGCTCCAGCTCGCCGCCGGGGTTGACCTGGAAGCCGGCGACGTTGAAGTCGTGACGGCTCACGGCCTGCTTCTGGTAGAGGTTGTCCTTGCGGGAAAAGGCGTAGCTGTATTTCAGGTCGCCGATGCGCACATCCTCGATACCGCCACCGGTGGCGCTCTGGTTCCAGTAGTAGAAGTCGGAGATATGGATGTCGTTACGCTTGTAGTAACGCCGCCCGGCCCACAACGACCCACCATTGAGGCTCGGCAGGTTCGACCACTGGGCATACATCTGCGGCATGCGCGCCGAGCCGTTCTCGCCCTGGAACGTCAGGTTGCGATCGTAGCGGTTGTACAGCGAGGCCATGCCGTCGACGCTGAGCACCGAGCCGTCTTCCAGGGTGTACAGGTCCTGGCGCAACTCCAGCTCGGCGTACTGTTCACACTCGTTGCCCAGGCGGTACTTGGACTGCGCCCCGGGCAACTGGAAACAGGATTGCGAGCCGCTGTTGACCGAGGTGCCCAGGCCGCTGCGCAGGTAGCCGGCAAACTCCAGGGCCTGGGCCGGAAAGGGCAATGCCAGGCACAGGCAGGAGGCGGCCAGGCCGCGATTGATCATTGTTTTCATAAGCCACCGATTATTTTTATTCTGATGTTTCGATTGGTTGGAGCCGGCAAAGCGGCGCCTACAACAGGGGTTGGGTCAGGTGCAGGACGAAGGATTCGTAAGGCCGCAGCTGCAATTGCCGGCTGCGAGGCCCAGGGCCCGGGTAGTTGCTGATCAGCAGGCGCTGTTGCATGCCTTCGCCGATAACGCCTTGCGGCAACTCGACCGCGCACGGCGTGCCGTAGAAGTTGTTCACCACCAGCAGGTGCTCGCCCTCGCCTTCACGCACATAGGCCCAGACCTGGCCATGCTCGGGCAGCAGCTGGCGATAGCGGCCGTGCTGGATCAGTGCCTCGTGACGCCGCAGGGCAATCAGCTGGCGGTAGTGATGCAGCACTGAATCGGTATCCTCGAGCTGCGCCTCGACATTGATCTGGGCGGCATTGGCCGGAATGCCGATCCACGGCTCGGCGCGGCTGAAGCCGGCATTGAGCCCGGCATTCCACTGCATGGGCGTGCGTCCGTTGTCCCGGGACTTCTGCTGGATCGCCGCCATGATTGCCTCGGGCTGTTCCCCGGCGTCGCACTTGAGGCGGTGGATATTCAGGGTCTCGACATCGCGGTACTGCTCGATACGTTCGAAGTGCGGATTGGTCATGCCCAGCTCTTCGCCCTGGTAGACAAAGGGCGTGCCCTGCAGCAGGTGCAAGGCCGTAGCCAGCATCTTCGCCGACACCACCCGGTGCTCGCCGTCGTCGCCAAAGCGCGACACCACCCGGGGTTGGTCGTGATTGCACCAGAACAGCGCGTTCCAGCCGCCACCCGCCTGCATGCCGGTCTGCCAGTCGGAGAGGATGCGCTTGAGTTCGAGGAAGTCGAAATCGGCCCGCAGCCACTTTTGCTGATTGGGGTAATCGACCTTCAGGTGATGGAAGTTGAAGGTCATGGACAACTCCCGCGACTCTGGATTCGAGTAGCGGATGCAGTGGTCTAGGCGGGTCGAGGACATCTCGCCGACATTCACCAGGTCATGCCCGGCGAACACTTCGTGGTGCATTTCCTGCAGGTACTCGTGGACGTTCGGGCCGTCGGTGTAGAAGCGGCGGCCGTCGCTCTGGTCCTCGGGAAAATCCGCCGGCTTGGAGATCAGGTTGATCACGTCGAGACGGAAACCACCGACGCCCTTGTCGCGCCAGAAGCGCATCATCTTGAACACTTCGGCGCGCACCTGGGGGTTGTCCCAGTTGAGGTCGGCCTGGGTGTGGTCGAACAGGTGCAGGTAGTACTGGCCGGTCTGCGCTTCGTATTCCCAGGCCGAACCGCCGAACTTGGATTCCCAGTTGTTGGGTGCATCGCGCCAGATGTAGAAGTCGCGGTAGGGGTTGTCGAGACTGCTGCGGGCCTGCTGGAACCAGGTGTGCTCGATGGAGGTGTGGTTGACCACGATGTCGAGCATCAGCTTGATGCCGCGCTTGCCGGCTTCGGCGATCAGCAACTCGCAGTCGGCCATGCTGCCGTAGCTCGGATCGATGGCGTAGTAGTCGCTGATGTCATAGCCGTTGTCACGCTGCGGCGAACGCAGGAACGGCGTCAGCCACAGGCAATCGACCCCCAGCCAGTGCAGGTAGTCGAGCTTGTCCACCACGCCCAGCAAGTCGCCGGTGGCCTGGCCCTGGTGGCTGTGAAAACTCTTCGGGTAGATCTGGTAGATCACCGAACGCTGCCAGTCTTGCATGGTGGGTTCCTTCAATGGGGTGGGTGCGGGCCGAATGGGCCTTATCGCGAGCAAGCTCGCTCCTACAGAGGAATGGGCGGCCATGTAGGAGCGAGCTTGCTCGCGATGCGATTGATCAGGCCACGCGGTAGCCGGGACGGATGATCTTCAGGCTGAGGCCGCAGGTGAGCACGAAGGGCACCAACAGGGCGATGAACATGCCGACGACGAACATCGGGATGTACTGCGGAATGATCGAGATGAACCCCGGCAGCCCGCCAACGCCGATGGCCGAGGCCTGGACCTTGTTCAGCGAGAGGAAGATGCTGCCCAGGGCCGAGCCGATCAGCGCGGCGTAGAAGGGAAACTTGTAGCGCAGGTTGACGCCGAACATCGCCGGTTCAGTGATGCCAAAGTAGGCGGAAATCGCCGAGGTCGAGGCCATGCTGCGGTCCCGGGCGTTACGACTCATGACGAACACCGCCAGCGCCGCGCTGCCCTGGGCCAGGTTGGACATGACGATCATCGGCCAGATGAAGGTGCCGCCCTGGGTGGCGATCAATTGCAGGTCCACGGCGAGGAACATGTGGTGCATGCCGGTGATCACCAGCGGCGCGTAGAGCAGGCCGAAGATGGCGCCGCCGAGCACCGGGGCCAGGTCGAACAGGGTGACCACGCCTTCGGTGATAAGGATGCCCAGGTGGCGGGTGACCGGGCCGATGATGGCCAGGGCCAGCACACCGGTGACCACTATGGTGGTGATGGGCACCACCAGCAGGGTGATGGCATTGGGTACCCGGGCCCGCAACCATTTCTCGATCACGCTCATGACATAGGCGGCCAGCAGGATCGGCAAGATCTGCCCCTGGTAGCCCACCTTCTCGATCTGGAACAGGCCGAAAATATCGAAGTACGGCAGGCTCTGGCCATCCAGCCCGGCCACCGCCTTGCCGTAGTTCCAGGCGTTGAGCAAGTCCGGGTGCACCAGCATCAGGCCGAGGACGATGCCGAGAATCTCGCTGCCGCCAAAGCGCTTGGCCGCCGACCAGCCCACCAGCGCCGGCAGGAACACGAAAGAGGTGTTGGCCATCAGGTTGATCAGGCTCCACAGCCCGTCCAGCCCCGGATAGGCCTCGAGCAGGGTCTGGCCCGGGATGAACATGCCCTTGGCACCCAGCAGGTTGTTCACCCCCATCAGCAGGCCGGCAATGATCAGGGCCGGCAGAATGGGCATGAACACATCGGAGAACACCCGTACCAGGCGCTGCATGGCGTGGGTTTTCTGCGCGCCCTTTTCTTTCACATCGGCAATGGTGGAGGCCGCAAGGCCGGTCTGCTGGCGCAAGGCCGCGTAGACCTTTTCCACCTCGCCGGGGCCAATCACCACCTGGAACAGGCCACCGGTGAAGAACGAGCCCTTGACCAGCTCGATCTGGTTCAGGGTGGCGCTGTCGACCCGGCTTGGGTCCTTGAGGGCCAGGCGCAGGCGGGTCACGCAGTGCGCGGCCTGTTCGAGGTTGTCGGCGCCACCGAGGCTGTGCAGCAACTCGCTGGCGATTGTTGAATAGTCGTGGCTCATGCTTGTTCTTCCACCTGAGATTCTTGTTATTGGCAGCACGCCGAGGGGCAAGTTACTCGTCTGTACGAGTTAAAGCAATAACTCGTACAGACGAGTCTGGAAATTTCTTCTACCCATCACCTGTACCCCGTATCAAGGCCTGGGCAACCAGTGCCTGACCACATGGACAAGTACCCCACCCAGCCCTTAAGGTGCCTGCCTTGAGCACAGTCCGGCACCGAGCCATTCCATGAGCAAATACAACCAGATCTACAGCGATCTGCTTGCCAGCATCACCACCGAACGCCTGGAGCGCGGCGCCCGCCTGCCTTCGGAAAGCGAACTGATGGACAGCTACCAGGCCAGCCGCGGCACCGTGCGCAAGGCCATCGAACTGCTGCAGGAACGCGGTTTTGCGCAGAAGCTCCATGGCAAGGGCACCTTTGTGCTGTCGCCCAACCCCATCGAGTTCCAGCTGGGCGGCATCGTCAGCTTCCAGGAAACCTATCCACGCCTGGGGGACGACGTGAGCACCGAGGTGGTGGAGTTCAGCCAGTTCCCCTTGCAGGGAGCGCTGCGCAGCCACTTGCAGGCCGAGGAAGGCAGCCTGATCACACGGATCAAGCGGGTGCGGCGCATCGATGGCAAGCGGGTGATTCTCGACATCAACCACTTTGTCGCCGAACTGATTCCGGGGCTCGACCGGCAGATCGCCGAGCATTCGATCTACGCCTACATCGAACAGACCCTGCAACTGAACATCAGCTATGCCCAGCGCACCATCGAGGCCAGCCCGCGAAGCAAGGATGACCAGCAACTGCTGGACCTGGACGGCCAGAGCCATGTGATCGTGGTGAGCAACCAGACCTTCCTCCAGGATGGCCGGCAGTTCGAATACACCGAATCACGGCACACCCTGGACAAGTTCTACTTCTCTGACGTGGCGCGCCGCTAGGCGGCGCAAGCCTCAGCCGAGCAAGGCCGCAAATTCGCTGTTCAAGGGGCCGGTGCGCTGTGACTCCTTGGCCGCATTGACCTGCTGCGCCACCCGCGCCACCTCGATCACCGGGTGTTCGAGGGCATAGCCCCCCTTGCTGTCGAGCCAGCTCAAGACTTCCGCCAGGTGCCACAGCGAGGTGCTGCCCTCATGGATCGCCAGGGGAAAGCTGTCGACATGGCCGAGCATCAACTTGCGCATGTTCTGCCGGGACACCCCGACGATTTCGGCAATTTCGCTGAGGCCGACGAAATCCGGGCTGGCTTCCACCAGCCGCGCCTCGGGAATAATCCGCTTGATATCGCCCAGGGCGCTGAGCAGCGCGGCTTCGGCGCTCTCTGCCTCGCGGGTGAATTCCAGGGCCAGGCGCCCGGCCAGCCCGCTGCCCACCAGGACATCGGTGCAGCCCGCCGCGCCCAGGCGCTCCACCAGTTGCAGCGGATCGCAGCCCTGGAGCGGCAGCAGGTAGTTGAGGGTGAACAGGTATTCCATGGTGCTTACTCCTGACGGGCTGCCTGGGCCTTGGGCCCGCGCAGCTGGTTCACGGTGCAGTTGTCGATTACCCGGCACAGTGCTCGGGCATGCTGGGTCGGATTCTTCGGCGTGCGCCACACGCTGGTGATGCAGAACTCGCCACAGCGACATACCTCGTTGTTGTACGGGCAGTAGATCCGTCCCCAGGCGTGACCACCCCCCACCTCGATCCGCCAGCCCTGCCATTCGGCGTAGCGCAGAGCCATTTCAATGTCCTTCTTGGGATGTGTTGCACGAGCCATCCGTAGCCTCCAGTATCGCCAGCAAAATTTGGTTGTCAACTGACAACCAAAATAACCCCGAACAAACCCGCTCAGCGGACCAGCCGCGACAGCAACAGCGGGGGGAAGACTCAAGGGTAGAGAGAAGCCCGGAGCACAGCGCCGAACATGTCTTACGTGATATTGCCGGACGCTTGAAAAGCCTGGTTTGCAAAAATCCCGCAACACAAATGCCCCAGGCGCCGAATGCAAACACCCAGAAACGACAATGGCGATCGGCCCCCGAAGGTTCCGATCGCCATTGTTTACCGCGAATGGATCAAACGCCGATCACTCGGCTCCGATCATTCCCACTCGATGGTGGCTGGCGGCTTGCTCGACACGTCGTAGGTGACGCGGGAGATGCCTTCGATCTCGTTGATGATCCGGCCGCTGACGGTTTCCAGCAGCTCGTAAGGCAGGTGCGCCCAACGTGCGGTCATGAAGTCGATGGTTTCCACGGCACGCAAGGCCACGACCCAGGCGTAACGACGACCGTCGCCCACCACGCCCACGGATTTCACCGGCTGGAACACCACGAACGCCTGGCTGACCTTGTGGTACCAGTCGGCCTTGCGCAGTTCTTCGATGAAGATGTGGTCGGCGCGACGCAGCAGGTCGGCGTATTCCTTCTTCACTTCACCGAGGATGCGCACGCCCAGGCCCGGGCCCGGGAACGGGTGACGGTAGACCATGTCGTACGGCAGGCCCAGTTCCAGGCCCAGACGACGGACTTCGTCCTTGAACAGCTCGCGCAGTGGCTCTACCAGCTTGAGGTTCATTTCTTCCGGCAGGCCGCCCACGTTGTGGTGCGACTTGATCACGTGGGCCTTGCCGCTTTTCGCGCCAGCCGACTCGATCACGTCCGGGTAGATGGTGCCCTGGGCCAGGTACTTGATGTTTTCCAGCTTGCAGGATTCGGCATCGAACACATCGATGAAGGTACGGCCGATGATCTTGCGCTTCTTCTCCGGGTCGGCTTCGCCGGCCAGGTTATCGAGGAACTGCTGCTCGGCATTGGCGCGGATCACCTTGACCCCCATGTTCTCGGCGAACATGGCCATCACTTGCTCGCCTTCGTGCAGACGCAGCAGGCCGTTGTCGACGAACACGCAGGTCAACTGGTCGCCAATAGCCTTGTGCAGCAGGGCCGCTACCACCGAAGAGTCGACACCGCCGGACAGGCCCAGCAGGACGTTGTCGCTGCCAACCTGGGCGCGGATCTGGGCAATGGCGTCGTCGGCGATCTTCGACGGAGTCCACAGTGCTTCGCACTCGCAGATATCGAGGATGAAACGCGAGAGGATGCGACCGCCCTGCTTGGTGTGGGTCACTTCCGGGTGGAATTGCACGCCGTAGTAACGCAGTTCGTCGTTGAACATGCCGGCAATCGGGCAGCTCGGGGTGCTGGCCAGGACATGGAAGTCCGCCGGCATCTTGGTGACCTTGTCACCGTGGCTCATCCACACGTCGAGGCCGAACAGGCCGTCGGCGTCGACGTGGTCTTCGATGCCGTCCAGCAGGCGGCTCTTGCCTACCACATCGACCCGCGCGTAACCGAATTCACGCAGCTCGGAACCTTCGACCTTGCCGCCCATCTGCTCGGCCATGGTCTGCATGCCATAGCAGATGCCAAAGACCGGGACGCCCAGGTCGAACACCGCTTGCGGGCAACGCGGGCTGTTGGCTTCGTGCACGGACTCGGGACCGCCGGCGAGGATCACGCCTTTGGGAGCGAATTCGCGGATCGCTTCGTCGTCCATGTCGAACGGATGCAGTTCGCAGTAGACACCGATCTCGCGCACGCGGCGGGCGATCAGCTGGGTGTACTGGGAACCGAAGTCGAGGATCAGGATACGGTGAGCGTGAATGTCGAGGGCCATGGTCAGTCTCGTCTAATTTCAGAAACGACACGGGGCTGAAAAACACAGCCCCGGTTACTAAATTCGTCGATCGCCTGCAGGCCTGGGCCTGAAGGCGATCACTATCAACCTACGCGATAGTTGGGCGCTTCCTTGGTGATCTGCACGTCGTGGACGTGGGATTCAGCCATGCCGGCGCCGGTGATGCGGACAAACTCCGGCTTGGTGCGCATCTCTTCGATGGTGGCGCTGCCGGTGTAGCCCATGGACGAACGCAGGCCGCCCATCAGCTGGTGGATGATCGCAGCCAGGGCGCCCTTGTACGGCACACGGCCTTCGATACCTTCCGGCACCAGCTTCTCGGCACCGGCGGAGGAGTCCTGGAAGTAGCGATCCGAGGAGCCCTGGGCCTGTGCCATGGCGCCCAGCGAGCCCATGCCACGGTAAGCCTTGTAGGAACGACCCTGGAACAGCTCGACTTCGCCTGGAGCCTCTTCGGTACCGGCGAACATCGAACCCATCATCACGCAGGAAGCACCGGCAACGATGGCCTTGGACAGGTCACCGGAGAAGCGGATACCGCCGTCGGCGATCAGCGGCACGCCAGTACCGGCCAGGGCCGCAGCCACATTGGCAATGGCGCTGATTTGCGGCACGCCGACACCGGCAACGATACGGGTGGTGCAGATCGAGCCTGGGCCGATGCCCACCTTGACGGCGTCGGCGCCCGCTTCAGCCAGGGCCTTGGCGGCAGCGCCGGTGGCGATGTTGCCGCCGATCACCTGCACTTGCGGGAAGTTTTCCTTGACCCAGCGGACGCGGTCGATCACGCCTTTGGAGTGACCGTGAGCGGTGTCCACCACCACCACGTCGACGCCGGCATTGACCAGGGCGGCAACGCGCTCACCGGTGTCCTTGCCGGTGCCAACCGCAGCACCCACCCGCAGGCGACCCTGGTCGTCCTTGCTGGCCAGTGGGTAAGCCTTGGCTTTCTCGATGTCGTTGACGGTCATCATGCCCTTGAGGGCGAAGGCGTCATCGACGATCAGCACGCGCTCGATGCGGTGCTTGTGCAGCAGCTCGCGGACGGCGCTCTTGTCGGCGCCCTCCTTGACGGTGACCAGACGCTCTTTGGGCGTCATCACTTCGCGCACGCTGACGTCCAGGCGGCTTTCGAAACGCACGTCACGGGAGGTGACGATGCCCACCAGGTCGCCGTTGTGCAGCACTGGCACGCCGGAGATGTTGTGCATGCGGGTCAGTTCGAGCAGATCACGCACGCTGGCGTCGGCTTCGATGGTGATGGGGTCTTTGACCACACCGGCTTCGAAACGCTTGACCTTGCGCACTTCGGCAGCTTGCTGCTCGATGGTCATGTTCTTGTGGATGATGCCGATGCCGCCTTCCTGAGCCATGGCGATTGCCAGACGGGCTTCAGTGACGGTGTCCATAGCGGCGGAAACCAGTGGAATATTCAGCTCGATGCCACGGGTCAAACGGGTCTTTAGACTGACTTCATTAGGCAGTACTTCGGAATAACCGGGCACTAAGAGGATGTCGTCGAAGGTGAGGGCTTCTTGGCTGATACGCAGCATCGCGGGGGCTCCCGGGCGGGAAAATGGAAGCGCGCCATTATACTCAGACACCTACCCGGGCTCAATGTAAAACTCTGGCTAATATCGCTGGAGTGATAGATGGAGAGATCACCCCTCTAGCACTCCACCTTCACCCAGCTCACCGGCTGGTCCAGCCAGTCGGCGAACTCGTCGATAAAACTCTGCTTGAACCCCGCCTCGGCCCAGTTGTTGAAGATAAACCCCAGGTTGGAAAAACCGCACGCCTGCAGGAACAGGAAACCATTGATGTCATCTTCATGGCCGCATTCCGGGCAGATGAAGTTGTCGGTACGCCCGGGCATCCAGTCCTCCAGGCTTTCGAACAGTGCCTCGCCGATTTCCTGGCGGCACTCGGCGCAGCCGGCTTCCTCGAGAAAGCCCTTGGCCGGGGTATAGATGCAGCGCTTGGTGACGATCTCCAGGCCATTGATCGCCTCGCCGAAGGGCAGCGCGTCAGGGTTGAGCACCACGTCGCGGGCGCCCGGGGCAATGGCATGGGCCATGCGATTGCCGCTGCGCCCGCAGGTGCTGAGGTTTTCCTCGACGATGTTCTTGCGCACCAGCCAGCGCAAGATCGCCCGGGCCCGAGGCTCGTGCACCGGCAGGGTGGAAATTTTCGGGACGAGGATGCTTTGCGAGTTCATGGATGAGCCTGAAACGTGCTGGGACAGTACGAACGCGTTCGCCGGCAAGCCGGCTCCTACCGTTGATTGTAGAAGCCGGCTTGCCGGCGAATGGACGTGAAGGCCCGCAGCTTAATCCCTGAACCCCGCAGGTCAAGTGCTCAGATAACGCCCGATCAAGGCAACCCCACTGGCCAGCACCAGCCAGGTCACCAGACGCACAAACGCCTCCCGAGACAACTTCAGGGTCAAGCGCCGCCCCACCCACAAGCCCAACGCCATCGACGGCAACAAGCACCCGGCCAACAGCAGCAATGGCAACTCAGCATACACCCCGGCCAGCGCGAACAGACTCAGGCGCACCACGGTGCTGCAACTGATCAGGGCACTCTGGGTGGCCCGCGCCGGGTCCTTGGGCAAGCGACTATTGAGGTAGATCGCATAGAGAAAGCCGCCGCTACCGAACAGCGCACCGAACAGGCCGCCCACTACGCCCATCGGCACCGACCAGCCGGCAGCCAGTTGGGTCGGACGGGCCTTCACCCACAAGCTGTAGACCGCATAAGCACTGATAAACAGCCCCATCAGCAGAAGCAGCACATCGGATTTGAGATTCAGCAGGAAGATCACCCCCAGGGTGCAGCCCAGGGCCATGCACGGCAGCAGGCGCAGCAGTTCGGGCTTGGCCACATCCTTGCGCGACGGCAGCAGATTGCCGAAGGCGGCGACGAAATCCAGCAACACCAACAGCGGCACTATCTTCGACAGTGGCATGAACAGGATCAGGATCGGCCCCGCCACCAGGGCCGTGCCGAACCCGGCGATGCCGAACACTATGTAGGCCAGCGCGATACCCAGGCCGATCGCCAGCCAAGCTCCCGGGCCAAAGGACCACTGGTTCAAACCCTCGAACAACAGACTCATCGCAGCACTTCCTCAAACAGTAGGTTGTGACTTTAGCCAGCGGCGAGACTTGCGACTAATATCGTCAAAGCCCTCCACCCATCGCAAAAAGGCATACCTGGTGATTTCGACCCGTCAACTGCGCTACTTCGTGGAAATCGCCGAATGCGGCAGTTTCAGCGCCGCCGCAGAGCGCCTGTTCATTGCCCAATCGGCCCTGAGCCGGCAGATCAAGGAGCTGGAAAACCAGCTGCAAACCCCGCTGTTCGAACGCACCGCGCGCCTGCCCAGGCTGACCGCCGCCGGCGAAGCCTTCTTTCCCAAGGCGCGCAACCTGCTGACCGAACTGCACAAGGCCGGCGAGCTGGCGACCCAGATTGGCCAGGGGCAGTTGGGCACTCTGCGCCTGAGCCACTCCAGCACCGTGCCCATGAGCGGCCGCTTGCTGCGAGGTATCAGTGGCTACTTGCAGCGCTGCCCTGGGGCCTCGATGGACATCGTCAAACTGTCTTCCGAAGCGCAGCTGGAAGAAATCGCCGAGGGTCGGCTGGATGTCGGGCTGTTGCGCCTGCCGGTGCTGCGCCAACGCGAAGGGGTGCAAATAATGCCGCTGTTCAGCGAGCCCTTGCTGCTGGCCGTGCCACCGCAACATCCACTGGCGCTGAACCCTCCTCCTGGCGGGGTGGATCTGGCCCAGCTCAGGGATGAGGCGTTTATTTCCATTCCTCACCCACAACGCGGTGGCCTGAGTTACCTGTCGGCCGAGCTGTGCATGCGCCAGGGCTTCTTTCCCAAGGCGGCGCGGGTGATGTCACGCAAGACCACCCAGCTGCAACTGATCCAGGCCGGCTTCGGCATTGCCCTGCTGCCCGAATCGATGCAGGACATCGCCCCGGCCAGCATCCGCTTCCTGCCCCTGGCCGACGCTGACTGCCAGAGCTGTGTCGCACTGGCCTGCCGCCAGCAGCCGACGCCCCTGGTGACACAGTTCGTCGAGCATTTCCGCCAGGGCCTGGATCTGTCGATTGACGTTGTTCCTGCGCCGGACAGGCCTTTAAACTGCGCCCCATGATTAAAGATCCCTTTGCACGACTCGGCCTGGACCGCGAGGTCCTCACTGTCACCCAGCTCAACGGCCGCGCCCGGGTGCTGCTCGAGGACGTGTTCAGCAATATCTGGGTCGAAGGCGAGATCTCCAACCTCGCCCGCCCGGCTTCCGGCCACGTCTACTTCACCCTCAAGGACAGCGGTGCCCAGGTACGCTGCGCGCTGTTTCGGCAAAATGCCGCGCGGGTACGCCAGGCCCTGAAGGACGGCCTGGCGGTCAAGGTGCGGGGCAAGGTCTCGCTGTTCGAGGGCCGCGGTGACTACCAGCTGATCCTCGATACCGTGGAGCCGGCCGGCGATGGCGCCCTGCGCCTGGCCTTCGATGCACTGAAAGACAAGCTCAGCGCCGAAGGCTTGTTCAGCGCCGAGCGCAAAGTGCCGCTGCCGGCTCATCCACAACGCATCGGCATCATCAGCTCGCCTACCGGCGCGGTGATTCGCGACATCATCAGCGTGTTTCGCCGTCGCGCGCCCCAGGTAGCCCTGACCCTGATTCCCACGGCGGTACAGGGTCGCGAGGCCACGGCGCAGATTGTCCGGGCCTTGCAGCTGGCTGATGCCCGGGGTTTCGACGCGCTGATCCTGGCACGCGGCGGCGGCTCTCTGGAAGACCTCTGGTGCTTCAATGAAGAACCCGTGGCGCGGGCGGTGGCCGCCTGCGTAACGCCGATCGTCAGTGCCGTCGGCCATGAAACCGATGTTTCCATCAGCGATTTCGTCGCCGACGTACGCGCTCCCACGCCCTCCGCCGCCGCTGAATTGCTGGCACCGGACTCCAGCGACCTGCAACGCCGGGTCGACAGCCTGCAGCGCCGCCTGGTGCTGCGCATGCGCGACCGGCTGATGCGCGAACGCCTGCGCCTGGATGGCCTGGCCCGGCGCCTGCGCCACCCGGGTGAACGCCTGCGCCAGCAGGCACAGCGCCTGGACGACCTGGACATGCGCCTGCGCCGGGCTTTCGAACGCAGCCTCAATACCCGGCGCGAGCGCCTGATACGCCTGGAGACCCGCCTTGGCGCCCAGCACCCGGGGCGCCAGCTGGCGCTGTTGCGCCAACGCTTGGACAGCCTTGCCGAACGTCTGCCCCGGGCCATGCGTGAAGGCCTGAAGGCCCGGCGCCTGCAGTTGCACAGCCAAATGCAGACCCTGCATGTGGTCAGCCCGCTGGCCACTCTGGGCCGGGGCTATAGCATTCTTCTGGACGAGCGCGGCCAGGCCATCCGCAACGCTGCGCAAACCCAGAACGGCCAGCGCCTGACCGCCCGCCTGGGTGAAGGCCAACTGCAGGTGCGGGTCGAGGACAACCACCTGACACCTGTCACCCTTTCACTACTGGACTGATCGATGCCGCGTTTTCTCTGCTCCCTGTTATTGCTCTGCCTGGCCTGCAACGCCAACGCCGACAGCTACATCACTCGCCTGCTGAACAAGCCGGTGCCCGGCGGCGTGGCCGTGCTCGACCTGGGCAATGCCGCCCAGGCGCCCAAGGCCAGCTACCAGGGCAAGCCGGTGCTGGTGGTCAAGGAGCAGAACAACTGGTTGGCCATCGTCGGCATACCGCTGACGGTCAAGCCCGGAACCCAGCAGGTGAATGCCGGCGGCCGCGACCTGAACTTTGTGGTCGGCAGCAAGAAATACCCCGAGCAGCACATCACCCTGAAGAACCAGCGCCAGGTCAACCCGAACCCGGCCGACCTCAAGCGCATCGACGCCGAGTTGGCGGAGCAGATCCGCGCCTACCGCGGTTTCAGCCCCAACACACCGAGCAACCTGCTGCTGGACAAGCCGGTGAACGGCCCGCTGTCGAGCAAGTTCGGCGTACGCCGCTTCTTCAATGGCGAGGAACGCAATCCTCATTCAGGACTGGACTTCGCCGTACCGGCTGGCACCCCGATCAAGACCCCGGCCGCGGGCAAGGTGGTACTCACCGGCAACTACTTCTTCAATGGCAATACGGTATTCGTCGATCACGGCCAGGGCTTTATCAGCATGTTCTGCCACATGTCGAAGATCGATGTGAAAGTCGGCCAGAGCCTGGCCCGTGGCGCGGTGGTGGGCAAGGTCGGATCGACCGGACGCGCCACCGGCCCGCATATGCATTGGAACGTCAGCCTGAACGACGCGCGGGTCGATCCGGCAATCTTTATCGGCGCCTTCCAACCCTGATCCCAGGCCCGATTTGCAGGAAAGCCGACTCAGGCAGGGATTGCGCAAGCCATCAGGTCTGCGCAATCCCTGTTATTCTTTAAAGGAATGCCCAGCATAAAATCTCGATATAGCTTCTATTTCGAGTATTCCTCTCAATTTTTTTCGACTGCTTGCCATCTTTAACCCCAGTGGTTAGGGTTGAGCCCATGAAAACCTCTCACACCCTCATTCAGCGTCGTCAACACCGGAGCCTGTGCCTCGTCAGCGCACGACTGCCTGGCTGAATCGCGGTGCCTCATCCCCTGCGTCAACACCTCACTCTTGACTCACCGGCTGGCCGCCTCTTTTCGGCCCGGACACTAAGGATCTCGCCATGACCATGCTCAAAGACCCGTCCTCCAAGTACCGCGCGTTTGCGACTATCAACATACCGGACCGCACCTGGCCGTCGAAAACCATCACCAGCGCGCCGATCTGGTGCAGCTCGGACTTGCGTGATGGCAACCAGTCGCTGATCGAGCCAATGGATGCGGCGAAGAAGCTGCGTTTCTGGAAAACCCTGGTGGCGGTCGGCGTGAAGGAAATCGAAGCCTCGTTCCCGTCCGCTTCGCAGACCGACTTCGACTTCGTGCGCACCCTGATCGAAGACGGCCACATCCCGGACGACACCACCATCCAGGTGCTGACCCAGGCCCGTGAAGACTTGATCGCGCGCACCTTCGAATCCTTGCGTGGGGCGAAGAAAGCCATCGTCCACCTGTACAACGCCACCAGCCCTTCGTTCCGCCGCATTGTCTTCAACCAGGACAAGGCCGGGGTCAAGGAAATTGCGGTGAACGCGGCCAAGCTGTTCGTCAAGTACGCGGCCCAACAGCCGGAAACCCAGTGGCAGTTCGAGTACTCGCCCGAGACCTTCAGCGCCACCGAACTGGAGTTCGCCAAGGAAGTCTGCGACGCCGTGGTGGAAGTCTGGAACGCCACCCCGGAACACAAGGTGATCCTCAACTTGCCGGCCACCGTGGAAGTGGCAACGCCGAACATCTATGCCGACCAGATCGAGTGGTTCTGCCGCCATATCAACCGCCGCGACAGCGTGATCATCAGCCTGCACACCCACAACGACCGTGGCACCGGCGTGGCCGCCACCGAGTTGGGGCTGATGGCCGGCGCCGACCGTGTCGAAGGCTGCCTGTTCGGCAACGGCGAGCGCACCGGTAACGTCGACCTGGTGACCGTGGCCCTGAACCTCTACACCCAGGGCATCAATCCGCAGCTGGACTTCTCCGATATCGACGGCGTGCGCAAGGTGGTGGAAGAGTGCAACCAGATTGCCGTGCACCCGCGTCACCCTTATGTCGGTGACCTGGTCCACACCGCGTTCTCCGGCTCCCACCAGGATGCGATCCGCAAAGGCTTTGCCCAGCAGAAGGACGACGCGCTGTGGGAAGTGCCGTACTTGCCGATCGACCCGGCCGATATCGGCCGCAGCTACGAGGCGGTGATCCGCGTCAACAGCCAGTCGGGCAAGGGCGGTATCGCCTACCTCCTGGAACAGGAATACGGCATCAGCCTGCCGCGTCGCATGCAGATCGAGTTCAGCCAGGTGGTACAGCGGGAAACCGACCGCCTGGGCCTGGAGATGACAGCCCAGCAGATCCACGCGCTGTTGCACAGCGAGTACCTGCAAGCCAACACCCCGTACGCGCTGGTCAGCCATCGCCTGCAGGAAGAGAACGGCCACAGCGCCGTGGAAGTGGAAGTGTCCAGCAAGGGCCAGGGCGAAACCAACCTGCACTGGCGTGGCAAGGGCAACGGCGCCCTGGAAGCCCTGGTGGCCGGCCTGCCGATTCCGGTGGAGATCATGGACTACAACGAGCACGCCATCGGTGCGGGTACCAACGCCAAGGCGGCGGCCTACATCGAACTGCGGGTAAACGGCGAACGCGCGGTGCATGGCGTGGGCATCGATGAGAACATCACCACTGCCAGCTTCAAGGCCCTGTTCAGCGCGCTGAACCGCTCCCTGAGCGAACAGCAGGCCAAGGCCGCCTAAAAGGCACAGGCACAAAAAAGGCCCCGCGGAGCTCGACTCCCCGGGGCCTCATAGTTTCAGCTGCAAGCTGCAAGTGGCTAGCTACAAGCGGTAAGCCACTTGCAGCTTGTCGCTTGCCACTTGTCGCTGCTCCTCAGGCATGCACATCCACGCTGAACATGGCCTGCACCAACGCTGCTTGCAGTACTTGCAGGGTGGTGCTGGTGACCGTGATCTGGGTCTGGATCTCCATCGCTTGCTGGGCCTTCTGTTGATCATTGGCCTGCTGCCCTTTCTCGACACTGGCCAACTGCGCCTGCTGCTCGGCGAGCACCTTCTGGGTCTGCTCGATCTGCTTTTGCAGCTGCTTGACCTGGTCGCCCCCGCCTGTCACCGCATCGATGCCGGCACCCGCGGAGTTGACCCGCAGCTCCTTGTCATCGCCATCCTGAGCCTCAGTGGCCGGCGCCAGCGGGTTGGTGGCAGTGCCTTGGGCTTCGCCGATCACCACTTTCGGCGTGGTGGGCGGGTAAGGATTGACGGTATTGGCGTTGATGGTGGTCATAAACGATTCCTCCTGGATCTACGTCCTATCGGCCTGCTTCCCTGAAGCTTGATATCTGCAACCTGTAAAAAAGTGTGCTGATCCTAGGTGAACTTGAAGGTATCAGCGTCGAGATTCGCCGGAAAACGCGCGCGGTAGGCCGCCAGTTCGGCAGCGTTCAAACAGACCTGGAACACTCCGTCCGCCTCGCCGGCACTGAGCAGGGTCTCGCCCTGGAAATCCAGCACCTGGCTGTCTCCGGTGTAGGCGAAGCCCTTGCCGTCGGTGCCCACCCGGTTCACCGCCGCGACATAGCAGAGGTTCTCGATGGCCCGGGCCGGCAGCAGGCGATTCCAGTGCAGGCGCCGGGCCCCCGGCCAGTTGGCGGTGTACAGCAGCAGGTCGGTGTCCTGGGCATCGCGGCTCCACACCGGGAAACGCAGGTCGTAGCAGATCAGCGGACGAATGCGCCAACCCTTGAGTTCGAACTGCACTTGGCGCTCGCCCGGCGTGTAGTGATCGTGCTCGCCGGCCATGCGAAACAGATGGCGCTTGTCGTAGTGCCAGACTTCGCCATCGGGCCGGGCCCAGAGCAGGCGGTTGCGGTGGCTGCCATCCGCGGCCTGAATGATCACGCTACCGGTGATCACCGCATCGAGCTTCTTGGCCTGGCAGCGCAGCCATTTGCTGGTGGGGCCGTTCTCCGCTTCCGCCAGGGTCGCCGACTCCATGGAGAAGCCGGTGGTGAACATCTCCGGAAGAATGATCAGGTCGGCACCCCGGGCCTGCTCCAGCAGCAGCTGGAAATGCTCGAGGTTGGCCTGGCGATCGTGCCAGGCCAGGGTGGTCTGGATCAGGGCCAGTTGCAGATCGGGTAACGCACTCAGATCACGCATAGTTTCTCCGCTGCCTGTCGCAGCGTCTCCTCGCGCTTGGCAAAACACAGACGCACCAGACGCTGCCCCTGGGGCGGTTGCTGATAGAACACCGACACCGGAATCGCCGCCACGCCATGCTCGCGGGTCATCCAGGTGGCCATCTCGACGTCATTCAGGTCCGGGCGAATCTGCGAATAGTCCACCAGTTGAAAGTAGGTGCCGGCCACTCGGGTGAAGCTGAACCGCGAAGGGCCCAGCAGGTCGCAGAACAGATCGCGCTTGGCCTGGTAGAAGGCTGGCAGTTCCTCGACATGCTCCGGGTGTTCGGCCATGAAATCTGCCAGAGCGTACTGCAAAGGGGTGACGCCGCAGAAGCTGACATATTGATGCACCTTGCGCAGTTCCGCGCTCAGGGCCGCCGGCGCCACCACATAGCCAGTCTTCCAGCCGGTGACGTGATAGGTCTTGCCGAACGAACTGACCACGAAGGCTCGTTGAAAGAGCTCTTCGTGGGCCAGAACGCTGACATGGGGCACGCCGTCGAACACCAGGTGTTCATAGACCTCGTCGCTGATCAGGTAGATATCCCGATCACGAATCAGGGCGGCCAGTTGATCCAGTTCGGCGCGGCTGATCAGGGCACCGCTGGGGTTGTGCGGGGTATTGAGGATGATCATTCGCGTGCGCGGGCTCAGGGCCGCAGTGAGTTTCGGCCAGTCGATGGCAAAGTCATCCAGACCCAGTTGCACATGCACGCAACGACCGCCCGCCAGCTCCACTGCCGGTTCATAACTGTCGTAGCTGGGGTCGAAGACTATGACCTCGTCGCCGCGCTGGATCACCGCCTGGATGGCGCAAAAGATCGCCTGGGTCGCCCCGGGGGTGATAGTCACTTCGCGCTCGGCATCCACCTGCACCCCATAGCTGCGGGCGATTTTCGCCGCCACTTGCTGGCGCAGCAGCGGCAAGCCGGTCATGGGCGCGTACTGGTTATGGCCATTGGCGACATGCCAGCCAAGGGCATCGCGCAAGGCTTGCGGACCGTCGAAATCGGGAAAACCCTGGGACAGGTTGAGCGCTCCGGTTTCAGCCGCGAGCTGGGACATCTGAGTGAAGATGGTGGTGCCGACATGCGGCAGCTTACTGGTGATCATGGGGGTTCCCTGCTGAACACCCGGCTCTACGGCGGCGCGGGAGGCCCCGAGAATAGCCCAAAGCGCGGCGATTAAAAAAGGGGCCCCGAAGGCCCCCTCTTTAATCACCGCTTCACGCTGCAAGTCACCAATGGCAAGCCTCTGCGGCTTTCACTTGGCGCTAACCGCTTGCCGCTTACCACGGCTTTGCTAGCGCTTGTCGCGGCGCTTCTTGTCAGCTTTCTTGTGGTGCGACATCAAGCGCCGCTTCTTGTTGACCTGGCGATCGGTAAGGGTGTTCTTGTTGCCTTCGTACGGGTTGTCGCTGCCCTTGAACTCGATACGGATCGGCGTACCCACCAGCTTCAGCACGCGACGATAGGTGTTCTCCAGGTAACGCACATAGGACTTGGGCACCTTCTCCACCTGGTTGCCGTGGATCACGATCAACGGCGGGTTGGCACCGCCCAGGTGAGCGTAGCGCAGCTTGATCCGCCGGCTGTTGACCATGGGTGGCGCGTGCTCGCTGACAGCGTCTTCGAGGATCTGGGTCAGGCGGCTGGTGGGCCAGCGGGTGACCGCCGACTTGAAGGAGTTCTGCACCGACTGGTAGAGGTTGCCCACGCCAGTGCCATGCAGCGCCGAAATGAAGTGGATATCGGCGAAGTCGACGAAGAACAACCGACGTTGCAGCTCGGTCTTCACATAGTCGCGCTCGCTGGGCTGCATGCCGTCCCACTTGTTCAGGGCGATCACCAGGGCCCGGCCGGCTTCCAGGGCAAAGCCCAGCAAGTTCAGGTCGTGGTCCACCACGCCTTCGCGGGCGTCCATGACGAAGATCACCACGTTGGCGTCCTTGATCGCCTGCAGGGTCTTGACCACCGAGAACTTTTCCACTTCCTCGTGGATCTTGCCGCGCTTGCGCACACCGGCGGTGTCGATCAGCGTGTACTTCTCGTCGTTACGCTCGAAGGGAATGTAGATGCTGTCGCGGGTGGTGCCGGGCTGGTCATAGACGATGACCCGGTCTTCACCGAGCATGCGGTTGACCAGGGTCGACTTGCCGACGTTGGGACGACCGATGATGGCGATCTTGATCCCATCCTTCTCGCTCGGGCCCGGAATGCGCTTGGCTTCCTCGCCTTCGGCAACGATTTCTTCCTCGTCCTCTTCCGGCTCGTCGGCATCGTCCTTGGGGAACTCGCCCAGGGCGATTTCCAGCATCTGGCTGATGCCACGACCGTGGGCACCGGCGATCGGGATTGCGTCACCCATGCCCAGCGGCGCGAACTCGGCGCGGGCCATGTCCGGGTCGATATTGTCGACCTTGTTGGCGATCACAAAGGAGGTCTTGTTGCGCTTGCGCAGGTGCTCGCCAATCATTTGGTCGGCGGCGGTAAAACCGGCCTTGGCGTCTACCAGGAACAGCACCACATCGGCTTCTTCAATGGCCAGCAGCGACTGCTCGGCCATCTTTTCATCCATGCCATGCTCGTCACCGGAGATACCGCCGGTGTCGATCAGAATATAGGTACGCCCTTGCCACTTGGCCTCACCGTACTGGCGATCACGGGTCAGACCGGACAGGTCGCCGACGATGGCGTCGCGAGTCCGAGTCAGGCGGTTGAACAAGGTGGACTTGCCGACGTTGGGTCGGCCCACCAGGGCGATTACGGGAACCATGCGGCTCTCCACTGCGTTATTTCAGAAAATACAAAAGCCGCTGCGAGGCAGCGGCTGGTGCTCGGGGCAGCACTGTAGACAACGTAACAGCACCGCGTTTAGTCAGACCACACGCGTCAGCGTTGACGTCCATCGCGAGCAAGCTCGCGCCTACAGGCAAGGCCGCTTGGGGCATCAGCCCCAAGCATAGTCAAACCATTACTTGATGGTCAGGGCTTCCAGTTTGCCGCTGTTGCCATACACATAAATCATGTCGCCCACCACCAGCGGACGGGCGCGCAGGCCGTCGCTGTCGATGCGCTCACGGCCGACGAAACGACCGTCAACCTGGCTCAGCAGGTGCAGGTAACCTTCCAGGTCGCCCACTGCCACGTAGCTGGAGAAGACTTCCGGTGCCGACAGCTGACGGCGAGCCAGGGAGTCGTTGCTCCACAACGCGGTGGTCGAACGCTCGTCCACGCCTTCCACGGTGCCCGAGGACAGGCTGACGTAAACGCTGCCGAAACCCTGGGCGACACCGGCGTAGCTGGAAGCATCACGCTGCCACAGCGGACGACCGCTCTCCAGGTCCAGGGCAGTGACACGCCCCTGGTAGCTGGCCACGTAGAGGGTGCCACCGGACAGCAGCAGGCCACCGTCGATATCCACCACCCGATCCAGCTCGGAACGACCTTGCGGAATCGCTACGCGCTGTTCCCACACCGGCACGCCGTTGCGGATATCCAGCGCCACCACCTTGCCGGTGGAAAGGCCGGCCAGGGCCAGGCGGTTGGTTGCCAGCGGGGCACTGGTGCCACGCAGGGTCAGTACCGCCGGGGTGCTGTCATAGAGCCAGAGCTGGTTGCCGGTGCTGGCATCGAGGCCAATCACTCGGTCATCCTGGGTCTGCACCACCACCACGTCACCGTTGGTGGCCGGCGGCGCCAGCACTTCACTGGTCACCCGGGCGCGCCATTTCTGTTCACCGCTGGAGGCATCCAGGGCAACCACTTCGCCTTTCAGGGTGCCGATCATGACCAGGCCGTAACCCACGCCAACGGCGCCGGAAACAGGCAGTTCGAGATCTTTCTTCCATTTCACGTCGCCGTTCATGCGATCCATGGAAACCACCACGCCGTTCACGTCGGCAGCATAGATGGTGTCGCCATCAATGGCCGGTACCAGCATGTTGTAGGTTTCGCCCTGACCGTCACCGATCGAACGACTCCACTGCTTCTGCAGGACCACTTCTTCCTTGAAGTCGACCAGTTCGGCCGGTGGCAGTTCTTTCTTGCTGTTGCTGCTGCAACCCGCGGCCAACAAGGCCAGGGCCAGCAATGCTGCATGTTTCCAACGGATCACGTCATGCATCCCCTTTGGCCAGGTCGTCGAGCTTGATTTGTAAGCCACCGACCGCCGCTTCATCCGAGAGCGCCGCCTTGGCTTTTTGGTATGCCGCATGGGCTTCATCGACACGGCCCAGCTGGACCAGCAGATCACCCTTGAGTTCTTCGCGAGTGGCCAGGAACGCCTTCTCGGCATCGCCGTCCAGCAGTTTCAGGGCTTCATCGGCCTTGTTCTGCGCCGCCAGTACCTGAGCCAGGCGCTGACGCGCCACTTCGCCCAGGGTCGCATTCGCCGGCTTGTCGGTAATTGCCTTGAGCTGCGCCGCGGCGTCGTCCAGCTTGCCGGTGTCCACCGCTACCTTGGCCACGAACAGGCTGCCGTACTGGGCGTAGGCGCTGCCGCCAAACTCGCTGTTGAGCTTGCCGGCCAGGTCGGCAACACGCGCTGCGTCCGGTTTGCCATCAGGCGTCAGGGTGGTTTCCAGCAGTTGCTGATAGAGCACCGAAGCACCTTGCGACTGGTTGTTCTGATATTTGTGCCAGGCTTGCCAGCCGAACACTATGACCAGGGCCAGCAGGCCGCCGGTCACCAGGGGTTTGCCGTTACGCTGCCACCAGTCTTTCAATTCCGCCAGCTGTTCATCTTCGGTACTCGACACCCCAATACTCCTTATTCGCTAAATCGGCTGTTTGACAGCTTCAACCCTGCACGACGCAGGTGGCCAGGTGCGCAGCGAGTGCATCCCAGGCAATGCTTTGTTGTTCGCCCTGGCCACGCAGGGGTTTGAAACCTACCACTTGCTGGGCCAGTTCGTCGTCACCCAGGATCAGCGCGTACAGCGCGCCGCTCTTGTCGGCCTTCTTGAATTGGCTCTTGAAGCTGCCGCCGCCGGCATTGATCTGCAGGCGCAGGTTGGGCAACTGGTCGCGAACCCGCTCGCTCAGGGCCAGGCCAGCCAGTTCGGCGGCCTCGCCAAAAGCGCAGAGGTAAACGTCGACCTGACGGGAAATTTCTTCCGGCACCTGCTCCAGGGTCTCCAGCATCAGCACCAGACGCTCGATGCCCATGGCAAAGCCCACGCCCGGGGTCGGCTTGCCACCCATCTGCTCCACCAGGCCGTCGTAGCGGCCGCCGGCACAGACGGTGCCCTGGGCGCCGAGCTTGTCGGTGACCCATTCGAAAACGGTCTTGCTGTAGTAGTCCAGGCCACGGACCAGCTTCGGATTGATCACGTAGGGAATGCCAGCGGCATCCAGACGGGCCTTGAGGCCTTCGAAGTGCACCCGGGACTCTTCGTCCAGGTAGTCGGCCAGCTTCGGAGCGTCCACCAGTACGGCCTGGGTGGCCGCGTCCTTGGTGTCCAGCACCCGCAGCGGGTTGGTCTTCAAGCGACGCTGGCTGTCTTCGTCCAACTGCTCGTGGCGAGCCGAGAGGAATTCCACCAGGGCATCGCGATAGCGCGCGCGGGCTTCGGAGGTGCCCAGGCTGTTGAGTTCGAGCTTGACCGCATCACGGATGCCCAGCTCGCCCCACAGGCGCCAGGTCAACACGATCAGCTCGGCGTCGATATCCGGGCCGTCGAGGTTGAAGACTTCCAGGCCAATCTGGTGGAACTGGCGATAGCGGCCCTTCTGCGGACGCTCGTGACGGAACATCGGGCCGATGTACCACAGTTTCTGCACCTGGCCGCCACCGGTCAGGCCATGTTCCAGGGCTGCACGCACACAAGCCGCTGTGCCTTCCGGACGCAGGGTCAGGGAGTCGCCGTTGCGGTCTTCGAAGGTGTACATCTCTTTTTCGACGATGTCGGTCACTTCACCGATGGAGCGTTTGAACAGCTCGGTGAATTCGACGATCGGCATGCGGATCTGCTTGTAACCGTAGTTATCCAGCAGGCGCGCCACGGTGCCCTCGAAATAGCGCCACAGGGGCGTCTGCTCGGGCAGGATGTCATTCATGCCACGAATGGCTTGCAGAGACTTGCTCACAAAAAATCCTTAAATTGGTTCGGTTAGCCGCGAGCGATCAGCGCTGCATCGGCCTCGACCTTTTCGGCCGCCTTCTGCCGGATCAGCCTTTCGAGCTCTTCCACCAGGTTGTCATTGGTCAGTTTCTGCGCTGGTTTGCCATCGATGTAGATCAGGTTCGGTGTACCGCCAGTCAGGCCGATGTGCGCCTCTTTGGCTTCACCCGGGCCGTTGACCACGCAACCGATCACTGCCACATCCATCGGCACCAGCAGGTCTTCAAGGCGCCCTTCCAGCTCGTTCATGGTTTTCACCACATCGAAATTCTGCCGCGAGCAGCTCGGGCAGGCGATGAAGTTGATGCCACGGGAACGCAGGTGCAGGGACTTGAGAATGTCGTAACCGACCTTCACTTCCTCGACCGGGTCGGCCGCCAACGAGATGCGAATGGTATCGCCAATCCCTTCGGCCAGCAGCATACCGAGGCCGACGGCGGATTTCACCGTGCCTGAGCGCAATCCACCGGCTTCGGTGATGCCCAGGTGCAGCGGCTGGATGATTTCCTTGGCCAGCAAACGGTAGGCCTCGACCGCCATGAACACGTCGGAAGCCTTCACGCTGACTTTGAAGTCCTTGAAGTTCAGGCGTTCCAGGTGCTCGACGTGACGCAGCGCCGACTCTACCAGCGCGGCCGGGGTCGGTTCGCCGTATTTTTTCTGCAGGTCCTTTTCCAGGGAGCCGGCATTGACCCCGATGCGGATCGGAATGCCGCGATCACGGGCCGCGTCCACGACCGCACGAACCCGGTCTTCGCGACCGATATTGCCCGGGTTGATACGCAGGCAATCGACGCCCAGCTCGGCCACCCGCAGGGCGATCTTGTAGTCGAAGTGGATATCGGCAACCAGCGGCACCTTGACCTGCTGCTTGATCCGGCCGAACGCCTCGGCGGCGTCCATGTCCGGCACCGAAACCCGCACGATGTCGACACCGGCGGCTTCCAGGCGATTGATCTGGGCGACGGTGGCAGCCACGTCATTGGTGTCGCTGTTGGTCATGCTCTGCACCGCGATCGGGGCATCGCCACCGACGGGGACCGAGCCGACCCAGATTTTGCGGGACTCGCGACGTTTGATTGGAGATTCGCCGTGCATGACTTATTGACCTAGCTTCAGGCGAGCAGTCTCGCCACTGGTGAACGGGGCGATATCCACCGCCTGACCGTTGAAAGTGATTTGTGCGCCGCGGGCATACCCCAGACGCACGGCAAAAGGCGGCTTGCCGCTGACATCGACGGTTTCACCCTTGCGCTTCAGGGCGCTGAGCAGAATCTTGCCGTTACCGTCCGAGACCTGGGTCCAGCAATCCGCCAGGTAGTGGATCTGTACCTGACCGGCACCGGCAACCGGAGCGGCAGACGCCGGTACGCTGGCGGCGCTGGCTGGGGTAGCGGGAGCGATTACCGGGGCAGGTGCCTGAACCACTGGCGCGGCGGCGACTGGAGCCGCGGCCGGAGCGCTGTGCACAGGGGCGAGTGCGGTAGCAGGCGCAACCGGCGCCACAGCCGGAGCCGCTACGATGGGCGCTACTGCAGTGGCTGGCGCCTCAGCGACGACCTGATTCTCGGTTGCATTGGCCTCAGCCTCGGATTGACCCTCGGCGACTGCTTGATCTTCCGGCTCGTCGATCGGGTGGATCTGCGTGGTGCCGTCGGCACCTTCGACCTCGACATGCTCGGGCGTCAGGGACACTGGCTCCTTGCCACGCAGGGAGGACTGGTCCTGCCACCAGATGAAACCGCCACCGACCACCGCCACCAGCAACAGCAGGCTGACGATACGCAGAATGGTATGGGACACCCGCACCGGCTCTTCGATGCGACCCAGGGCGTGAACGTTGCTGCCTTGGGAGTCGGTACCGGTGTATTGATCGAATTCCTGGACCAGAACGGCCTGATCCATGCCCAAGAGCTTGGCATAAGCGCGGATGTAGCCCCGGGCAAAGGTGTGCCCCGGCAGCTTGTCGAAGGCGCCGGCTTCCAGATTGCTCAGGGAGCTCACGGTGAGATTGAGCTTGTGGGCCACTTCGGCCTGCGACCAACCATTGCTTTCGCGGGCCTGACGCAGGGTCTCACCGGGGTTTGTGCGAGTCGCTGCTTGAACTTCGGGATGCGCCGCTTTCATCATTGCTCCGACAGGTATTGCTGATATTCCGGCGTACCGGGATAAAGTCGTTTTAATTGCAGACCGTAACTGGCGGCCTTGTCGCGATCTTCGAACACCGTTGCCAGGCGAACGCCGAGCAATAGACTACGTGCATTTTGCTCGCCGAGCAGGCTAAAACGCTCGTAATAGTCACGCGCGGGCACATAATGCCTGTCTTCGTAAGACAACTCAGCCATTTCCAGCAACGCACGAGGCTGTTGGTGATTCAGGCGCAGGGCTTTTTCCAGTTGCAACTGGGCCAGCTCGCGCTGGCCCAGCTTGGAAGCGGTCACCCCCAGATTCTCGAAAACCCGGGAACGTTCCGGGTACAGGGTATCAGCCGCAGCTTGCTCGAAGCGCTGATAGGCCTCCTGGTAACGTTTTTCTGCGAACAGGAAGCTGCCGTAGTTGTTGAGGATTCGCGCACTGTCCGGACGGGCCGCCAGGGCCTGGCGAAAGTGCTGTTCAGCCAGCGCAGACTCTTTCTCGGCCTGGAACACCAACGCCAGGGCAGCGTTGCCATCGGCATCGGCCGGAACCAGCTCCAGGGCCTTCTTCAGCGGCACCTTGGCCTGCTCGTACATGCCCTGCTGCAGGTAGCCCAGGCCCAGCTGCACATAGGCCTCGCGCGCTTCATCACGGCCCTTGCCGGTGTTCAGCGGGCTGGTCTCACCCGACACAACACAGCCAGCGCAAAGACTGGCAAGCAGCAGGAGCAGCGCAAAGCGCAGGGCCATGGAGATCCTCTCTCAGGTGCGGGTCGCAGCGCTTTGCGGCATATCGGCGTCGGCGCTCAACTCACGCACGGCGATATAGCGTTCGCTGCGCCGGGTGCGGTCCAGCACCTGGCCGACCAACTGACCGCAGGCGGCATCGATGTCTTCGCCGCGAGTGGTGCGCACGGTGACATTGAAGCCGGCATGGTGCAGTTGATCCTGGAAACGCCGGATGGCGTTGTTGCTCGGACGCTCGTACCCGGAATGGGGGAACGGGTTGAATGGGATCAGGTTGATCTTGCACGGCACGTCCTTGAGCAGCTCGATCATCTCGACGGCGTGCTCGAGCTTGTCGTTGACGTCCTTGAGCAAGGTGTACTCGATGGTCAGCACACGCTTCTCGCCCAGGGACGACATGTAGCGCTGGCACGACTCGAGAAGCATCTTCAGCGGGTACTTCTTGTTGATCGGCACCAGCTGGTTGCGCAGCGCATCGTTGGGTGCGTGCAGCGACAACGCCAGGGAAACGTCGATGTGCTTGGCCAGCTCATCGATCATCGGCACCACGCCGGAGGTCGACAGGGTCACCCGGCGCTTGGAAATGCCGTAGCCCAGGTCGTCCATCATCAGGTGCATGGCAGCGATGACGTTGTCGAAGTTCAGCAGCGGCTCACCCATGCCCATCATCACCACGTTGGTGATGGCACGGTCGACGGTCGCCGGGACGCTGCCAAAGGATTTGTTGGCAATCCACACCTGGCCGATGACTTCGGCGGCGGTGAGGTTGCTGTTGAAGCCTTGCTTGCCGGTGGAGCAGAAACTGCAATCCAGGGCACAGCCTGCCTGGGACGAAACGCACAGAGTGCCGCGTTTGCCCTGGGGAATGTACACGGTCTCGACGCAGCTGCCGGACGCCACGCGCACCACCCATTTACGGGTGCCGTCGCTGGAGATGTCCTCGCTGACCACTTCCGGACCGCGAATCTCGGCAACGGCCTTGAGCTTTTCGCGCAAGGCCTTGCCGACATTCGTCATGGCGTCGAAATCATCGACGCCAAAGTGGTGAATCCATTTCATTACCTGACCGGCACGGAAACGCTTCTCCCCGATTGAGTCGAAGAATTTCTCCATTTCCGGTTGAGTCAGACCCAACAGGTTAGTTTTTGCAGTCGATGTAGTCATGGATTCACCTTCACTCACAAGCCAATGCTTAGCGAGTGGTTACTTCAGTAGCGGCGAAGAAGTACGAGATTTCGCGAGCAGCAGCGGCTTCGGAGTCCGAACCGTGTACAGCGTTGGCGTCGATGGAGTCAGCGAAGTCAGCACGGATGGTGCCGGCAGCAGCTTCTTTAGGGTTGGTAGCGCCCATCAGCTCGCGGTTCAGAGCGATAGCGTTTTCGCCTTCCAGAACCTGAACCACAACTGGACCGGAGATCATGAAAGCAACCAGGTCGCCGAAGAAACCACGAGCGCTGTGCTCAGCGTAGAAGCCTTCAGCTTCGGCTTTGGACAGTTGCTTGAGCTTCGAAGCTACAACGCGCAGGCCAGCTTTTTCGAAACGAGTGGTGATCTCGCCGATAACGTTTTTTGCAACAGCGTCAGGCTTGATGATGGAGAAAGTACGTTGAACAGCCATGGTGTAACTCCAGAAACAGTGATTAAAGCGAAAAATTAAACCCGCGAATTATACGCGGGTTTATAGGGATTGCCTAACTGCGTAGCCCGCGGATTCAGTCAGTTTCGTCGATCCAGGCGGCCTGAATTGCTTCAAGAACCTTCTCGCCTCCGCGAGCCGGATCGTCGCTGAACTCCGGCAGTGCCAGAACCCATTGGTGCAGATCGACAAAGTTTACATAACGCGGATCGACATCCGGCTTCGACTCAGCCAGTTGGATCGCGATTTCCAGCACATCAACCCACTTGAGGCTCATGACAGATCCTTGAATCAGTGCGGCGCTTCGGCAGCATGGTTGAGCGAATACTTGGGAATTTCCACGGTCAGGTCTTCATCGCCGACGATCGCCTGGCACGACAGGCGCGACTGCGCTTCCAGGCCCCAAGCCTTGTCCAGCAGGTCCTCTTCCAGCTCGTCGGCTTCATTCAGCGAATCGAAGCCTTCGCGAATGATGCAGTGACAGGTGGTGCAAGCGCAGACACCGCCACAGGCGCTCTCGATCTCGATGTGGTTGTCATGGGCAACCTCGAGCACCGAGACCCCGGGCTCGACTTCTACAACCAGGCCGTCCGGGCAGAACACGGCGTGTGGCAGAAAAATGATCTGCGGCATCAGTTATTCCTCGATTTCATTCAGGTTGCGCCCCGCCAGCGCGGCTTTCACCGTCGAATCCAGGCGGCGGGCAGCAAAGGCATCGGTCACTTGCGACAGACGCTTGGTCTGCTGCTCGATGGCATGACCATCGGTGCCACGCATCAATTCACTCAGTTCCTGCATCTGCAGTTCGATGACCATGCGTTCTTCGGCATCCAGCAGACGCTCGCCGTCGGCGTCCAGGGCACCCTGCACGGCCTCGATCAGGCGCTGGGCATCAACCTGCTGTTCACGCAGTACACGGGCCACCTTGTCGTCGCCGGCGTACTGGAAGGAATCCTTGAGCATCCGGGCGATTTCGCCGTCGGTCAGGCCGTAGGACGGCTTGACCTGGATACTGGCTTCGACACCCGAGCCCAGTTCCCGAGCGGAAACACTGAGCAAGCCGTCGGCATCGACCTGGAAGGTCACGCGAATCTTCGCCGCACCAGCGACCATCGGCGGAATGCCGCGTAATTCGAAGCGTGCCAGGGAGCGGCAGTCGCTGATCAGCTCGCGCTCGCCCTGCAGCACATGAATCATCATGGCCGTCTGGCCATCCTTGTAGGTGGTGAAATCCTGGGCTCGAGCAACGGGAATGGTGGTGTTGCGCGGAATCACCTTTTCCATCAGCCCGCCCATGGTTTCCAGCCCCAGGGACAGCGGAATCACGTCCAGCAACAGCAACTCGCCGCCTTCGCGCTTGTTGCCGGCCAGGGTATCGGCCTGGATCGCGGCACCGATGGCCACCACCTGATCCGGGTCGATTTCGGTCAGGGGCTGGCGACCGAACATCTCGGCCACCGCCTCGCGCACTCGCGGCACGCGGGTCGAACCGCCCACCATCACCACCGCCTGCACTTCTTCCAACTCGACATTGGAGTCGCGCACTGCGCGGCGGCAGGCCTTGAGGCTGCGCGCCACCATAGGCTCGATCAGTGTGTCGAAGGCTTCGCGGGTCAGCACTGCGCGCCAGTCGCCATACACCACTTCTACCGAAGCGGCACTGGTCAGGGCTTCCTTGGCCGCGCAGGCGGTTTGCAACAGATTGCGCTGGACACCGGGATCCAGGTCGGCGGACAAGCCTGCGCCCTCGATGATCCAGCCGGCAATGGCATGGTCGAAGTCGTCGCCCCCCAGGGCGGTGTCGCCGCCGGTGGCCAGTACTTCAAAGACACCGCCGGTCAGGCGCAGGATGGAAATATCGAACGTACCGCCACCCAGGTCATAGATGGCCACCACGCCCTCGGCGTGCTGGTCCAGGCCATAGGCCACGGCCGCCGCGGTAGGTTCGTTAAGCAGGCGCAGCACATTCAGGCCGGCCAGCTTGGCCGCATCCTTGGTGGCTTGACGCTGGGCATCATCGAAATAGGCGGGAACAGTAATGACGGCACCGACCAGCTCGCCGCCCAGCGTCGCTTCAGCGCGCTGACGCAGCACCTTGAGCACTTCGGCGGACACTTCTACCGGGCTTTTCGGCCCCTGGACGGTGTCGATGAACGGCATGTGCGACTCGCCACCGACAAAGCGATAGGGCAACTGCTCGCCCAACTGCTTGACGTCAGCCAGGCCCCGCCCCATCAGGCGCTTGACCGAAAGCACAGTGTTCAGAGGGTCGGCGGACGCGGCCTGGCGAGCAGACTCGCCCACCTCGACGCGATCGGCGTGATAACGCACGGCGGACGGTAGAATCACCTGCCCCTGCGCATCGGCCAAAGGTTCGGAAAGGCCACTGCGCAAGGCAGCGACCAGCGAATTGGTAGTGCCCAAGTCGATCCCCACAGCCAGGCGACGCTGGTGCGGTTGAGGACTTTGGCCGGGTTCGGCGATCTGCAGTAGGGCCATGCTTATCTGGACTTATCTGTATATCAGGCGTGCGACCGGAGCGGCACTGGGTTAATCGTCGAGGCGCTCTTCTAACTGGCGCACTTCGTAGGTGAGCTTGTCGAGGAATTGCATGCGTCGCATCAGGCGCTCGGCCTGCTCGCGCTGCGCGGCATCATCCCAACAGGCTGCGAAGCTTTCGTTGAGCTCGTCCTGGGCCACTTTGAGCCTACGCTTGAACGCCGCTACTCCAGCCAGGTCGGCGCTGTCCTGCAAGTCCTCGAGCTCTTCGCGCCACTGCATCTGCTGCAGAAGAAACTGCGGATCGTGCACCGTGACTTCCAGCGGCAGCTCGCCGCCGTTCAGGGCCAGCAGGTAACGGGCGCGTCGGGGCGGGCTCTTGAGGGTCTGGTAAGCCTCGTTGAGGCTTGCCGAACGCTCGAGCGCCAGACGCTGCTCACGCTCGCTGGCATCGGCAAAGCGATCGGGATGAACCCCGCGCGCCAGCTCGCGGTAGCGCACGGCCAACTGCTCGAGATCCAGGCGAAAACTCGGTTGCAGCTCGAATAAAGCGAAATGACAAGGAGTACCCACGAGCCGCCTCAGACGTTGAAGCTTTCGCCGCAGCCACATTCACCGCGCACGTTGGGATTGTTGAACTTGAAGCCTTCGTTCAACCCTTCCTTGACGAAATCAAGCTCGGTGCCGTCCAGATAGGACAGACTTTTCGGGTCGATGATCACCTTCTCGCCGTGACTCTCGAACACCTGATCGTCCGCGCCGATCTCATCGACGAACTCCAGCACATAGGCAAGGCCGGAACAGCCCGTGGTGCGAACACCCAGGCGAATCCCATCACCCTTGCCGCGCCCGTTGAGGGAGCGTCGCACGTGTTGAGCAGCCGCTTCTGTCATGCTGATAGCCATCGTGACTCCTTACTTGTCGCCCATTCGGTGAAAGCCGATCGATCAGATCAGGCCTTTCTTCTGCTTGTAGTCGCGAACAGCAGCCTTGATGGCGTCTTCGGCGAGTACCGAGCAGTGAATCTTCACTGGAGGCAGAGCCAGCTCTTCAGCCAGCTGGGTGTTCTTGATGGTTTCGGCTTCGTCCAGGGTCTTGCCCTTCATCCACTCAGTGGCCAGGGAGCTGGAAGCAATGGCGGAACCGCAGCCATAGGTCTTGAACTTGGCGTCTTCGATGATGCCCTGCTCGTTGACCTTGATCTGCAGACGCATCACGTCGCCGCACGCCGGAGCGCCGACCATGCCAGTGCCGACATCCGGATCTTCCGCGTTCATCTTGCCGACGTTACGCGGGTTCTCGTAGTGGTCGATGACCTTTTCGCTGTAAGCCATGATTCTTAATCCTCACTCATCAGAGAGTCGCTCTTGGGTTCTGCACATCGCCGTTATCGCTGCGTTCTGCAGAACCCTGTGCGGCGACTTAAATTCAGTGTGCCGCCCACTCGATCTTCGAGATATCGACGCCATCTTTGTACATGTCCCACAGCGGCGAAAGAGCGCGCAGCTTGGTGACGGCTTCGCAGACTTTCTGCGCCGCGTAATCGATTTCTTCTTCAGTGGTGAAACGACCGAAGGTGAAGCGGATCGAGCTGTGGGCCAGCTCGTCGTTGCGACCCAGGGCGCGCAGCACGTAGGAAGGCTCGAGGGAGGCCGAAGTACAAGCCGAACCGGAAGACACTGCCAGGTCCTTGAGGGCCATGATCAGCGACTCGCCTTCAACGTAGTTGAAGCTCAGGTTCAGGTTGTGCGGTACACGAGCGGTCATGCTGCCGTTGATGTACAGCTCTTCCAGGTGCTCGACCTGCTTGTAGAAGCGATCGCTCAGGGCCTTGATGCGCAGGTTTTCAGCAGCCATGTCTTCCTTGGCCACACGGAAAGCCTCGCCCATGCCGACGATCTGGTGAGTGGCCAGGGTGCCCGAACGCATGCCGCGCTCGTGACCGCCGCCGTGCATGGTGGCTTCCAGGCGTACCCGCGGCTTGCGGCTGACATACAGCGCGCCGATGCCTTTAGGGCCATAGGTCTTGTGGGCGGAGAAGGACATCAGATCGACTTTCAGGGCCTGCAGGTCGACTTCGACCTTGCCGGTGGACTGAGCCGCGTCAACGTGGAACAAGATGCCCTTGGAACGGGTCAGTTCACCGATGGCGGCGATATCGTTGACAGTACCGATCTCGTTGTTCACGTGCATGATCGACACCAGGATGGTGTCGTCGCGCAGGGCGGCTTCGACCATGGCCGGCGTGATCAGGCCGTCTTCACCTGGCTCGATATAAGTCACTTCGAAGCCTTCGCGCTCGAGTTGGCGCATGGTATCCAGCACCGCCTTGTGCTCGATCTTCGAGGTGATCAGGTGCTTGCCCTTGGTGTGATAGAAATGCGCGACACCCTTGATTGCCAAGTTGTCGGACTCGGTGGCACCGGAAGTCCAGACGATTTCACGCGGGTCGGCATTGACAAGGTCAGCCACTTGGCGACGGGCATTTTCCACCGACTCTTCGGCCTTCCAGCCGAACACGTGGGAGCGGGAGGCCGGGTTACCGAAGTTCCCGTCAACCAGCAGGCATTCACTCATCTTCTGCGCAACACGCGGATCGACCGGTGTGGTCGCGGAGTAATCAAGGTAAATCGGCAATTTCATGAACTCTCTCCTAAATCAGGCTGGCTGGCGTGCCGCTAGCTCTCTGGCTGTCATTCGACGGCGGACGCTTCAATCTTGTCCAGGCGCGGCGCCTTGCCATTACAGCGGCGCTGGTCCTGACGCTGGGCTACTTCTTGCACCTCACGGCGAGTGACAAGGTCAGCCAAGCTGATACCGCTTAGAAATTCGTGGATCTGCAGGCTCAAGTCGCACCACAGGTGATGGGTCAGGCAGGTGTCGCCGGCATGGCAATCGCCCAGACCCTGGCATTTGGTGGCATCGACCGATTCGTTCACCGCATCGATCACCTGAGCCACCTGGATCCCCTGCATATCGCGAGACAGCTGATAGCCGCCACCGGGGCCCCGGACACTGGACACCAGATTGCTGCGGCGCAATTTGGCGAACAGCTGTTCGAGATAGGACAGGGAGATGCCTTGACGCTCGGAGATATCGGCCAGGGAGACCGGGCCATGTTGCGCGTGCAACGCCAGATCGAGCATGGCGGTCACCGCGTATCGGCCTTTAGTAGTCAGTCGCATGGACAAGTACCACGGAGTTTCGGAATGGAGGCGAGTATGCAATACCCGAGTAATCAGGTCAACTATAAGACCAACTACTTTAGTCGGATTTACCCGCAAAAGAGCGCGCGAATCATAGCAAAGTCTGCGACGTAATGGCACAGCAGAACGGCAACAACTGACCCACGGGTCGTATTTAGGCACTTACCGGCGAGCTGACATCCAAGGAGGCCGGCACCAAGGCCTCAGCCAACCCGACTATCGTCCCTACCCTTGACTTCGGCAAAGTCTTCCTCGCGCAGTTCAGGCAGGTCCTTGGCGCAATAGTCACTGCCCAGGTCCTTAAGCGCACCACACATATCCTCAAGACGTCCATCGACTGCCTGCAGGTGATCCAGCAGTTGACCAATGGCCCGAGCCACCGGGTCCGGCATGTCCTCACCGACGCCATAGGCATCGAAACCGAGCTTTTCCGCCATGGCCTTGCGCTTGGCTTGTTGCTCGTCGCTGGACTTCATAATGATCCGCCCCGGAATACCGACCACGGTTGCACCGGCCGGCACTGCCTTGGTCACCACGGCATTGGAACCTACCTTGGCCCCCGCCCCCACAGTGAAAGGTCCCAGCACCTTGGCGCCAGCCCCCACCACCACGCCATCTTCCAGGGTCGGGTGACGCTTGCCCTTGTTCCAGCTGGTACCGCCCAGGGTCACCCCCTGGTAAAGCGTCACGTCATCGCCGATCTCGGCGGTCTCGCCAATCACGATGCCCATGCCGTGATCGATAAAGAAGCGGCGCCCAACCTTGGCCCCCGGATGAATCTCGATTCCAGTCAACCAGCGACCGAAGTTCGACACCAGTCGCGCCAACCATTTCCAGCCCATGCCCCACAGCGCGCCGGATAGACGATGAATCCAGATCGCATGCATGCCCGGGTAGCACGTCAGCACCTCGAAGGCGTTGCGCGCCGCCGGGTCACGATGGAATACGCTCTGGATATCTTCACGCAGACGCTCGAACATCACTGATCCTTCCGCTTCTGCAGCTCCCCACGGGCCGCTTTCTGGGTCTCCGTAAGAATGCCACGCAATATATTCATTTCCGCCCGGCTCACCGAGCTACGACCGTACAACCGGCGCAGACGCGCCATCAAGTGCCGCGGCTTCTGCGGATCGAGGAAGTCGATGGCCACCAGCGTCTGCTGCAAATGCTCGTAGAACCGCTCCAGCTCATCCATGGTTGCCAGCTCTTCAGCCCGCGCCACCACTTCATCCGGCTGCGCCTTGCCTTGCAACGCCAGCCAGGACATGCGCACCTCGTAGCTCAGAACCTGCACCGCCGTCGCCAGGTTCAGCGAGCTGAACGCCGGATCCGACGGGATATGCACATGGAAATGACATCGCTGCAGCTCGTCATTGGTCAGGCCGGAATCTTCACGGCCAAACACCAGGGCAATTTGCGCCCCCTGCCCCGCCTCTTCCACGACCTTGAGCCCAGATTCACGAGGATCGAGCAAAGGCCAGGGAATACTCCGCTCACGAGCACTGGTACCGAACACCAGGGTGCAACCGACCAGCGCCTCTTCGAGGGTGGCGACCACCTGGGCACTTTCCAGGATATCGGTGGCACCGGAAGCCCGCGCATCGGCCTCAGGAGATGGAAACACTCGCGGCTCAACCAGCACCAGCCGTGACAAACCCATGTTCTTCATGGCGCGCGCAGCCCCGCCGATATTGCCGGGATGACTGGTATTGACCAGGACGACACGAATGTTCTGCAGCAAGGGATGCGCTCTCGGATAAACAAGAAGGGGCACAAATCTTACAGAACAGGCGGCACCCTCGCCTTAAAAATAACCAAAAGTGGCAACTGACTCCTTCCCGCCTCCTGTGTTCGAAGAAGGCCGCACGGCGGATCGATGCAATCAAAGCGAACACTGACCTTCATCTGCAAAAGTTTTCTGCTAGAATGCTCGGCTTTCTTTAACAACCTTAGGTGACCTATCCATGCAGCCAATGCTGAATATCGCGCTGCGCGCCGCCCGCAGCGCCAGTGAATTGATTTTCCGCTCCATCGAGCGCCTGGATACCATCAAGGTCGACGAAAAAGACGCCAAAGACTACGTATCCGAAGTTGATCGTGCCGCCGAGCAGAAGATCATCGATGCGCTGCGCAAAGCCTACCCAAACCATTCCATCCTCGGTGAAGAAACCGGCCTGCATGCCGGCAATGGCATCGAAGGTGAAGAGTACCTGTGGATCATCGACCCACTGGACGGCACTACCAACTTCCTGCGTGGCATTCCGCACTTTGCCGTAAGCATCGCCTGCAAATACCGCGGCCGCCTGGAGCACGCCGTAGTCCTGGACCCGGTTCGCCAGGAAGAATTCACCGCCAGCCGTGGCCGTGGCGCCCAGCTGAATGGTCGCCGCCTGCGAGTCAGCGGTCGCACCAGCCTGGACGGCGCCCTGCTGGGCACCGGCTTCCCGTTCCGTGACGACCAGATGGACAATCTGGACAACTACCTGGGCATGTTCCGCGCCCTGGTTGGCCAGACTGCCGGCATCCGTCGCGCTGGCAGTGCGAGCCTGGACCTGGCCTACGTTGCCGCCGGCCGTTTCGATGCCTTCTGGGAGTCGGGCCTGTCCGAGTGGGACATGGCAGCAGGCGCCCTGCTGATCCAGGAAGCTGGCGGCCTGGTGAGCGACTTCACCGGCGGTCACGACTTCCTGGAAAAAGGCCACGTGGTTGCCGGCAACACCAAATGCTTCAAGGCGGTACTGACCGCCATCCAGCCGCACCTGCCGGCCTCGCTGAAGCGCTAAGCCCAGTGTCTAGTCCTGAAATAGGTTTACACCTATACAGGTAGGCCAGTAGGCCTCAAAACGCCCGATGCACCGCATCGGGCGTTTTGTTTTTCAGGGCCATGTGAGGCCGCTCCGTGTTGTAGATTTGC
>NZ_JAGEKI010000028.1:0-62234 GCF_049887815.1 Pseudomonas sp. NFXW11 | reverse complement strand
GGAAGGGATAAACAATCGAATAAAGGTCATCAAACGGATGGCGTACGGTTACCGGGATAGCGAATTCTTTTTTATGAAGATCAAGAGCGTCTTTCCCGGTAATCCGTGAAGAACCTTTTTTATTGCCCACTGCCCGAACATCCGCCACCCAGCGCAAAGCACCAATAGATCTAAGGCTTATAACAAGAGAACAGAAATGTTTTTAAAACAGGCCTTTACATCATAGATATGACACTACACTTCAACTCAAGCGGCCTGAACCGCTTCCGGCAAACCTGATCCCCCGTTGCTGCCAAGCACCTTCAGGTTTCGCCGGCCACCTTTACCCTTCGAGGGTTTTATGGGTATCGCCGCCAGCGAGTTGTGCCGCTATGTCATACGCCCGACCCTGATCTACCTGGGCAGCCATAGCAAAACCGCTGAGACCTTGCTGCTGGGCATCGCCGCCAGCCAGTCGGCACTGGGCTCGGCGCTGCACGACCGGCGCGGCCACGGCCTGTATCGCATCACCGAATTGCGCCACCGGGAGCTCTGGGACCACTACCTGGCGCTGGATCCGGAACGTGCCAGCCTGGTTCGCGGGCTGGCCAGCCAGCATGCCTTCCTCAGCGGCCCCCACCTGGAACTCACGGTCAACCTGCGTTACGCCACGGCCATCGCCTGGCTGCTGGTGGAAGAACAACACACCCCGCTCCCCGCTGCCGACGACCTGCTCGGCATGGCCCGCATCTGGAGGAAGACCTTTCAGCCACAAGGACGTCTGAGGGATTTCGCCTGCGCCTGGCAAACCTGTGTTTCACCAATGAGTCAGGTCGTCTGCTGACAACGACTCCCGCAAAATCGGAGAAACAAGCCGATTTTGGTCGGATTGTCCTACAAAACCGCTCTAAATCAACTGTTGCAGCCTATAGCGCCCTGGCCGAAATGTTGGTAATTTCCGCCTCGGTGATCATCAGGAGTTCTAATAATGAAAAAAGTAATGCTCAAATCCACCATTAGCCTCGCCGTGGCCCTGGCCTCCAGCCAGATTTTCGCCAGCGGCTTCGCCCTCAACGAGCAAAGCATCAGTGGCATGGGCACCGGTTTCGCTGGCCGTTCTTCCGCTGCCGATGATGCAAGTACTGTGTTTGGCAACCCTGCCGGTATGTCGCGCCTCAAGCGCCAGCAAGTAACGGGCGGTATTGCCGCCATCGATGCCTCTACCGATCTCCGTGACACCAGTGGCAGCCGCTCTGGTACCAACAAAGGCGACATGGTGCCGTTCACTTCGGTGCCAATGGGTTTCTACGTCAAGCCAATCGACGACCAGTGGGCATTCGGTCTGGGGGTCTATGCCCCATTCGGCCTGGTCACCGATTATGAAAGCACTTTCCAGGGTCGCAACTTCGGCAGCAAGAGCGAAGTCAAGGTCGTCACCTTCCAGCCGACCATCAGCTATGCCTTCAACGACAAGGTATCGATCGGTTTCGGCCCGACCATCAACCGCATTTCCGGCGTACTGGAATCGGCACTGACCACTCCTGCGTCGCCTAATGATGGCCGGGTCAAGATCAAGGGCGATGACGTTGCCTACGGCTACAACATCGGCGTCCTGGTCCAGGCAACCGATACCACCCGGGTCGGCCTGACCTATCACTCGAAGGTGAACTATAAGCTCGAGGGCCACACCGAAGTCACTCCTGGTGCCGGTACCAACGCAGCGTTCCTGAAAAACAAGCGCTACGATGCCTCGCTGAAAATCGAGACGCCAGAGTCCTACGACCTGTCGGTTACCCAGGACCTGAACGATGCTTGGAAGCTCTACGCCGGTGCCACCTGGACCCGCTGGAGCCGCCTGAAGGACATCACCGTCAACAACGAGGGAGTTACCGCCGCAACCGGCGGCGCACTGGCACCAGTATTGGGCCTGGGCAGCATCAAGGAAGAACAGAACTGGCATGACACCTGGGCATACGCCGTCGGTACGTCCTACCAGCTGAACAAGCAGTGGGTTCTGCGCACCGGCCTGACCTTCGACCAGTCGCCAGCCAACAACACCGATCGTTCGCCACGTATTCCTACCGGCGACCGGACCATCTTCAGCCTGGGTGCCGGCTGGAGCCCAACCGAAGACCTGACCATCGACGTCGCCTATTCCTACCTCAAGGAAGAAAAGGTCAACGTCAACCGCAGGAACGCACTCGGCCAGAGCTACAACGCCGAGTACGACAACAGCGCCAACGGTTTCGGCGTAGGTGCGACCTACCGCTTCTGATCGTTGCGGGGCTTGTGCCCCGTGAGCTGAATGAAAAAGCCCCGCATCTTCCGATGCGGGGCTTTTTTGTATGGCAAAGGCTCAGGACTTCGACGCCAGCGCCTTCTCCACTGCCTCGATGAACTCCGGATTATCCGGCTTGGTCAGGCTGGAAAAGTTGGCGATCACCCGGCCCTGGCGATCCACCACGTACTTGTAGAAATTCCACTTCGGCGCGCTGCTCTGCTGCGCCAGCACCTTGAACAGATGCACCGCATCAGCGCCGCGTACCGGCTGCGGCTCGGTCATGGTGAAGGTCACGCCATAGTTGACGTAGCAGACCTTGGCGGTTTCCGCGCCGTCCTTGGACTCCTGCTTGAAGTCATTGGAGGGCACGCCCAGCACTTCCAGCCCCTGATCCCGATAGCGCTGATAAAGCGCCTCGAGGCCTTTGAATTGCGGGGCAAAGCCACAGAAGCTCGCGGTGTTGACCACCACCAGCGGCTTGCCAGCAAAGCGCTGACACAGATCGACGGACTCCTTGGCGTGCAACTTGGGTAGCGAGCCCTGCAACAAGGCCGGACACTCCGCAGCCCAGGCCGAACCGGAAAAGGCAACAAACAGCAGGGGGACGGCAAGCCAGCTTCTGGTCATGTCCTGAGTCCTTGAAAAATCCTCGGACACCGACGTTACTCGCCCCGCCACCCGCCTAGCAAGCATCCATGCCTAGCAAGCCCCCATGCCCAGCTGCATCATGGCCAGCCCGCCGCGATGCCAGCCCCACCAGGCCAGCAGCAACAGCAACGTGACCAGGCCCAGGCCCGCGCCCCAGGCGAGCAAGGGCTTCATGCCGCGCTTGCCTGCAGGCGCGCCACGGGACGCTCGCGCACCGGCCAGTTGAGAGCTGCGGCCAGCAAGCTGAGAAGAATCGCCACCTGCCAGATCAAGTCGTAGCTCCCAGTACGGTCATACACCACCCCGCCCAGCCAGCCCCCCAGGAAGGAACCCAATTGATGGAACAGGAACACCATGCCGCCGAGCATCGAGAGGTTGCGCACCCCGAAAAGGGTGGCCACCGTGCCATTGGTCAAGGGCACGGTGGACAGCCAGAGAAAGCCCATGGCCATGCCAAACAGGTAAGCGCTGGTCTGGGTCACCGGCAGCCACAGAAACAGACCGATCACCACCGCCCGCAGCAGATAGAGGCCGGTCAGCAGGCGCGGCTTGGACATCCGTCCGCCCAGCCAGCCTGCGGTGTAGGTGCCGAAGATATTGAACAGCCCGATCAACGCCAGCACCGTGGTGCCCACGGTTGCCGGCAGATGCTGGTCCACCAGGTAGGCCGGCAGGTGCACGCCGATAAACACCACCTGGAAACCACAGACGAAGAAGCCGAACGCCAGCAACCAGAACCCCGAATGAGAACAGGCTTCGCGCAGGGCCTCGGTCAGCGTCTGCTCATGCCCCAGCACCGGCAGCGGCTGGTCCTTGAGCATGCTCACCAGGGGCACGATCAGTGCCACCAGCAAGCCCAGCACCAACAGCGCCGTCGACCAGCCCAGCCAGCCGATCAGCCCCAGGGTCCCCGGGAGCATGGCGAACTGGCCAAAAGAGCCGGCGGCACTGGCGATACCCATGCCCAGGCTGCGCTTCTCCGGCGGCAAGGCGCGGCCGACCACCCCGAGAATCACCGAGAAAGAGGTACCGGACAAACCCACGCCAATCAGCAGCCCGGCACTCAGCGACAGGCTCAGGGCCGAATCAGACAGCCCCATGAACACCAGCCCAACGGCGTACAGCACAGCGCCGACCAGCACCACCTTGGCAGCACCGAAACGATCGGCCAGGGCCCCGGTAAAGGGCTGGGCCAGCCCCCAGATCAGGTTCTGCAAGGCAATGGCAAAGGCGAACACCTCGCGCCCCCAACCGAACTGCGCGCTCATGGGCGGCAGGAACAGGCCAAAGCCATGCCGAATGCCCAGCGACAAGGCCAGGATCAATGCACTGCCGAGAAGTACCCAACCGCTGGTACGCCACATCGATGACATTTTTATTCTCCAATTACGGGTATATACCCGCTTAACATCGAACCCACCGGCGTCAGGCCAGTTCGTTCAGCAAGGCCAACAAAGTTTCACGCTTCTCCACTCCCAGGCGATCGATCAACCGCTGCTGAGCCGCTTCCCAGGCCGGCAGCGCCGCCACCAGGCGCTCATGCCCGGCTGCGGTCAGTTGCACCAGGCGATTACGCTGATCGCTGCCCTCCAGAAATTGCACCAGGCCCGCAGCCTCCAGCACCCGGACATTTCGCCCCAGGGTGCTGCGATCCAGGCCCATGGCTTCCGCCAGGCTGGAAATGCTCGGCTGGTCGAGACGCAGCAGATTGTTCAGCAGGGAATACTGGGCGACGTTGATCCCGAAGCCGTCGAGGGCTCCGTCGTAGTACCTGCTGACGCCACGAGCGGCGCGACGCAGGTTAGTACACAGACACTGAGAAGGAAGCATGATGCGTGTATATACCCGCGATTAATCCAAGGCAAGAAATTTCCGCAGGATTCGCCCGCCCGGGGCGAACCTCAAAGCAGCGCCAACGTCACCAGCACGACAGTTTCCACCAGCTCCAGCAAGGCCCCGGCGGTATCGCCAGTGGTGCCGCCCAGGCGCCGCATCATCAACTGCCGCAGCCAGACAAACAGCAGCGTCGCCAGGAGCATGGCCCAGAGCCCGTGATAACCGGCCAGCAGCAGGCAGGCCAGCACACAAAGCACCAGCACCTGCCTGGCCGCCAAGCGTGGCAAGTGATCGGCCAGGGCTTGCCCCAAACCACCGGCACGTACATAAGGCGTGCTCAGAAACAGCCCCAGCAAGGCTGCACGACCGATCACCGGCGCCAGCAACAAGGCAACGCCCTGCTGTTGTCCGATCAACGCCACCAGGGCACTGAACTTGAGCAACAGCAGCAGCACCAAGGTGACCACGGCGATCGGCCCGCTGCGCGGGTCCTTCATGATGCTCAGGGTCCGTTCGCGATCGCCGAAGCCCCCCAGCCAGGCATCAGCACTGTCCGCCAGGCCATCCAGGTGCAGCCCGCCACTGAGCCACACCCAGGCCCCCAGCAGCAGCGCAGCGTGCAACAGCAGAGGCGCACCACTGAGCAACAGGTCCAGCCCCCACAACAGCACGCCGAACAGCAGCCCCACCAGGGGATAGAACAGCAGCGAACGCCCCATCTGTTGGGGCTCAGGCATGCCCGGCAGGCGAATCGGCAGGCTGCTGAGAAACTGCAGGGCAATCCACAACGGCAGCATCTCAGCCCTCCTCGCGCAATTGGCCGCCAGCGCCGACACTTAGGCCGAACAAGGCACCATGTGCCACCTCGACATTGAGCAACTGCTCCCGAGGCAGGCCGCGTGCACGCGCCAGCAACAGGCGCATCACCCCGCCGTGGCTGACCAGCAATACCCGCTGCCCGCTACAGGTTTGATGCAAGCGCTCAAGGGCGTCCAGAACGCGCCGGGAGAAATCCGCCACCGGCTCGCCTTGGGGCGGGGTAAAACCGTAGGGGTCGGACCAGAAACGCCCCAGGTCATCAGCGGCGGTGTGCATTAGGGCCGCGGTGCTCTGCCCTTCCCAGGCGCCGAAATGCAACTCCTGGAATCCCGCTTCCAGGGTCAGCGGCAGTTGCAGTTGCTCGGCCAGCTGTTGCGCAAAACGTGCACAGCGCTGCAAGGGCGAGCTGACGATCAAGTCCCAGGGCGCCTGCCCCCGAACCCCATCGTGCATCTGCTGCCAGCCGCGCTCGGTCAGCGCGTCATCCAGGCTGCCGCGCAGGCCGCCACCCAGCTCGGTTTCACCGTGACGCAGCAATTGCAGGTGCAGTGTCATGCCGGACGATCCGCCACCGCCGCCTCGGCAAAAGTCGCCATCTGCCCGTGCAGGTCACAGGCCAGGCGCAGCAAGGGCACCGCCAAGGCGGCACCGCTGCCCTCTCCCAGGCGCAGGCCCAGATCCAGCAGAGGCTCGGCCTCAAGGCTGTGCAACAGGTGCCGATGCCCGGGCTCGGCGCCCTGGTGGGCGAACAGCAGCCATGGCCGGCAAGCCGGGTTCAGACGCACCGCCACCAGGGCCGCGACGCTGCAGATAAATCCGTCCACCAGCACTGCGATACCTTCCTGGGCGCAGGCCAGATACGCTCCCACCAATGCCGCCACTTCAAATCCGCCTAGGCAGAACAGCGCCTGCAAGGCATCGCCCTTGCTCGCACCGTGCAGCGCCAGGGCGCGCTCTATCACTTGGGCCTTGTGATTGACCCCGGCGGCATTCAGCCCGGTGCCTGGCCCGGCCAACTGCGCCACCGGAATATCCAGCAAGGCGCAGGCAATGGCACTGGCGGCAGTGGTATTGCCAATGCCCATTTCGCCGCCGATAAACAGCTGGGCGCCGTTGGCCCTGGCACGCAGCGCGCTGTCACGGCCGGCTTGCAGCGCCTGCTCGCCCTGCTCTTGGCTCATCGCCGGGCCCTGGACAAAGTTCTGCGTGCCGGCCCCCAGGTGCAGATGGCGCACCCCCGGCAGGTTCAGGTCAGGGGTTACCGTGCCCAGGTCCACCACCTCCAGTTGCGCGCCCAATTGCCGGGCCAGAACGCTGATTGCCGCGCCGCCACTGACGAAGTTCAGCAGCATCTGCCCGGTGACTTCCTGCGGGTAGGCGGAAACCCCTTCGGCAACCACCCCGTGATCCCCGGCAAAGATCGCGATCCACAGCTGCTCGAGAGCGGGCTTGAGCCGCCCCTGCAAACCCGCCAGGCGCACCGCCAGGGGTTCCAGCCGGCCAAGGGAGCCGGCCGGCTTGGTCAATTGCTGCTGACGCGCCAGCGCCTGCTCGGCCATCTGCGTATCTATTGCCTTGCACGGGTTCAGCCACCAGGAGTGAGTCATAAGGCAGTTCCTTTCAAAGTCAGGGGCAGGCCGGCCACCGTCAGCACCACACGCTGACAACGCTCGGCCAGGGCTTGATGCAGCCAGCCGGCTTCATCCACATAGCGGCGAGTCAATTCGCCCAGCGGCACGACACCCATTCCGGTCTCGTTGCTGACAAAAATGATTTCCCCCGGCAAGGTCGCCAGGCATTCCAACAGGGCCTCGCGTTCGGCGGCCAGGCGCTGCTCGTCCTCGAGCAGCAACAGGTTGGTCAGCCACAGGGTCAGGCAATCCACCAGCAGGCAGCGCCCACTGGCGGCCGCCTGCTGCAGCACCCGGGCCAGCGCCAGCGGCTCTTCGATCAAGCCCCAGTGCGCCGGGCGCCGTTCGCGATGATGGGCGATACGTTGATTCATCTCGCCGTCCAGCGGCTGGCTGGTGGCGATGTAGATCACCTCCAGGGCGCTGTCGCTGGCCAGGCGCTCCGCCAGGCGGCTCTTGCCGGAGCGGGCACCGCCGAGGATCAGTTGCAGCATGGGTGGGCACCTTTGAAAAGAGAGTCGGTCACGGCCCTAGAGGCCGCAGAGCTTGCGCAGGGCGCGGGTGTCCAGATGAGCTTCCACCAGGTCCGCCAGGCGCTCGATATCACGCTCGCGCAAGGCGTGGTAGTCCACCTCCTGCACGTCTTCCAGCCCGGCCCAGCGCAACAGCGCGCCACAGGCTGCCGGGGTTTCGAACAGCCCGTGCAGGTAGGTGCCGAGTATCTGTCCATCGGTGCTGCAGGCGCCATCGCTGCGGCCGTCATCCAGTTGCAGTGCGGCCTGCTCAAGGGCAGGGCCGCGGGTGACCCCGGCATGAATTTCATAGCCGCTGACCGCGGCGTTTTCCAGGCTCAGGCGGCCGCTGACATTGCGCAGTTGCTTCTCGGTTTCGAGCACGGTCTCGAACGCCAGCAGCCCCAGGCCCGGGCTGGAACCCGCCGCGCCTTCCAGGCCCAGTGGATCGTGCAATTGTTCACCAAGCATTTGCAGGCCGCCGCAGATCCCCAGCAGCTTGCCGCCATAGCGCAGGTGCCGGGCAATGGCCCGCTCCCAACCATTGGCGCGCAGGTAGGCCAGGTCGCTGCGCACGCTTTTCGAGCCGGGAAGAATGATCAGGTCGGCGGCGGGAATCGCCTGCCCCGGGCCGATGAACTGCAAGTCCACCTGCGGGTGCAGGCGCAGCGGATCGAAGTCGGTGTGATTGCTGATGCGCGGCAGCACCGGCACCACCACCTTCAGTACCCGTTCGAGCTTGTTGGCCTGACGCGAGTCGATGCCATCCTCGGCCTCCAGGTGCAGGTCCATGACATAGGGCAGCACGCCGATCACCGGCTTGCCGGTGCGGGCTTGCAGCCAGTCCAGCCCCGGTTGCAGCAATGCCAGGTCACCGCGAAAACGATTGATGATGAAGCCCTGAACCCGCGCCTGCTCGCTGGGCGACAGCAGCTCCAGGGTGCCCACCAGATGGGCGAACACGCCGCCGCGATTGATATCGGCGATCAGCAATACCGGGCAGTCCACCGCCTCGGCAAAGCCCATATTGGCGATATCCCCGGCCCGCAGGTTGATCTCCGCCGGCGAGCCGGCGCCTTCCACCATCACCACCTGGTAAGCGTCCCGCAGGCGTTCATGGGAGGCCAGTACGGCCTGCATGGCGATGGCCTTGTAGTCGTGATAGGCCACGGCATTCATGCTGGTGACCGCACGTCCATGGACGATCACCTGGGAACCGGTATCGCTGTTGGGCTTGAGCAGCACCGGGTTCATGTCAGTGTGCGGCGCCAGATGGGCAGCCTGGGCCTGGACCGCCTGGGCCCGGCCGATTTCGCCGCCATCGGCGGTCACGGCGCTGTTGAGCGCCATGTTCTGCGGCTTGAACGGCACCACGCTCACGCCCTGGCGCCGCAACCAGCGGCACAGGGCGGTCACCAGGGTGCTCTTGCCAGCATCCGAAGTGGTGCCTTGAACCATCAGCGTGCTCATGGAAATTCCTTGCGGTAGGCCTGCAGCGCCTGTTCCAGGCGCGCCCAGTCGGCTTCCTCGGCGGGCAGGCCGAAGCGCAGGCTGCTGTTGTGGGTGAACAGCCGCAAGAGAATGCCGCGCCGCGCCATAAAGTGATAAAGGTGCTCGGCCTCGGCACTGATCAGCCATTGGAACAATGCACAGCCGCCCTGGGGCTTGAAGTCGAACCGCTCCAGCACCTCACTCAGGCGCTGGCTAGCGAGCTCGCTGCGCTGGCGTTGCCGGGCGTGACCTTCGACATCCAGCAGGCAGGCCTGCCCCAGCACCCGGGTCGGCCCGCTGACCGCCCAGGGCCCGACCTGTTCGGCGAGCAGCTTGAGCAGCCGATGCTCGGCCAGGACAAACCCCAGGCGCACACCGGCCAGTCCGAAGAACTTGCCGAACGAACGCAGCACGATCAGCCCCACCTGATGGGCATGACGAGCCAGGCTCAGGTGCGGGGTGTTGTCCATAAAGGCTTCGTCCACCACCAGCCAGCCACCGCGTTGCGCCAGCCGCCCATGCCACTCCAGCAAGCGCTCCGGGGTCAGGCTCAACCCGGTGGGGTTGTTGGGGTTGACCACCACCAGCACATCGAGGCTGTCGAGGAAGAAGTCCACCTCCTGCTCCAGCACCTCACGTACCCGGTAGCCACTGCGGCGCCAGGCCTCGGCGTGCTCGGCATAGCAAGGCGACAGCACGCCGACCCGGCCGGTGCGCCGCAACCGTGGCAGCAACTGGATCGCTGCCTGGGAGCCGGCCACCGGCAATACCTCGCTGGCACCGTAGTAGGTGCAGGCCGCCTGTTCAAGGCCGTCGTCGGTTTCCGGCAGGCGTGCCCAGGCACGCAGGGGAATCGCCGGCAGGGGAAACGGCCAGGGCGCCAGGCCACTGGACAGATCGAGCCAGGCTTCTTCGGCGATGCCATGTTCCTTGGCCGCCTTGCGCAACCGTCCACCGTGCTCAAGCATAGAATTGCGCCCCCAGGCAAAGAATCAGTAACCACAACCACACGCCCCGCTGCACCAGTTGCCAGCCACGGTCGATGGAAATGGCACTGGCCGGCTCGCCCTCGCCCAACTGCGGACGCTGGTGCAGCTCGCCGTGATACACCGCCGCGCCACCCAGCTCCACCCCCAGGGCACCGGCCCCGGCCGCCATCACCGGACCGGCATTGGGGCTGTCCCAGGTCGGCCCCTGGCGCCACCAGCAGCGCAATGCCAGGCGAGTCTTGCCCAGCAGGGCGTAGGTCAGGGCCACCAGCCGTGCAGGCAGGTAGTTGAGCAGGTCATCGATCCGCGCCGCGGCCCAGCCGAAGCGTTCGAAGCGCTCGTTACGATAGCCCCACATGGCATCCAGGGTATTGCTCAGTCGGTAGAGCACCACCCCCGGCGCACCGGCCACGGCAAACCAGAACAGGGCAGCGAACACTGCATCGCTGCCGTTTTCCAGCACCGACTCGGTGGCCGCGCGGGCCACCGCGGTGGCGTCCAGTTCGCTGGTCTGGCGGCTGACCAGATAGCCCACCCGACGTCGCGCCTCATCCAGGTCATCGCTGCGCAGCGCCTGGGCCACAGGCTCGACGTGCTCGCCCAGGCTGCGCAACCCCAAGGCGCAGTACAGGGCCAGGGCTTCCACCAGCCACCCCACATAGGGCAACCAGGACAGCGCGGTGGCCAGCAAGGTCAGGGGCAGCACCGCCAACACCCAGGCAGTGACTCCATGGCTGCGCCAGCCACGGCCTGCGGCATTGAAACGTTGTTCGATACGATCGGCCAGGCGACCGAAGGCCACCAGCGGATGCCAGCGCTTGGGTTCGCCCAGCAGCGCATCCAGCGCCACCCCGGCGACACTCAGCAACGCCACACTCATTGACTCACTCCCCAGTAATTCTCATACAGCAACTCGCTCAATGGTCGCGGCTGTGCCCAGCCTTGCAGGGTCAACATGGGGGCCGGGTAGAACTCATCCACCGGCCCCAGGCACAGCACCGCTAGCGGTTTGGCGCCGCTGGGCAAGCCCAGCAGATCAGCCAGGGCCTGGGGTTCGAACAGCGAGACCCAGCCCATGCCCAGGCCTTCGCTGCGCGCCGCCAGCCAGAGGTTCTGAATCGCGCAGGACAATGAGGCCAGGTCCATCTCGGGCAGGGTCCGGCGACCGAAGATATGCCGCTCGCGGCCATCCATCAGGGCCGCCACCAGTACCTCCGCGCACTCGTTGATGCCTTCGACCTTGAGCTTCATGAACTCGTCGGAACGCTCCCCCAATGCCTCGGCGGTGCGTACCCGCTCCTGTTCCACCAACTGTTGGATGCGCCCGCGCAGCGCTCGATCGGTGATGCGGATAAACCGCCAGGGCTGCATCAGGCCGACGCTGGGGGCCTGGTGCGCGGCCTCCAGCAGGCGCTGCAGCAGCTCGGGGGCGACACTGCCACCGGCGAAATGGCGCATGTCGCGGCGCTGGGCAATGGCCTTGTAGACCGCTTCGCGCTCGGCCGCGGAAAACTCCAGTTCACTCACCCGCGACACCCTCTCCCGGAGCGGCAACCGCGCCCGGCATGAACAAGGCCGCTACCGCCGCCGGATTGGATGGGAAATAGAAGTGCACATAGGAGGCCGTCATCCGCCCCTGGCGATACACCGCCTCCGCTCCACGCCCGCCATTGGGGCTGATGCCGCGAGCAATGGGCTCGAGCCCGGTGCTGGTCAGGGAGTGGTGATAGGTGTGCCCGCGCAAACTGCCTTCAGGCAGCTCCACCGCTTGCAGGGCCAGGGCCGCCAGGCGCTTCTGCATCACCGCGTCGCCTGGCAACAACCCCAGCAATTCAGCCCGCTGGCCTTCGACATCGGTCAGCGAGTCCAGCAGGTAGAGCATGCCGCCGCACTCGGCCAGCAGCGGTTTTCCCGCTTGATGATGGGCACGAATGGCCGCAAGCATCGAAGTGTTCCGTGCCAGGGCCTGATGATGCAGCTCCGGGTAGCCGCCAGGCAGGTACAGGCTGTCGGCGTCGGGCAGCTCGGCATCGTGGATCGGCGAGAAGAAACTCAGTTGCGCGCCCATGGCGCGCAGCAGGTCGAGGCTGGCACCGTAGGTGAAGGCGAAGGCTTCATCCCGGGCCACGGCAATGCGCACGCCATCCAGCAATGGCAGGCAAGCCACGGGGGTTGGCGCGGCGAAACCCACGGCCGGTGGCAGCGCTACCTGGCAACTGTCGGCCAGGGCCTGAGCGGCCACATCCAGGCGCAGGTCCAGGTCGTTCAACTCGCTGGCTTGCACCAGCCCCAGGTGGCGGCTGGGCAGCTCGATCCCGGTCTCCCGGGACAAGGCGCCATACCAGCGCAGGCCTTCGGTCAGGCTGCCCTCGAGCAACTGCGCATGGCGCAAGGTGCCGACCCGGTTGGCCAGCACTCCGGCGAATGGCAGGTCCGGCTGATAGCGCGCCAGGCCCAGGGCCAGGGCGCCGAAGGTCTGGGCCATGGCGGTGCCGTCGATCACCGCCAGCACCGGCACGCCGAAATGCCGCGCCAGGTCGGCACTGGATGGCGTGCCATCGAACAGCCCCATGACCCCCTCGATCAGGATCAGGTCGGCTTCAGCGGCGGCTTCCCAGAGCAGGCGGCGGCTTTCCTGCTCACCCACCATCCACATGTCCAACTGGTACACCGGGGCACCGCTGGCACGTTCGAGAATCATCGGGTCGAGAAAATCCGGACCGCACTTGAACACCCGAACCTTGCGCCCCTGATTGCGGTGCAGGCGGGCCAGGGCGGCGGTCACGGTAGTCTTGCCCTGGCCAGAGGCCGGAGCGGCGATCAGCACCGCCGGGCAATGACGAACATCGGTCATGGTTTCACACTCACAGCTCAACACCTTTCTGCGCCTTGATACCGGCCTGGAACGCGTGCTTGAGCATGCCCATTTCGGTGACGGTGTCCGCCAGCTCGATCAGTTCCGGCTTGGCCCCGCGGCCAGTCACCACCACATGCTGCATCGGCGGACGAGCCTGCAAGTCGCTGAGCACCTGGTCCAGGTCGAGGTAGCCATGCTTGAGGGCGATGTTCAGTTCATCGAGCACCACCAGGCCAATCTCCGGATCCCTCAGCAGCTCCTTGGAAACGGCCCAGGCCGCTTCCGCGGCGGCGATATCGCGCTGGCGATCCTGGGTTTCCCAGGTAAAGCCCTCGCCCATCACATGGAACCGCACTTGCTCGGGGAAACGCCGAAAAAACAGCTCTTCGCCCGTGCTGTTGCGCCCCTTGATGAACTGCACCACGCCACAGCGCATGCCATGGCCCATGGAACGCGCCAGCATGCCGAAGGCCGAACTGCTCTTGCCTTTGCCGTTGCCGGTCAGCACCAGCAGCAGCCCGCACTCATTGGGCGAGTTGGCAATGCGTTCGTCGATCACGGCTTTCTTGCGCAACATGCGCGCCAGATGGCGCTCGTCACGATCGGGGGATTCACTCATGGGGCTGCTCTCCATTGAGACAGGGGAACGGCGGGCAGGAAAAGACCGGGACGGCGCTAGCCTGGCATCGCCCACCGTGATGCCGTTGGATGGATCAGGCCGGTCTCCGGGCTCATGAGGGGCATCGCTGCCGGACTGCGCGCCTTCCCGTGTGGTTTGACACAGTGGCATCAGGCGCAGTCTTGACTCATCTACCGTTGCGGGGGCAGCGCCGGAATCGTCGTCGGCTCCATCGCTGGAACAGGCCCTGACCGGCTTCCCTGTTTCACTCTGTCGACCCTCGGCCACAGAGCACCTGAAACAAGTCGCGAAGGTTAAGGGGTCGGGGGTGGAGCGTCAATTGAAGCCGGCCGCAACAAGCAACGGAAAATTGCACTGCATCAACAAAATGACGCCAAACTTGTGCCACACTCAGAGCACTGATATCAAATAGCCACAATCCAAAATCAACAGTCCTGCCACACAACAATAAGGGGTGAGTTCGATGCAAGGCATGATCATCAGCAATCCAAAGCTGGAATTCCTGCGACCGATGCTGGAACGCTGGTTCGATTGCATTGACCGCTACAACGCAGTGCGCGGCGATAATGAAACCCCTTACTGGTTCGACGAACAGGCCAACCTGGGCTTGCTCTCCGCCGCCGCCTGGATGGCCGAGATGGTCAGCCTGGAGCACAGCCCCAGCAAGAAACAGCAGGAAGAAGGCGCACGCAATGCCCGTACCGACCTCTACCTGGCCACCAAGGAAGAACGCGCCTATATCCAGGCCACCCAGCGCTGGCCACGGGTCAACAGCCTGCAACTGACCCAAGCCCTGCAGGACATTGCCAACGACGCGAAGAAAATCAGCTATGCCAGCGACCTGAAGCTCGGCTGCCTGTTCGTCGCCCCGCAGAAGGCCCAGCACAGCGCCACCCCGGAAGAACTCCAGGACATGCTCGACGACCTGCAGAAGGAACACTGCTGCGCAGTGGCCTGGTACTTCCCCTATGCCTACCGCAAGCTGCACAGCGAAGCCGGCAACTACCATCCCGGGGTCGCGGTACTGTTCAAGGAAGCCCGCTAGACAAGGGCAACTATCCGCTGGCTATGCTTCTCTATGACTACGACGTCTGTGCATTCATAGGGAAATCAGCATGTTCAAGCTTCAACACACCTTGCTTGTCGCCATCGCCGCCGGCCTTGCCGCCTGCGGCGAAACGTCCAGCCTGCAGGTCGCCGATGGCACCGGGCCCAACCCCAGCTTGCCGCAACCCAACCCCACACTGATTCCCACGGTAAACATCGCCCCGGCCATCGGCTGGCCCAAGGATGCCAAGCCTTTGGCGGCTGCCGGCACCCAGGTCAATGCCTTCGCCGAGAACCTCGATCATCCACGCTGGCTCTATGTGCTGCCCAATGGCGATGTGCTGGTGGCAGAGACCAACGCGCCGCCCAAACCCGATGACAACCAGGGCCTTCGCGGCTGGATCGCCGGCAAGGTCATGGGCCGGGCCGGCGCCGCAGTGCCCAGCGCCAATCGCATCACCCTGCTGCGGGATGCGGATCATGATGGCGTGGCGGAAACCCGTAGCACCTTTCTGGAGAATCTCAACTCGCCGTTCGGCATGACCCTGGTGGGCAATGACCTGTATATAGCGGACACCGACAAATTGCTGCGCTTCCCCTACCACAACGGTGACACTCGGATCAGCGCCGCCGCGACCAAGGTCGTCGACCTGCCTGGCGGCACGCTCAACCACCACTGGACCAAGAACGTCATCGCCAGCAAGGACGGCAGCAAGCTCTATGTCACCACCGGCTCCAACAGCAACGTCGGGGAAAACGGCATGGACCAGGAACAGGGCCGGGCGGCGATCTGGGAAGTGGACCGTGCCAGCGGCCAGCACCGCCTGTTCGCCACCGGCCTGCGCAACCCCAATGGCCTGGCCTGGGAGCCGGTCAGTGGCGCGCTATGGACGGCGGTGAACGAAAGGGATGAGATCGGCAGCGACCTGGTGCCGGACTACATCACCTCGGTCAAGGACGGCGCCTTCTATGGCTGGCCCTACAGCTACTACGGGCAACATGTGGATGTGCGAGTCGAGCCGCAGAACCCGGAACTGGTGGCCAAGGCGATTGCCCCGGACTACGCCGTGGGACCACACACCGCCTCACTGGGGCTGGCGTTCGCCGAGGGCAGCAAGCTGCCCGCGCCCTTCACCAAAGGCGCCTTTGTCGGCCAGCACGGCTCCTGGAACCGCAAGCCCCTGAGCGGCTACAAGGTGATTTTCGTGCCCTTCAGCGCGGGTCACCCTCAAGGCAAGCCGATTGACGTGCTCAGCGGCTTTCTCAGCGCCGATGACAAAGCCATGGGACGCCCGGTCGGGGTGGTGATAGATCGGCAAGGGGATTTGCTGGTGGCCGATGATGTGGGCAACAAGATCTGGCGTGTATCCGCCGCCAAGGCGCCTTGAATTCAGCGCTTGCGGCACAGGGTCAGGCCGTCTCCCAAGGGCAGCAGTGACAGATCGATGCGCGGGTCATCCTTCAAGGCGCGATTGAGCGCCTGGATGGCCCGGGTATCCTCACTGGCAGCGTGCTGTTCCAGCACCCGCCCACTCCACAAGGTGTTATCGAACACCACCAGGCCGCCGACCCGCAGCAGGCGCAGGGCCGACTCCAGGTACGCCGGATAGTTGGCTTTGTCGGCATCGATAAAGATCAGATCGAAAGAGCCCTGCTGCCCTGCCCGCTCCAGATCGCCCAGGGTTTCCAAGGCAGGTGCCAGGCGCAGGTCGATGCACTGTTCCAGCCCCGCCTCCTGCCAGTAGCGACGCGCCGTGGCGTTGTAGTCGCCTGGAATATCGCAACAGATCAGCGACCCCTCATCAGGCAACGCCTGAGCCATGCACAAGGCGCTGTAGCCAGTGAAGGTGCCCACCTCCAGCACCTGCCGGGCGCCGATCAGCTGGATCAGCAAGGCGAGAAACTGGCCCTGCTCCGGCGCTATTTGCCAGCGGGCATTGGGCAGCGCCTGGGTTTCATCCCGCAGACGCCGCAGCAACGGCGTTTCACGCAGGGAAACGTCCAGCAGGTATTGGTAGAGGGCATCGTCGAGGTTGAGCGTACGGGCGGTCACGAGAACCTCGACTGAAGAGGACTAGGGATTGTGCGCCAGATGTTCCGGCTGCAGCACGCGCTTGGCACCCAGATAGGCTTTCTGCCAATAGGCCTTGGACAGGCTGTCGAGCTTCACCGTACCGCCCGTGGCCGGGGCATGCACGAAGCGCCCTTCACCGACATAGATACCGGCATGGCTGACCTGGGAGCCGCCATTGGTGGCGAAGAAGATCAGGTCGCCGGTCTGCAGGGCAGACTTGCCCACATCCGGCGCCTGCATGCCGATCATCTCGCGGGTCGAGCGTGGCAGCGAGATACCGGCGGCATCGCGGTAGACATAGCCGATCAGACCGCTGCAATCGAAACCGGAATCCGGAGTATTACCCCCCCAGCGATAAGGCGTGCCTACCAGGCCCAGGGCGCGGAACAGCACATCTTCGGCCACCGGATCGAAAGACTGCGAGGAATTGAATACCGGGGCACGCACCACAGGTGCAGGAGGCGAGGTACGGCTGGCGCAGGCGCTGAGCAGCGCGGCGAGAACAATCAGGGCGAAACGGGCTGAGGTCGACATAAGCTGAACAATCCTGATCGGGATGCGGCTTTCTCTGCCGTGGCACTGAAAACAAAACCGCGTAAGCAGGGCTTACGCGGTTAGTTTCAACAATAGATCAGGATTCTAGCGTCTACGCGCCAAACTTCAAGTAAGACTTTAACTTCGCCTTACAAGTTGTCCGCTTATTTGCGCGCGGTGACCACTGTCGGGGCCATGGCGAGTGCGCGCTTGGCTTCGATAAAGGTCTTGCTCCAGTAGCTGTCGCCCAGGCTGTCGACCCGCACGCCACCGCTGCGGCGGCTGCTGGAGTGGATGAATTGATCATCGCCCAGGTAGATACCGGCGTGACTGACGCGGCCACGGCCATTGGTGCTGAAGAACAGCAGGTCACCAGGCTTGAGGTTGTTACGGGCCACCAGAGGGGCCTTGACGTTGATCATTTCGCGAGTGGAGCGCGGCAGGTTCATGCCCGCCTCTTCACGAAACAGATAACCGATGAAACCGCTGCAATCGAAGCCGGCTTCCGAGGTACCACCGAAACGGTAGCGGGTACCGATCAGGGACATGCCGCGCTCGAGGATGCTGTCAGCCAGAACTGGCAACTGATAAGGCTTGCTGTCAGCGAATTCTGCCAGTTCCTTTTCAGTTGCCAGCTCTTCCTGGTAAACAGCGGAAGACGAGTTCTTGGTGGTGACTTGAGCCTGTTGCGCAGGTTGCTGCTGAGACATCGGCGTGTGAGAAGCGCAACCAAACAACAGGGTGACGAGTGCGAGAGGCACGAGGGGTGCGAAGCGATTTAGCATGGGCACGACCGTGGCTTGAAATAAATGAAGACGCGACTATGCCCTCTATCGCCCTCATTTGCAAATTCAATCGATCAGAATGTGACTTATGAGTTTCTTGCGTACATCTAAGGCTTTAAGCCCATTTTATGCCTACCCGCCTCTGGAAACCCTTCCAAAGGTGCGTTTTCTGGCGCCTGGAACTTGCCGAAACACCGCTTCGAAAAGCTCCCAGGCCGCAGATTTACCAGCCCAGGGTCTCTTTCAGAAAAGGGATGGTCAGTTTGCGCTGGGCCTGCAACGAAGCCTGATCGAGGCGTTCGAGCAGCTCGAACAGGGCACTCATGCTGCGGGTGCCGCGAGTCAGAATAAAATGCCCGACCTCGTCGGTCAGGTGCAGCCCGCGACGGGACGCACGCAACTGCAAGGCACGCAATTTGTCTTCATCGGAAAGCGGACGCATCTGGAAGATCAGCGCCAGGGTCAGGCGCGACTTCAAGTCCGCCAGTTTCACCGGCAGTTCGCGAGGAGAGGTGGAAGCGGCGATCAACAGCCGACGCCCGCTGTCACGCAAGCGATTGAACAGATGAAACAGCGCCTCTTCCCAATCAGCCTTGCCAGCCACCGCCTGCAGATCATCCAGGCACACCAGCTCGTACTGCTCGAGATTGTCGAGAATCTCGATACCGCGATCCAGCAACTCCGCCAGTGGCAGGTACACCGCCGGCTCCCCCATCTGTTCGAAACGCAGGCAAGCTGCCTGCAACAGATGGGTACGCCCCACGCCGTGCTTGCCCCAGAGGTAAATCAGGCTTTCGGTCCAACCGGCGTCGGCTTCGCATAGGCGCTCGACGTAGCCGAGTGCAGCGGCATTGGCGCCTGGGTAGTAGTTGATGAAGGTGGCGTCATCACGCAGACGCACACCTAGGGGCAGCTGAATCGGTTTCATGCTGACTGAACAGTTCCAAACGAACCGTTAGTGGCCTCTGTGTAAAGTTTGCAAAGTTTATACCCGTGACGCCGAGCGCACAATGCAACAGACCACAAGCAAAATCAAAGGTTTGCGTCAGTCGAAAAGCCGCAAAGGGGATTCCTTGACAGCCCGGGCGCCGGCCGAGAAGCACTGGCCAAGCCACGCCCGGAGACGACACCCAATACCGCCACAGCCTTACAAGTCAGGGTCTTCGGCGCCGCTGTACAGGTCGGAGTCCTTGTACAGATCGTGCACATGACGCACCAGTACCATGATCACCGCCGCCACGGGCAAGGCCAACAGCACCCCGGTAAAGCCGAACAGCTCGCCGCCGGCCAGAATGGCGAAAATCACCGCCACCGGATGCAAGCCAATCCGATCGCCCACCAGCAAAGGCGTCAGCACCATGCCCTCCAGCGCCTGCCCCACCATGAACACCGCGACTATCCCGATCATCGGGTACAGCTCGCCGCCGAACTGGAACAGGCCGGCGGTCAAGGCCGCGCCAATGCCGATGACAAACCCCATGTACGGCACTATTGCCGCCAAGCCGGCAATCAGGCCGATCAGCAGCCCCAGCTCGAGCCCCACCAGCATCAGCCCCGCCGCATAGATCATGCCCAGGGCCAGCATCACCAGCAGTTGCCCACGAACAAAGGCCCCCAGCACCTCGTGGCACTCGCCCGCCAGCGCCACGACTCGCTCCTCGCGATTGCGCGGCAGCAGGCTGCGGATCTTGGCCATCATCAGGTCCCAGTCCCGCAGCAGGTAGAAGCTGACCACCGGAATCAGCACCAGATTGGCCAGCCAGCCGATCAGCGCCAGGCCCGAAGCCGTCGCCTGGCTCAGCACGGCGCCGACGATATCGGTGGTCTGGCCCATATGCTCGCTGATGGCGGCCTTGACCTTGTCAAACTTCCAGAAGCCCTCCGCCAGGCCCAGCCGCGACTGCGCCCAGGGCATGGCAGTGTGCTGCACCCAGTCGAGCATCTGCGGCGCCAACTCATAGAGACGCAGCAACTGCTTGGCCAGCATCGGCACCAGCACCAGGAGCAAGGTCATCACGATCAGGGTGAACAGGGCGAACACCGTCACCACGCCCCAGGTTCGCGACAGGCCCCAGCCTTCCAGGCGATCCACCAGTGGGTCGAACAGATAGGCCAACAACAGCGCCACCAGGAACGGACTGAGGATCGGGTGCAGCAAGTAGACGAACCCACACACCAGGACCACGCCAGCCAACCAGATCCAACGACGGGTATCAGGCATAAACCACTCCAGCTTCTATATAGAAGGAAACCAACCGCTACCAACGAAAACGCAGTTGCGCCTGCGCAGCCGGTGCCGAGGCCCCAGCCTCGCCCGCCGAGGCGGGCACCTGGGAAGGTTGCGCCTCGCCGGCAGGAATCTCCTGCAACCTGGCCAGGGACAACTGCGCCCGCAGTTGCTCTGCGCTGCCATTGACCCGATAGATCACGCGGTCACCGTCGATGCTCTGCAACTGCGCGCCGAATGGCTCCAGCAAGTGGCCCAAGGTCGCGTAGTGCTCCAGGGTCATGCCCTGGACTTCCAACAACTGCTCGCTGGAGGCCCCCGGACGAGTGACGAAGCGCGGCGCCAGGCGCTGGCTCACCGCCAACAGCACCGCATCGGCCAGGGCCGCGGTATCGGCGCCCTGAACAGTGCCCTGCTCCTTCTGCTCGCCCAGCCACAGGCGCCACTTGGCCTGCCATTGGCCGCCCTCCTCACGGGCATGCACCGCCAGCAGCGCATCGGCACCATAACGCTCGGAAGCGCCCCGCAAAGGCGCCGGATCGGCACCTTCAAGATTCGGCGCCGTGGCAACGATCTGCTCTTCCAGGTCCCCCAGAGGCAAGCGCAACGGCAAGCCACGATGCTGCGCCGCACGCCGCAAGGGCCCGGCACTGGCCTGGCCATCGCCAACCAGGCTCGAACCTTCGGCAGAATCGCTCAGCCACCAGCCGAGGATCGACGGCCGATTGCTGCCCCACAGCGACAAGCCCGCCTGGCGCAGCACCCGGTCGGTGCTGACCGGGTCGAAATCCACCTGCAAGCTCTCCGGCGGCCCGGCATCGTAGCCGTACTGGCTGATGATCTGCTGCGGGTCCTTGCGGACTGCCGCCAGGCCTGGCCCCTGCGCTGCCTTGGCATCACCGGTGAGGCGTAGTACCAGGGTTTCCAGGGCGCGCTGCGTGGCCTGGTCACGCTCTTCGGGTGCCTGGCTCTTCACCGGCTCGCGAACTTGATACAGGCCATTGAGGGTTTCGGCATGACTCGCCAGGCTGACCCATGACAAACAGCCCACAAACAGAAATTTACCCAGACGCATGGAAGATTCCCGAAGACAAAAAATACGATTGAAACAGCCCCCCTGAACCACGGCGGGCAAGGCTGTGACCACAAGCGGCGGCAAAACATTCACCCGCTGCCCGGAAGTTTTGGTGCTGTCATAACGATAGTCACTTGAGCGCTATACCTTATACAGGCACCGGCAGGAGCACCAACACGCTTGAACCTGGTTTTTTTCAGCGGATATGCCTCTACCCGTCGGTCCGAGGATGGCCGCTGCCCCTCAAGCCTGATAAAATCGCGCGCCTTCGCAGACCGGCATCAGCTGGGCCCACCGGACACTTTCGCAGTGCCCGGATCGCCTTCCTGGTTCGGTCGATACCCCTGAATCCCCCCTAAAGGCCTGGATCATGAGCAAGCAACCCTCCCTGAGCTACAAAGACGCCGGTGTAGACATCGACGCCGGTGAAGCATTGGTCGAACGCATCAAGAGCGTCGCCAAGCGCACCGCGCGCCCGGAAGTCATGGGCGGCCTGGGCGGTTTCGGCGCCCTCTGCGAGATCCCGGCCGGCTACAAGCAACCCGTTCTGGTGTCCGGCACCGACGGCGTGGGCACCAAGCTGCGCCTGGCCCTGAACCTGAACAAGCACGACAGCATCGGCATCGACCTGGTGGCCATGTGCGTCAATGACCTGGTGGTCTGCGGTGCCGAGCCGCTGTTTTTCCTCGACTACTACGCCACCGGCAAGCTCAACGTCGACACCGCCGCCCAGGTAGTAACCGGCATCGGCGCCGGCTGCGAACTGTCCGGCTGCTCCCTGGTGGGCGGTGAAACCGCTGAAATGCCTGGCATGTACGAAGGCGAAGACTACGACCTGGCCGGTTTCTGCGTCGGCGTGGTGGAAAAGGCCGAGATCATCGACGGCTCGAAAGTTGCCACTGGCGACGCCCTGCTGGCCCTGCCGTCTTCCGGCCCGCACTCCAACGGTTACTCGCTGATCCGCAAGATCATCGAAGTTGCCGGTGCCGACATCGAGAACATCCAGCTCGAAGGCAAGCCGCTGACCGACCTGCTGATGGCCCCGACCCGCATCTACGTCAAGCCGCTGCTCAAGCTGATCAAGGACACCGGCGCGGTCAAGGCCATGGCCCACATCACCGGCGGCGGCCTGCTGGACAACATCCCGCGGGTGCTGCCAAAAGGCGCCCAGGCCGTGGTCGACGTGGCCAGCTGGAAACGCCCGGCGGTATTCGACTGGCTGCAAGAGCAAGGCAACGTCGACGAACATGAAATGCATCGCGTGCTGAACTGCGGCGTGGGCATGGTCATCTGCGTGGCCCAGGACCAGGTGGACAACGCCCTGAAGGTCCTGCGTGAAGCCGGCGAACAGCCATGGGTCATCGGCCAGATCGCCGCTGCCGCCGAAGGCGCAGCCCAGGTCGAGCTGAAGAACCTCAAGGCCCACTGATGCAAGAGCGGATGTCGCCGACCTGTGATGTTGTGGTGCTGCTGTCCGGCACCGGCAGTAACCTGCAAGCCCTGATCGACAACGCGCGCACCGACGACAGTCCGGTGCGCATCGCTGCCGTGATCTCCAACCGCGCTGACGCCTACGGGCTGCAGCGCGCCCAGGCAGCGGGCATTCCCACCCGCTTCCTCGATCACACCACCTTCGAAGGCCGCGAGGCCTTCGATCAGGGGCTGATCGAACTGATCGATACCTTCCAACCGAAACTGGTGGTCCTGGCCGGATTCATGCGCATTCTCAGCGCTGGCTTCGTGCGCCACTACCAGGGCCGGCTGCTGAATATCCATCCCTCGCTGCTACCCAAATACAAAGGGTTACACACTCATCAGCGGGCGCTGGAGGCCGGAGATACGGAGCATGGCTGCAGCGTGCACTTCGTCACCGAGGAACTCGATGGCGGGCCTCTGGTCGTACAGGCTGTGATCCCGGTAGAGTTGCACGACTCGCCGCAGAGCCTGGCGCAGCGAGTGCACGTCCAGGAACACCGGATTTACCCCATGGCCGTACGCTGGTTTGCCGAAGACCGACTGACGCTCCGCGCCGAGGGTGCTTTACTGGATGGTCAATTACTGGCCGCCAGCGGTTATTTGATTCGAACCTAGGAGATTTTATGCGTCGCGCCCTGCTCCTCGCTTGTGCTCTGTTCGCCCTGCCGGTTGTGCAGGCGGCAGATCTTCACCCGTTCTCCGCCAGCTACACCGCCGACTGGAAGCAACTGCCCATGAGTGGCACTGCTGAACGCAGCCTGGAAAAAACCGCCAACGGCGCGTGGAAGCTCAGTTTCAAGGCCTCGATGATGATCGCCAGCCTGACTGAGGAAAGCACCCTGACCCTGGACAAGGACACCCTGGTGCCCCAGTCCTATCACTTTGAACGCGGCGGCCTGGGCAAGGCCAAGAAGTCCGACCTGGATTTCGACTGGAATGCCAAGATGGTCACCGGCACCGACCGTGGCGACGCGGTCAAGCTGCCACTGAACAGCGGCATGGTGGACAAGTCCACCTACCAGCTGGCGCTGCAGCATGACGTGGCCGCCGGCAAGAAAACCATGAGCTACCAGGTGGTCGATGGCGGCGATGTGGACACCTACGATTTCCGCGTCCTGGGCTCGGAAAAGGTCGACACCAAGGCCGGCCAGATCGATGCGATCAAGGTCGAGCGCGTGCGCGACCCGACGCAGAGCAAGCGCATCACCGTGATGTGGTTCGCCAAGGACTGGGACTACCTGCTGGTACGCCTGCAACAGGTGGAAACCGACGGCAAGGAGTACAACATCATGCTCCTCAACGGCACCGTCAACGGCAAGGCCGTCAAGGGCAACTGAGCCACGGCAAGATCGAAAGCCTCGCGAATGCGGGGCTTTTTTTTGCCTTGAATTCGCCGTCAGCCCCCCTTGCAACCTGATCAGGGCAAGCCCCTGAAGATGAAACTTTCTTCATGAAACCCGCCGTCCTGCGACCCCATGCCGCGGTTTTCGCGGGCCGCAGGATTGTCGCCGATTCTGCAAAGGTCTGTTGCAGCGCCAGGTAATTTACTTAGCAAGCTAACAAAATATATAACGGAGTCCTGCACACGCCTTGCTGCAGATCAACAGAGATTGGAGCTAGCAGATGACTGTAAAAGTGACTGAACGCGACGATTCACATAAATCCCATGAAGGCGTAGCCGCGGGCATACGGATCTGGGATGTGCATCAGCAGGACATGCTGGTGGGCATGTTCCACTCCGAGAGCGAAGCCCACAGCTACAAGGCCGAACTGGAAAAACTCGAGCAATACCGCGCCGGCCAGGGCTCCTGAGCCCGAGCCTGCGCAGGGGTACCGGGATCTCCACGCGGATCCCCGCCCCACCCAAATGAAAAACCCCGCATAAGCGGGGTTGTTCGTTACTGGGGGCTTACCACATCAGATCGTCTGGAATCTGATAGGCCGCGTACGGATCGTCCTCGTCCGGGGCCTCGGTAGGGGTATTGAGCTGGACGATGCGGCTCGGATCGCGCTCCTGGATCTTCAGCGCTGCCTCCCGTGGAATCACCTCATAACCGCCGCCATGATGGACGATGGCCAGGGAGCCACTGCTGAGCTTGTTACGCATCAGGGTGTTCACCGACAGACGCTTGACCTTCTTGTCGTCGACGAAGTTGTAGTAGTCCTCGGTGGTCAGCTTGGGCAGCCGCGACACTTCGATCAGTTGCTTGATCTGCGCCGCACGAGCCTTCTGCTCGGCCTTCTCCTGCAGCTGGCGATTGAGCTCCTGGTCGCGCTTGACCTTCTCGGCCATGGCTTCCTGGGCGGCGCGCTGCCGGGAGTCATCGAGTTCGATCTGCCCCTTGTGGGCCAGACGCTGCTGCTTCTGCTTGTCCTTGCCGACCTGCTTGGCCTGCTTTTGGTTGACCAGCCCTGCTTTGAGCAACTGGTCGCGAAGGGAAAGGCTCATGGTACTCACTCATTCGGGCTGCGGCTGGAACCACAGCTGGGCATATTCTTTTCCTGACGCTTGGCTTCGCCCCACAGGGCGTCCAATTCTTCGAGGGTGCAATCTTCCATGGGACGGGCAGTGTCGCGCAATGCCTGTTCGATAAATCGAAAGCGCCGGTCGAACTTGGCATTGGCGCCGCGCAGTGCGGTTTCCGGATCGACCTTGAGGTGCCTGGCCAGGTTAACCACGACAAACAGCAGATCGCCGATCTCCTCGCCGATTGCCGCCGGGTCGTTGTCGGCCATGGCCTCCAGCACTTCGTCCAGTTCCTCGCGCACCTTGTCCACCACCGGCAGGGCTTCCGGCCAGTCGAAGCCGACCTGGGCCGCGCGCTTCTGCAACTTGGCAGCGCGGGACAACGCCGGCAAGGCAGCGGGCACGTCATCGAGCAGGGACAACTGCTGGGGGGCGTCGGACTTTTCTGCCCGCTCCTCGGCCTTGATCTGCTCCCAACGCTCCTTGACCTGATCTTCATTCAGCCGCGGCGTATCCAGCGGCGCATGCAGGTCGCCGGTGGGGAACACATGGGGATGGCGCCGGATCAACTTGCGGGTGATGCCATCCACCACCCCGGCGAACTCGAAGCGCCCCTCTTCCCGGGCCAGCTGGCTGTAATACACCACCTGGAACAGCAAGTCCCCCAGCTCGCCCGGCAAGTGCTCGAAGTCACCGCGCTCGATGGCGTCGGCCACTTCATAGGCCTCCTCCAGGGTATGGGGGACGATGCTCGCGTAATTTTGCTTGAGGTCCCAGGGGCAGCCATATTGCGGGTCCCGCAGGCGCGCCATGAGGTGAAGCAGGTCGTCAAGGCTGTACATCGGTTGGTCCATTCTCTACAGGCATCACGGGGTGCGGTTGCGGCGGGTCTCGATGATGTTCGGCAGCTGGGAGATTCGCCCCAGCAGACGCCCCAGGGCGTCCAGTCCCGGAATCTCGATGGTCAGGGACATCAGCGCAGTGTTGTCCTCCTTGTTCGAGCGGGTGTTGACCGCCAGCACGTTGATCCGCTCGTTGAGCAGCACCTGGGACACATCACGCAGCAGACCGGAACGGTCGTAGGCGCGAATGATGATGTCCACCGGGTAGGTCTGCACCGGCACCGGCCCCCAACTGACCTGGATGATCCGCTCCGGCTCGCGCCCGGCCAGTTGCAGCACCGAGGCGCAGTCCTGGCGGTGAATACTCACACCGCGGCCCTGGGTGATGTAGCCGACGATCGCATCCCCCGGCAATGGCTGGCAGCAACCGGCCATCTGGGTCATCAGGTTGCCCACGCCCTGGATCTGGATATCGCCACGCTTGCCCGGCTTGTAGCCGGTGGCCTTGCGTGGAATCAGCTCCAACTGCTCGTTGCCGCGCTCCGGCTCCACCAGTTGCTGGGCCAGGTTGACCAGTTGCGCCAGGCGCAAGTCGCCAGCACCGAGGGCGGCGAACATGTCCTCGGCGGTCTTCATGTTGGCTTTATCCGCCAGCTTGTCGAAGTCCACCTGCGGCAGGTCGAGACGGTTCAGTTCGCGTTCCAGCAGGGTCTTGCCGGCGGCGACGTTCTGATCGCGCGCCTGCAGCTTGAACCAGTGGACGATCTTCGCCCGGGCCCGGGATGTGGTGACGTAGCCCAGGTTGGGGTTGAGCCAGTCACGGCTCGGGGTGCCGTGCTTGCTGGTGATGATCTCCACCTGCTCACCGGTCTGCAGGCTGTAGTTGAGCGGCACGATACGCCCGTTGATCTTCGCGCCCCGGCAGTTGTGGCCGATCTCGGTGTGTACCCGGTAGGCGAAGTCCAGCGGCGTGGCGCCCTTGGGCAGGTCGATGGCATGGCCGTCGGGGGTGAAGATATAGACCCGGTCCGGCTCGATATCCACCCGCAACTGCTCGGCCAGGCCGCCGATATCCCCCAGCTCCTCGTGCCATTCCAGCACTTGGCGCAGCCAGGAAATCTTCTCTTCGTAATGGTTGGAACCGGACTTGACGTCGGTGCCCTTGTACTTCCAGTGGGCGCAAACCCCGAGCTCGGCTTCTTCGTGCATGGCGTGGGTGCGGATCTGCACTTCCAGCACCTTGCCCTCGGGGCCGATCACCGCAGTGTGCAGCGAGCGGTAGCCGTTTTCCTTGGGGTTGGCGATGTAGTCGTCGAATTCCTTGGGAATGTGCCGCCACAGGGTGTGCACTATGCCCAGCGCGGTGTAGCAGTCGCGCATTTCCGGCACCAGCACCCGCACCGCGCGCACATCGTAGATCTGGCTGAACTCCAGGCCCTTGCGCTGCATTTTGCGCCAGATGGAATAGATGTGCTTGGCCCGCCCGCTGATGTCGGCGTTGACCCCGGTGGCCTGCAGCTCGTTCTGCAGCTGGTTCATCACATCGGAAATGAAGCGCTCGCGATCCAGCCGCCGCTCATGCAGCAGCTTGGCGATCTGCTTGTATTGTTCGGGCTCCAGGTAACGGAAAGACAGGTCTTCCAGTTCCCACTTGATATGGCCGATGCCCAGGCGGTGAGCCAGGGGCGCGTAGATATCGAAGACCTCCCGGGCCACCCGGTTGCGCTTCTCTTCGTCGCCGCTCTTCACCGCACGAATGGCGCAGGTACGCTCGGCCAGCTTGATCAGCGCCACGCGCACGTCGTCGACCATGGCCACCAGCATCTTGCGCAGGTTTTCCACCTGGGTCTGGCTGCCCAGCACCAGCGACTGACGAGGGCTGAGACTGGCGGTGATGGCCGCCATGCGCTGCACACCCTCGATCAGCTTGGCCACCACCGGGCCGAACTGCTGGCTGACCGCCGGCAACGGGATTTGCCCTTCGCGAACGCCACGGTAAAGCACCGCGGCGACCAGGGAATCCTGATCCAGCTTGAGGTCGGCGAGGATCTCGGCGATCTCCAGGCCCGTGCTGAAACTCGATGCGTCCTCGGTGCTCTGGCCCTTGGTCGCGATGTATTTCAATTCGGCCTCGCGAGCGAACTCGCAGGCTTGCTTCAAGGCTTCACGATCCAGGGCGATATCGACGCTGACCGTGTGATCGAGCCATGCCTCGAGATTGATACTGCCGTCGGTGTTGATCGGCTGGTGCGCTCTCACCTGTACCATCTTTGCTTTACCTTCCCTACGACGCACATTCAATGCGTCAAATCGCTGATCTTCAACCCTCAGGCGCGGCTCGCAGGGCCAGCGAGCCACAACTGAAAGACCAGTCGGATTAGACAAGCCATCCTAGCTCGCTTCGAATAACGCCATGGCCTCGACATGCGCCGTCTGAGGAAACATATCGAGGATCCCGGCACGTTTTAACCTGTAGCCCTGCTTGATCAGTTCGACCGTGTCACGAGCCAGGGTTGCCGGATTGCACGACACATAGACCAACCGTTTGGCCCCCAGGTTCGCCAACTGCCGAACCACCTCGAAAGCACCGTCGCGAGGTGGGTCCAAGAGTACCGCAGAAAAGCCTTCGCCGACCCACTCGGCGACACTCAGGGGTTGGGATAAATCGGCTTGAAAAAAGCGCGTGTTATGCAAATTGTTGCTGGCTGCATTGTCCGCGGCGCGCGCCACCATGGTCGCCACCCCTTCCACGGCCACCACTTCCCGCACTTGCCGAGCCAGCGGCAAAGCAAAGTTGCCCAGGCCGCAGAACAGATCCAGCACCCGCTCCTGGGCTTGCGGCGCCAGCCACTCCAGGGCCTGGGCCACCATCGCCTCATTGACCCCGGCATTGACCTGGACGAAATCGCCCGGGCGATAAGCCAGCTGCAGATCCCATTGCTCCAGGCGATAACCCAGGGCCTGTGCCGGATCGAATGGCTGTGGCCCGTCTTCACCGTGCAGCCAGAGTTGCGCCTGGTGGAAGTCGCAGAAGTCCTTGAGGATCGCCAGGTCGTCTGCCGGCAACGGCGCCATATGCCGCAACAGCAAGGCCAGGGCCGAGCCGCTGAACAGTTCCACATGCCCCAGGGCCTGTGGCTTGCTCAGGCGCCGCAGCATCGCCGGCAAGCGCGTCATGATCGGCTGCAAGGCCTGTACCAGCACCGGGCAATCATCGATGGCGACTATGTCCTGGCTGCTGGCGGCGCGGAAGCCGACTTCCAGCCGCTTGCCCTTGGCATCCCAGCGCACGGCCACCCGGGCCCGGCGCCGATAGCCGAATTCCGGCCCGCTCAGGGGCGCCGCCCAGGCCTCGGGTTCGACCCCGGCCACCTTGGACAGTTGCTCGGCGAGCATGCGCTGTTTCAGGGCAAGCTGTTCGGCATGGGGCAAGTGCTGGACGCTGCAACCGCCACAACGCCCGGCGTGGGCGCAGGCTGGCGCACGGCGCAACTCGCTGGCGCTGAAAATCCGCTCGGCACGGGCCTCCACCACTTTGCCATGGGCGCCCAGCACTCGCGCCTCGACTTCTTCGCCGGCCAGGGCACCGCTGACAAACCAGGTACGACCCTCAACGAAGGCGATGCCGCGACCGTCATTGGCCAAACGCTGGATGCTCAGGCGCTGCTTCTTGCCCACGGGAACCTGGGGCGCCCGGCTGCCGCCCGCAGGCTGGAAGCGCAGGCCTCTTTCGTGCTTAGCCATCAGTTGGGCGCATCGAAAATGCCGGTCGACAGGTATCGATCGCCACGATCGCAGATGATCGCGACCATCACTGCATTCTCCACTTCCCGGGACAGGCGCAGCATCGCCGCCACCGCACCACCGGAGGACACGCCGCAGAAAATGCCTTCTTCCCGGGCCAGACGCCGGGTCACGTCTTCGGCTTCGCTCTGGGCCATGTCGACGATGCGATCGACCCGGCTGGCCTGATAGATCTTCGGCAGGTATTCCTCGGGCCAGCGGCGAATGCCGGGAATGGCCGAGCCTTCCATGGGTTGCAGGCCGACGATCTGGATCTCGGGGTTCTGCTCCTTGAGGTAGCGCGAGGTGCCCATGATGGTGCCGGTGGTGCCCATCGAGCTGATGAAATGGGTGATGCTGCCCTGGGTCTGGCGCCAGATTTCCGGGCCGGTACCGCTGTAGTGAGCCTCGGGATTGTCGCCATTGGCGAACTGGTCGAGTACCTTGCCGCGGCCTTCGGCCTGCATCCGCTCGGCCAGGTCGCGAGCGCCTTCCATGCCCTCTTCCTGGCTCACCAGGATCAGCTCGGCGCCATAGGCGGTCATCGCCGCCTTGCGCTCGGCGCTGGAGTTGTCGGGCATGATCAGGACCATCTTGTAGCCCTTGATCGCCGCAGCCATGGCCAGAGCGATACCGGTGTTACCCGAGGTCGCCTCGATCAGGGTGTCGCCGGCCTGGATCTGCCCGCGCAGTTCGGCGCGGGTGATCATCGACAGTGCCGGACGGTCCTTGACCGAACCCGCCGGGTTGTTGCCCTCGAGCTTGAGCAGCAGGGTGTTGCTGGTGGCGCCAGGCAGGCGCTGCAAACGAACCAGCGGGGTGTTGCCGACGCAATCGGCGATGGTTGGGTACTGCAAGGTCATGGCGTATTCGCAATCCAGACTGCGGGGGCGCCTATCATACCGGCAAACGCCCTGGCGCCATATCACGCAAAGTGCGGGCCTTATGGCTTATTGGCATAAGCAATGGACAGGCGCCTTTCAGGCCCCCAACAGGCGCAAATGGATGCGCAAGCCCTGGGCAGTGTTCTGTGCCCACAGCTGCCCGCCCTGACGCACCACCGCATTGCGCGCGATGCTCAGGCCCAGGCCGAAACCGCCGTCTCCCGGACGCGAGCCATCGAGGCGGATAAAGGGGGCAAAGATCCGCTCTAGGTCCTCTTCGGATACCCCCGGCCCCTGGTCGTCCAGCCACAGGTGCCAATACTTGCCATCGCGTTGTCCGCCAAGGGTGACCCGGGCGCCGGCCGGCGAGTGGCGGATGGCATTGCGCAGGATGTTCTCCAGCGCTTGGGCCAGGCTATTGAGGTGCCCGCGCACCCAGCAATCGGCCGCCAGCTCGCAGCACAGCTGCTCGCACGCCCAGCCGCTTTCGAAGCAGGCATTCTCGCTGAGCATTTCCCACAGCGCCTGGACCTGGATCTGCTCCTGGGGCAAGGGCGCGCGCTCGGCATCCAGCCAGGCCAGTTGCAGGCTGTCTTCCACCAGACGCTGCATGCCGTCGATTTCCCGCGCCAGGCGCTCGCGCAGGGCGCCCGAATCCTGCTCGCTGTCACAGGCCACCCGCAGGCGGCTCAATGGCGTGCGCAACTCATGGGACAGGTCGCGCAGCAACTGCTGCTGCACCGCCACCGTGCTTTGCAGGCGCTCGGACATCTGGTCGAAGGCCCGCCCCAACTCGCCAAGCTCGTCCTTGCGCTGGGTAGTCTCGGAGGACAGGCGCACATTCAACTGCTCAGCGCGCCAGGCATTGGCCTGCTCGCGCAACTGCTTGAGCGGCACCACCAGCAAGCGATACAGACCGACACAGAGCAACAAGGTGAACAGCCCGGGAATCACCCCATTGGTCATCAACCGCCAGAACAATCGATAGCGGCCGGGCATAAAGCGTTGCGGCAACTCGATCACCAGGCTGCCGGCGGAAGGGTCTTCGGGAAAGGGAACCTTCAGCCAGGGCAGGCCTTGACTGTGCCGGCTCACCGGCCAGTCGGCACCGCGCAGGAAGGTCAGGCGCTGGGCTTCGATCCAGTTCAACGGGCGGCTGCTCAAGGATTGCAGGTCGCTGCCAATGACCCCGACCCAGGTCGTCTCGCGAGCGGCCATCTGCTGCACCCAGGCATCTACACCGCCGCTCTGGCCGCGCTTCCAGGCCTGTTCCGCTTCGCTGGCGTACTGGCCGAGGGTGGCCCGAGCCTCGTCGGAGAGATAGAGGTTCTTCTGCTCCACATAGCGGCCCCAGGACCAGCTGAGCCAGATCATCAGCAAGCAGAACGCCACCAGCAGACACGCCAGCTTCCAGAACAGCGAGTGCCGCCCGGGCAGTTCAGGCCAGCTCATCGCCGGCACTCAGTACATAACCCTTGCCCCACACGGTGCGCAGCTCTCGCTCGATGTAGCCCAACGCCTTGAGCTTGCGACGGATCTGGCTGACATGCATATCCAGGCTGCGGTCATGGGCTGCGTAGCCACGCTGCAGCACGTGCTGATAAAGGAAGGCCTTGCTCAACACTTCGTCGGCGCTGCGGTGCAGGGTTTCCAGCAATCTGTATTCGCTGCGGGTCAGGCCGGCCCATTGCTCGGCAAAGCACACATCGCACAGTTCGTCGTCGAAACGCAGGTTCTGCAGCGTGCTGCTTGGTGCCGGCGGAGTCGGCCGACGGTCCAGGGCCACCCGGCGCAGGATGGCTTCGATGCGTACCCGCAACTCGGCCATGCTGAAGGGCTTGGGCAGGTAATCGTCGGCCCCCAGGCGAAAACCGCTGATGCGGTCGGCCTCGGCGCCCAGGGCCGACATCAGCAGCACCGGCGTGGAATGGCTCTGGCGCAAGTGGGTCAGCACAGCCAGACCATCCATTCCAGGCAACAAGATGTCCATCAGCACCACATCGAAGGGCTGTTGCCGGGCAACACCCAAGCCTTCCTGGCCATTGCGGCACCAGGTCACGGCAAAGCCGCAACGCTCAAGTTGCTCGTGGACATAGGCACCGAGCACAGGGTCGTCTTCGATAGTGAGGATACGGGGAGGCTCAACAGATACGGGATTCATTGGCTTGTGCAAGTGATTCTCAGTTGAGCGATTATTCAAGATTGCCCCGAGCGCGGCAACCAATGCCTTGGTCGCAGTCGCACTATCGCCCTCGCAGCTGTCGGCCGCCGCCGCGCAATTTGCCAGGATCAGCTTCCGGCAAATCGTTACACTGCGCAGGTGGCGCATCACGGACGTGCCCGTCGACCTATCAAAATCGCGTGGAAGCAGGAGAGTTGCGTGCTCAAGAAACTGGGAATCAAAGGCCGCGTACTGTTGCTGACCTTGTTGCCCACCAGCCTCATGGCCCTGGTGCTGGGCGGTTATTTCACCTGGATGCAGCTCTCGGACCTGCAGACCCAACTGCTGCAACGTGGCGAAATGATCGCCGAACAGCTGGCCTCCCTGGTGGCTCCGGCCATGGGCAACCGCAACAGCCAGATGCTCGAGCGCATCGCCACCCAGGCCCTGGAACAACAGGACGTACGCGCGGTGTCGCTGCTGGCCCCGGACCGCACGCTGATGGCCCATGCCGGGCCGAGCATGCTCAACCCGGCGCCCAGCGGTAATGGCACCCACATGCTGCAACGCAGCGGTAGCGATGCCACGCGCTATCAATTGCCAGTCTTCGGCCGCCATCGCAACCTGGCGGGCGACCTGATTCCCGATGAATCCGACCGCTTGCTGGGCTGGGTCGAACTGGAGCTGTCCCACAGCGGCATGTTGCTGCGTGGTTACCGCAGCCTGTTCGCCAGCCTGCTGTTGATCGCCGCGGGCCTGGCCGGCACTGCCCTGCTGGCGGTACGCATGGGGCGCACCATCAACAACCCGCTGACCCAGATCAAACAGGCGGTGGCGCAACTCAAGGACGGCAACCTGGAAACCCGCCTGCCGCCCCTGGGCAGCCAGGAACTGGACGAGCTGGCCTCGGGCATCAACCGCATGGCCAGCACCCTGCAGAATGCCCAGGAAGAATTGCAGCACAGCATCGACCAGGCCACCGAAGACGTGCGCCAGAACCTGGAGACCATCGAGATCCAGAACATCGAGCTGGACCTGGCGCGCAAGGAGGCCCTGGAGGCCAGCCGGATCAAGTCGGAGTTCCTGGCCAACATGAGCCACGAGATCCGCACTCCGCTCAACGGCATTCTCGGCTTCACCCACCTGTTGCAGAAAAGCGAACTCACTCCGCGCCAACTGGATTACCTGGGCACCATCGAGAAATCCGCCGACAGCCTGCTGGGCATCATCAACGAGATCCTCGACTTCTCGAAGATCGAGGCCGGCAAGCTGGTGCTCGACAGCATTCCCTTCAACCTGCGGGACTTGCTCCAGGACACCCTGACCATCCTCGCCCCGGCGGCCCACGCCAAGCAGCTGGAACTGGTGAGCCTGGTCTATCGCGATACACCGCTGTCGCTGGTGGGCGACCCGTTGCGGCTCAAGCAGATCCTCACCAACCTGGTGAGCAATGCCATCAAGTTCACCCGCGAAGGCACCATCGTCGCCCGGGCCATGCTGGAAGAAGAGCACGAAGACAGCGTGCAACTGCGCATCAGCATCCAGGACACCGGCATCGGCCTGTCGAACCAGGATGTGCGCGCCCTGTTCCAGGCCTTCAGCCAAGCCGACAACTCGCTGTCGCGGCAACCCGGCGGCACTGGCCTGGGGCTGGTGATCTCCAAGCGCCTGATCGAGCAGATGGGCGGCGAGATCGGCGTCGACAGCACCCCAGGCGAAGGCTCGGAATTCTGGATCAGCCTGAGCCTGCCGAAAACTCGTGACGATGCCGAGGACCTGCCCGGCCCGCCGCTTCTGGGACGCCGTGTGGCGGTGCTGGAAAATCACGAACTGGCGCGCCAGGCCCTGCAACACCAGTTGGAAGACTGCGGCCTGGAGGTAACCCCGTTCAACACCCTGGAGGCCCTGACCAATGGCATTACCGGGGTGCACCAGAGCGATCAGGCAATCGATCTGGCGGTACTGGGCATCACCACCAACGACATGTCCCCGGAACGCCTGAGCCAGCACATATGGGACCTGGAACACCTGGGCTGCAAGGTCCTGGTGCTGTGCCCCACCACTGAACAGACGCTGTTCCACCTCTCAGTGCCCAACCCCCACAGCCAGTTGCAGGCCAAGCCGGCCTGCACCCGCAAGTTGCGCCGCGCCCTGTCCGACCTGGTCACCCCGCGCCGTCCGCGCAGCGAGCCCGAGGAAAACCTCTCCAGCCGCGCCCCGCGCGTGCTCTGTGTCGATGACAACCCGGCCAATCTGCTGCTGATCCAGACCCTGCTGGAAGACATGGGCGCCAAGGTGCTGGCGGTGGACAACGGCTACGCAGCATTGAACGCGATCCAGAACGAGCCCTTCGACCTGGTGATGATGGACGTGCAAATGCCCGGCATGGATGGCCGACAAAGCACCGAGGCGATCCGCCAGTGGGAAAGCGAGCGCCACGGTACCCCGCTGCCCATAGTCGCCCTGACCGCACACGCCATGGCCAACGAAAAACGCGCCCTGCTGCAAAGCGGCATGGACGACTACCTGACCAAGCCCATCAGCGAGCGGCAACTGGCCCAGGTGGTGCTGAAGTGGACCGGGCTGGCCCTGCGCAACCAGGGCCCGGAGCGGGCCAGCGACCGCCCGGAACTGGGCCTGGAACTGCAAGTGCTGGACCAGGACGAAGGCCTGCGCCTGGCTGCCGGCAAGGCTGACCTGGCGGCGGACATGCTGGCCATGTTGCTCGCCTCGCTGGAGGCCGATCGCGAGGCGATCAACGCAGCAAGGGCCGCCAATGACCAGAGCGCGCTGATCGAACGGGTACACCGCCTGCATGGCGCCACCCGTTACTGTGGCGTACCGCAATTGCGCGCCGCCTGCCAACGCAGCGAAACCCTGCTCAAGCAGGAAGACGCCAAGGCGTTCGCCGCCCTCGACGAACTGGAGCACGCCATCAACCGCCTGGCCAGCGAGGCGCGGATCAACGCCTGACCCAGGGCAATACCTGCCCGGCGCCCGGCCTGCATGCTGGGCGCCCCGAACAAGGAAACCAGCATGCGCACCCTTCTTTTCAGCAGCCAGAACTACGACCGTGAGAGCTTTCTCGGCGCCCCGCTGCCAGCGGGCATCGAACTGCAGTTCCAGGCCGCGCGCCTGAGCCTGGATACCGTGGCCCTGGCCGAACGCCATGAAGTGGTCTGTGCCTTTATCAACGACGACCTCAGCGCTCCGGTCCTGGAACAACTGGCCGCTGGCGGCACTCGGCTGATCGCCCTGCGCTCGGCCGGTTACAACCATGTCGACCTGGCTGCGGCCCAGCGCCTGGGACTGGATGTGGTACGGGTGCCGGCCTACTCCCCGCACGCCGTGGCCGAGCATGCGGTGGCCCTGATCCTGGCACTCAATCGACGCCTGCATCGGGCCTACAACCGTACCCGTGAAGGCGACTTCACCCTGCACGGCCTGACGGGCTTCGACCTGGTGGGCAAGACCGTGGGCATCGTCGGCACCGGACAGATCGGCGCCACCTTCGCCCGCATCATGGCCGGTTTCGGCTGCCAGCTGCTGGCCTACGACCCCTACCCCAACCCTGCAGTGGAAGCCCTCGGCGCCCGCTACCTGAGCCTGCCGGAGCTCCTGGCGCAATCGCAGATCATCAGCCTGCACTGCCCGCTTACCGACGAAAGCCGCTACCTGATCAACCAGGACAGCCTGGCGCACATGCAGCCCGGGGCGATGCTGATCAACACTGGGCGCGGCGGCCTGGTGGATACCCCGGCGCTGATCGAGGCGCTGAAAAGCGGCCAACTGGGCTACCTGGGCCTGGACGTCTATGAAGAGGAGGCCCAACTGTTCTTCGAGGACCGTTCCGACCTGCCGCTGCAGGACGACGTGCTGGCCAGGTTGCTGACCTTCCCCAATGTGATAGTCACCGCGCACCAGGCCTTCCTCACCCACGAAGCCCTGGCGGCCATCGCCGACACCACCTTGCACAACATCGCCAGTTGGGCCGCGGGCCAACCGCAGAACCGGGTACAGGGCTGAAACCTATGCGGCGGCCTGATCGAAGGTCGCCTGCCCGCACGCAGCGGCGCCAGGGCCCGTGCTAGCATACGCGGCAGATTTGGAGGACCCATGGTCGAACACGATTTCCGCTACACCCTGATGAACCCGCAACACACCCTGATCGAATGCCGCGCCCTGGTGCCAGGCCGCTACCAGGTCACCGGCAATGGTGGCTCGATCCGCACCGACGACGTACTGCTGGTCACCCTCAAGGGCAGCAAGGACCTGTCCATGCGCCTGACGGTGGACACCGTGCGCCACCTGATCAATCCCGTCGGCCAATGGGTCGCCGTAGCCCGTGGCCCGGTGTTTGGCGAGCTGGCGATTCATCAATGGCAAGTCAACTGCGACAGCTGCGCCGCCACCCTGGACTTCGAGTTCGCGGTGGATGCCAAGCTCGGCAGCAAGGCGCAGAAGCCTGCCGCCAGCGCTCGCATCGCCGAACTGGGCTGGAACAGCGAAGGCGAACGCCATCTGTGCCCGAAATGCCAGCAGGCCGGCCAATGAAACAGCTGATACTGGTGGCGGCGCTGGGGGCCGGCCTGCTGGGCTGCGCCGCCGAGCCGCTGCAGTTGCAGCAGGAGCGCAGCTACGTGCTGGAATGGATTGGCGAGCGTCCGCTGATCGACTACAGCCACCTGACCATCACCTTGGGCGAAGACGGCCGCGCCTATGGCAATGGCGGCTGCAACCACTGGTTCGCGCCTTACACCCTGGATGGCCAGAAACTCAGCTTCGGCAAGGTTGGCAGCACCCGCAAGCTCTGCGCCCCGGCGCTGATGGAGCAGGAGCGGCGCTTCCTCCAGGCCCTGGAGGGCGTCGAGCGCTGGGATGTCTCGCCGATCGAGCAAGTGCGCTTCTGGCCTGCCGAGGGCAAGTCGCTGCGCTGGTGGCTGGAGGAAGGCTGATAGAGCCTGAAGCCCGCTGCAGTAGCGGTGATCAGTGATCGCCGCTCCTGCATTAGCGCACCATCAGTGCCCGCGCAGGACCTGGAGCCGCTCCAGTACGCCGGCGGCGGTCTGCTCACCCAGCAGTTGCTCACGCACCTTGCCCTTGTCATCGATGATGTAGGTCACCGGCAGCGCCTCGCTGCGGGGCAGGTCGAAGATTTGCGCCGGATTCTGCGCCAATACGCTGAACTTGATCCCCAGCTTCTCGCTGGCGGCCTTGAGCTCCTCGCCCTGCACATTGTCGAAATTGACCCCGAATACCGACACCGACTGCCCCTTGAGCTGTTCGTTCAAGGCATTCAACTCAGGAATTTCAGTGCGGCAAGGCCCGCACCATTCCGCCCAGTAGTTGAGCACCAGCCATTGTTTGTCGAGGCGCTCGGCGGCGACTTTCTGGCCATACTGATCGACCCCGTAGTCATTGCCGCAGCCGCCCAGCAGCAGGCTCATGAAAATCGCCAGTGCTGCTGCCCATTGCCTTGCCATGCCGTGTTCCTTGTCTGAAAAATGATCGATGACCCTGGTTGCTGCGACCTATCGACTCCCAAGGTTCAGCAGAACCCGTCGCGCGGGTAGAATAGCCGCCACCTTACGCAAGATGCGACCCGCACATGACCGATCTGACGCTTTATCACAACCCGCGCTGCTCGAAATCCCGCGGTGCGCTGGAACTCCTGGAACAACGCGGCCTGGCCCCTACCCTGGTGCGCTACCTGGAAACCCCACTCAACGCCGCCCAATTGCGCAGCCTGCTGGCCAAGCTTGGCCTTGGCGCGCGACAACTGCTGCGCACCGGCGAAGACGAGTACAAAGCCCTCAACCTGGCCGACAGCAGCCTCAGCGAAGAGCAACTGATCGACGCCATGGTCCAGCACCCGAAACTCATGGAGCGGCCGATCCTCGAAGCCGGGAACAAGGCCATCATCGGCCGGCCGCCAGAGAAGGTGCTGGAGATCCTGCCTTGAGCACGCCCTATATCCTGGTGCTGTATTACAGCCGCAACGGCTCCACCAACGAGATGGCCCGGCAGATCGCCCGCGGGGTCGAGCAGGCCGGGCTGGAAGCGCGCCTGCGCACCGTCCCGGCGATCTCCAGCGAATGCGAGGCCGTGGCGCCCAGCATCCCCGACAGCGGCGCGCTGTATGCCAGCCTCGATGATCTCAAGCACTGCTCGGGCCTGGCCCTGGGCAGCCCGACCCGTTTCGGCAACATGGCGGCGCCGTTGAAGTACTTTCTCGACGGCACCAGCAACCTGTGGCTGACCGGCGCCCTGGTGGGCAAGCCGGCCGGGGTTTTCACCTCCACCGCCAGCCTGCACGGCGGCCAGGAAGCCACCCTGCTGTCGATGATGCTGCCATTGCTGCACCACGGCATGCTGATCACTGGCCTGCCCTACAGCGAGTCGGCGCTGCTGGAAACCCGCGGCGGCGGCACCCCTTACGGCGCCAGCCATCATGCCGGGGCAGACGGCAAGAGCCCGCTGGATGAACATGAAATCGCCCTGTGCCGAGCCCTGGGCCTGCGCCTGGCGAAAACCGCACAACGACTGGAGAACGGCCGTGGCTAGGAAGCCGAAGATTCTCCCGGCAGTGGAATGGCTGCAACCTCGGGTGCGAGTGGCACGGGTGCTTAGCCTGGTGTGTTTTTTCGCCCTGGTGGGGCTGCTCTGCGGCTACTACTTGCTGGTGGCCGACCTGCACGGCGCCCGCCCCTGGGTGATCCTGCTGATCGAACTGGTACCGCTGTTGCTGATGGCGCCCGGCATGCTCAGCGGCAGTGCTCGCGGCCACTCGTGGATGTGTTTCGTGGTCAACCTGTACTTCATCAAGGGCGCCCTGGCTGCCTACGACCCGAACCGCCAGCTGTTCGGCCTGCTGGAGATGCTCGCCAGCCTGGCGGTGTTCACTTCGGCGTTGCTCTACGTGCGCTGGCGCTTCCAGCTCAACCGTAAGCTGGCCGGCGAAGGCGCCAGCCCGGCCTGACCTCAACCTCGCCGAATCGACCTGGAGCAGGTATGCACGATTACAAATGGCTGAATGAATACTGTCTCAACCGCTTCGGTTCCGCCGCGGCCCTGGAAGCCATGCTACCGACACCGGCCAGCCCGGATCAGCTGCGCGCAATGAGCGCCGATCGCTATCTCTCGACCCTGGCCTTGCGGGTGTTTCGCGCCGGGCTCAAGCACAGCCTGGTGGACGCCAAGTGGCCGGCCTTCGAGGAGGTGTTCTTCGGTTTCGACCCGCACAAGGTGGTGTTGATGGGGGCCGAGCACCTGGAACGGCTGATGCAGGACACGCGGATCATCCGCCACCTGGGCAAGCTCAAGAGCGTACCGCGCAACGCCCAGATGATGCTCGATGTGGAGCGCGAACACGGTAGTTTCGGGGCCTTTATCGCTGACTGGCCGGGGCAGGACATCACCGGGCTCTGGCAGTATCTGGCCAAGCACGGCAACCAGATGGGCGGCCTTTCGGCCCCGCGCTACCTGCGAATGGTGGGCAAGGACACCTTCATACCCAGCTATGACGTGGTGGCGGCGCTCAACGCGCAGAAGATCGTCGACAAGGCACCCAACAGCAAGCGTGACCAGGCCCTGGTGCAGGACGCATTCAACCAGTGGCAGGCAGAAAGCGGCCGTCCGCTGTGCCAGCTCTCGGCCATGCTGGCCTATACCGTCAATCACTGACGTCCCGCCTCCCGAGTCTCGCCCCTGCTCTTTCTGAACAGGGGTGAAGCTCGTACTGCACAACCCCGCCAAGCTGACAATCAGCTGAACTGAATGCGGGGTTTTTTCATTGGCGTTTTTTTATCGGATAAAGTTCTGCGCCTAACGCAGGAACGATAAAGACGATTGGGCAACAACCCGCCATATAGACAGCCAGAGTCGCGAACTAGGCACTGTTCAGGCCAACAACCTGAACAGCAGCTGTCCGGCCTTGAAATATTCACTGTCGCCCATTCGTTTTTTTCACATTGCTTTCACCCGACATGAACTTGGCCCGCTTTAAATTGGCTGAAACCGCAGCTTGGGCCAATAAACCGCCTACTCTTTCTCAGAACAACAGCTGCCACCCGCATGACCCGCCCCCCCAATTCTGTTCAGGTAAGCGACGTGATCAAAACTGCTGAACCCGACATCGGCACCAAGCGCCCACGGCTTTCCCGCCCCCGGAAGATCATGCTGACCGCAAGCGCACTGCTCCTGACCCTGGTCGTCAGCGGTTTCGTGCTGTGGCCGGGTACGCCGCTGGACCTGGGTATGGGCAACCAACTGCAACAAGTCGGTTTCTACCACCACTGGCAAAACGGCGAGGTGATCGCCCTGGTGCGTCATGCCGAGCGTTGCGATCGCTCCGACAACCCCTGCCTGGGGGCTGCAGACGGTATCACCCAAGCTGGAAGCCAGGTCGCAAGCGACCTCGGGCATGCCTTCCGCACCCTGGGCATGGCCTCTGCCGATATCATCAGCAGCCCAGCGACCCGCACCCTGCAAACTTCGCAATTCATGTTCCAGCAGCCGGTACAGACTCAAGACTGGTTGAGCAACTGTGATGAGCACTTCCAGGACGCGATCAAGAGCCACAAATCCGCACGGCGCAATCTGGTGCTGGTCACCCATAGCGGCTGTATCAGCAAGCTGGAAAGCCGGCTGGGCTTCGAACATGCCCTGGCCAGCGAATATGCCAGCTCACTGTTCGTCACCCTGAACGCAGAGGGTCGCCTGCAAGTTCTCGGCATTATGAACGCCCGGAACTGGCAACAAGCTCTTGATCGTCCGCACAAGTAAGTTGTAACTATTTTTAACAACATACCAACAGACTTTAACCCGCCAACCAACAACTTCCGGGTTAATTAATTGACTTTATTAAAACCTGTACTAATAGAGAACGGATGCTGGCATTTGCAACAGACTGCTAGCCTAACAATCGATCAGCAGAACCTGAAACTAGTGGCAACTTTAAGTAGCAGCCATTAGGCCAATGCTGAGCACTTCATCAGCACATTCTGATGCAACTGACGCCACCGGCTATCCGTAGATGACTTCGAGGACAGAAATGCACCGCACCTTACCGCCCCAGGCTTATGGAACAAGCGCCACGCCGTCCGGCTACTCAATGGGTGGAAGTACGACCGGCATCATCCAGCGCTGGGCACTGTTGTTTCTGCTGCTGGCCTTCGGTCTGTTCTATCTGCTGCCACTGACGGCCCACGGCTTATGGATTCCCGATGAAACCCGCTACGCGCAAATCAGCCAGGAGATGCTGCTGCGAGGCGACTGGGTGGCGCCGCATTTCATGGGCATCCGCTATTTCGAGAAACCCATTGCCGGCTACTGGATGATCGCCATCGGCCAGGCGCTGTTTGGCGACAACCTGTTCGGCGTGCGCATTGCCTCGGCGGTGAGCACCGGCCTCAGTGTGCTGTTGGCCTACCTGATTACCCAGCGGATGTGGGGCGAGCGCTCCAAGAGCCTGGCCGCCGCCTTGCTGTATATGAGCTTTGGCCTGATTGCCGGGCAGGCCGGTTACTCCAACCTCGACCCGCAATTCACCCTGTGGGTCAACCTGAGCCTGGTGGCCCTGTGGTTCGCCCTGGACAGCCGCAGCACTCGTGGCCGACTGCTGAGCTGGGCGGCCCTGGGCGCCGCCTGCGGCATGGGCTTCATGACCAAAGGGTTCCTGGCCTGGCTGCTGCCGGTACTGATCGCCCTGCCCTACATGCTCTGGCAACGCCGCTTTGGTGAGCTGCTGCGCTACGGGCTGGTTGCGGTGCTGGTGGCCATTGGCATCAGCCTGCCCTGGGTATTGAGCATCCATGCCCACGAAACGGATTTCTGGCGTTTCTTCTTCTGGCATGAGCACATCCGCCGCTTTGCCGCCGAAAATGCCCAGCACACCCGCCCCTGGTGGTTCTACCTGCCGCTGCTGGTGGCCTCGAGCCTGCCCTGGGCGGCCCTGCTGCCAGGCACGCTGATCCAGGCCTGGAAGGACAAGCGCCAGCCCGCCAGCGGCTTCCTGCTGCTGTGGCTGGTACTGCCGCTGGTGTTCTTCAGCCTCAGCCGCGGCAAGCTGCCGACCTACATCATGCCCTGCCTGTTGCCCTTGGCCGTGCTGATGGGCAATGCCCTGATCGAGCGGATCAAGGCCGCCAAGACCCGGGAAATCCGCCTCAACAGCCTGCTCAACCTGCTGCTTGGCGTCGGTGCACTGGTGGCGTTGGTGGTGATCCAGTTCACCCGGCCGGTGTATGGCCACACGGAAATGCTCAGCCTGTCGCTGGTGTTCATCATGCTGATGGGCTGGATCATCGCCAATCTGTTGCCACTCTCCAAACCGCTGCACTACTGGGCGGCACCGGCCCTGGGCATCTGGCTGCTGGTGGCCCTGCTGCCGGCGGGCATGCCGGCACTGATCGTGCACGACAAGATGCCGGACCAGTTCATCAAGGAGCACCTGGAGGAGCTCAAGCAGGCCAAGACCCTGCTGAGCAATGACCTGGGCGCGGCCTCGGCCCTGGCCTGGCGCCTGCAGCGACCGGAAGTGTCGCTGTACAACACCGAGGGCGAATTGAAATATGGCCTGGCTTATCCTGACTCGGTTCAGCGCAAGGTCGACATGAGCACTATCAGCCAATGGATGACCGATGCACGCAAACAAGGGCCGGTCGGCGTGGTGATGCGGGTCAAGGACGTGGTCGAGAATCAGGAAGTGGCGCTGCTGCCGCCGGGTGGCAAGCGTTACGAGGAAGGCAATATGCTGATCCTGATCCTGCCCGCGCTGCAGCCCTGATCCCTACCGCCCCTGTGGCCACAGACAGCGTCAGCGTCGACCCCGGTTGATCCTGACGCTTTTTTTCCAGCGAACATGGCGGACCACCGCCGACCTGCCTCCCGCCCACGGAACTCCAGCCATGAAGATCTGTAACAACGAGCGCAAGGCCCTGGCCTTGCTCCTTGGCGTGTCCGCGCTGATCCTGCTCCTCGGCCTGGGTTCGCGTGAGCTGTGGGGCCCCGAGACGCGCTGGGCCAACATCGTTCTGCAAATGCTGCAAAGCGGCGACTATTTCGATCCCTACCTCAAGGGCAGCCCCTACTACGACAAGCCCCTGCCGTCCTACTGGCTGATCAGCGCCAGTACCTGGCTGACGGGCGGGCTGGGCCACTGGTCGCTGCGCCTGTCCTCAGTAGTGGCCGGCTGGTTGAGCATCTGGCTGGTGTACCTGCTCGGCGAGCGACTGTTTCAAAAGGGCACCGGGCTGATCGCCGGCTGGATGCTGGCCACCACCTTCTATTTCGCCTTCTGGGCGCGGGTGGCCACCGCCGACATCCTCACCGTCTGCGGTGTACTGGCGGCGGTGTGGTGGTACTGGCGCGGGCCGGAGGACACCCGCCTGGGGCGCTATTGCGGTTTTTTTCTGCTGCTGGCGCTGACCTCGCTGTTCAAGGGCCTGATCGGCTTTGTCCTGCCGGGGCTGATCCTGCTGCCGCACCTGCTGAGCCAAGGGCGCTGGAAACGCCATTTGAACCTGCGCCTGGGCCTGGCGCTGCTGCTAGGCGCAGCCGTCTATATGGTGCCGTTCGCCCTCTCGCACTGGTATGGCGCGCCAAGCACCGGCAAGAGCGGCCTGAGCCTGGTATTTCGCGAGAACGTGGTGCGCTTCTTCGACCCGTTCGACCATATCGGCCCCCTCTACACCTACCTGATCTACCTGCCGGCCTACACCCTGCCCTGGGCGCCGTGCTGGGCGCTTGGCCTCTGGGTAGCGGCGCGGAACTGGCGCCAATTGCAGCCCAACGAGCGCTGGCTGGTCTGGGCCCTGGGCCTGTTGTTCCTGTTCTTCACCGCCAGCGGTAGCCGCCGCAGCTATTACGTCCTGCCACTGGTGCCCTTCGCCCAGTTGCTGGGCGCCTGGTGGCTGAACCGGCATCTGCTGCAGCGACGGTCCAGGGGCCAATCCAGCGACCGGCGCTGGGCCCTGGGCTTTGCCAGCGCGGCGCTGCTGCTGCTGGCGCTGCTGGGGCTGGCCTATCCCTGGAGCAATGGCGGTGGCGGCGTGATGCGCTTTGCCGAGCAGGTCAAGGCCGAGGCGAGCCGGATCGCGCCCTGGGATCAGTGGCGCATGGTCATGGTCGAGGTGGACAACAAGCTGCCGATGTACCTGCAAAACCAGGGCGCGCCCTTCTACTACGTGGCCGAAACCGAGGATTTCCCGCGCAGCGGCAGCAGCGCAGAGTTCATGGCCTGGCTGGAGCGGACCAGCGGCCAGCACTGGGACCCGCAGCGCACCCTGATCTTCGTCCAGCAGAAGCGTGATGAACCGCGGATGCTGGAGTACCTGGGCAAGGATCATCAGGTGCTGCGTACCCTGCCCACCAATGGCGAGCGCCTGGCGAAGAAGTCCGCAGACGGCAACCTGGTCTTCATCCCCCGCGTGCCGGGGGCCTGAAGCGTGAGTGCGCCGCCAGCCAGGGAGCGGCGGCGCAGCAACTGCCGGCTAGCGGCAGATCAGAGATTCAGCACATTGACGAAACGCGGCGTGGCGCTGTCGTCGATACGCAGGCTGTTGAAGTCGAACAGGTTGCGGTCCGCCAGCTGCGAGGGGATCACATTCTGCAGGCCACGGAAGATGCTCTCGGTTCGCCCAGGGCTCTTGCGCTCCCATTCCTGGAGCATTTCCTTGACCACCTGGCGCTGCAGGTTCTCCTGGGAGCCGCAGAGGTTGCACGGAATGATCGGGAACTGCTTGAGGTCGGAATAGGCCTGGATGTCCTTCTCGTTGCAGTAGGCCAGTGGCCGGATCACCACGTTGCGCCCGTCATCGGCCAGCAGCTTGGGCGGCATGGCCTTGAGCGAGCCGTTGTAGAACATATTGAGGAAGAAGGTCTCGACTATGTCGTCGCGGTGATGCCCTAGGGCCATCTTGGTCGCGCCGATTTCGTCGGCGAAGGTGTACAGCGTGCCGCGGCGCAAGCGCGAGCACAGCGAGCAGGTGGTCTTGCCTTCGGGGATCAGCTCCTTGACCACCGAGTAGGTGTCCTTCTCGACGATGTGGTACTCGATCCCCAGTTCCTTGAGGTAGGCCGGCAACACGTGCTCGGGGAAGCCGGGCTGTTTCTGGTCCATGTTCACTGCGACGATCTCGAACTTGATCGGGGCCACCTTCTGCAGGTGCAGCAACACATCGAGCATGGTGTAGCTGTCCTTGCCGCCGGACAGGCAGACCATGACCTTGTCGCCGTCCTCGATCATGTTGAAATCGGCGACCGCTTCGCCCGCCAGCCGGCGAAGGCGTTTCTGCAGTTTGTTCTGGTTGACCGTAAGAGTGCCCATGGCGCTTGGAATCCGCGAGGTGTGTGACGAAAAGCCGAGCATTTTACGCAAAAACCCCGGCCCCGTGAAAGCGCCGCACAGCAGCAGGGCCCGGGGCCAAAGCGACAGACAGCCGCGCGATTACCCGCGGGGTTTACAGCGCAATTTGCTCTAAAGGTGCGTACATCGGACGAAAACTCCTCCCTATACTGCGACATAAGGTCGCATGCAATTACAGACCTATACTGACTGTACCACTTGGCTGTAAGCGCTCCGTTGGGGGGCGATGGCAACGATAAAGGAGTGACTGACCATGATTCATCATGTCGTAGGACTCTTCACCCACCCCGATCAGGAATGGCGAGACATCCGTGGCGATGCCGAGGAAAGCATCAGCCATATGTACCTCACCCACACACTGATACTGGCAGCGATCCCGGCCATTTCGGCCTTTATCGGCACCACCCAGGTCGGCTGGGTGATCGGCAACCGCGCCCCAGTGATGCTGACCATGGAAAGCGCGCTGTGGATGACCGTGATGTCATACCTGGCCATGCTTGGCGGCGTAGCGGTGATGGGCGCCTTCATCCACTGGATGGCCCGCACCTATGATGCCAACCCGAGCCTGTCGCGCTGCGTGGCCTTCGCCACCTACACCGCCACTCCCCTGTTCGTTGGCGGCCTGGCGGCGCTGTATCCGCACCTGTGGCTGGGGATGATCGTCGGCACCGCGGCCATCTGCTACACGGTGTACCTGCTATACGTGGGCTTGCCGACCTTTATGAACATCCCATCGGATGAAGGCTTCCTGTTTTCCAGCTCGGTTCTGGCGGTAGGGCTGGTGGTCCTGGTGGCGATCATGGCGTTCACCGTGATTGTCTGGGGCCTGGGCGTCGGCCCCGTGTATACCAACTGACGCCACACCCATAATAATCCGCTGTCTGCCAGCACAGGCCGCCGCAAGGCGGCCTTTCCAATTGGGCCGGGCCCACGACCATTCGGCGCCTCGACGATTCGGTTCAGCCGATGTTTGCGGCATACTCAGCCGCTCTGGAGAGCCGTTAAGCATGCCCGAGCAACTCAATACCCGCGTCGAAGACTGTTTCCTACTCGCTGAATCCTTTTTCAAACGTCCTTTCAAACGCCCGGTGGTCAGCCTCAAGTTGCGTGGCCAGAAAGCCGGAGTCGCCCATTTGCACGAGAACCTGCTGCGCTTCAACCCGCAGCTGTACCGAGAGAACAGCGAGGACTTTCTCAAGCAGACCGTGGCCCATGAAGTGGCACACCTGATCGCCCATCAGCTGTTCGGCGAGCGTATCCAGCCCCATGGCGAGGAATGGCAACTGATCATGCGCGGGGTCTACGAACTGCCGCCCAATCGCTGCCACACCTACGCCGTCAAACGCCGCAGCGTGACCCGCTATATCTACCGCTGCCCTTGCGCCGCGAGCGATTTCCCGTTTTCCGCACAACGCCACAACCTAGTGGCCCAGGGGCGTCGCTACCTGTGCCGGAGTTGTCGACAAACCCTGGTCTACAGCGGCGAAACCCGAGTCGAATAAACTCGCAGGCAGCTCCTAGACGATGACTCGGTCGCGCCGCAGCTGCTCTATGCGTTCGGCGCCGTAGCCCAGCTCCGCCAGCACCTGGTCGGAGTGCGCGCCCAACCCGGGGCCTATGTATCGCGGCGGCGGCAAACCGGCGGAGAACTTCAACGGACAGGCCATCTGCGCCTGCAAGCTGCCATCTTCCCGAGGCACCTGGCTGACCAGTTGGCGCGCTTGCAACTGCGGATGCTGCAGCGCCTCGGCCAGGCTCAATACCGGCTCGACACAGGCATCCAGGCCAGCGAAACGCTGGCACAGCTCGGCGAAATCATGTTTCTCGAACTCGATCTGCAACGCCTGCTTCAGGGCCCGTTGCTGCTCGGGCTGAGGCGATAGCCCCTGGGCCGCCAATTCCGGTCGGCCCAGGGCCTGACACAGCTGCTGCATGAACACCGGCTCCAGGCTGCCCACCGACAGCCAGCGACCGTCGCGACTGCGGTAATAGTCATAGAAGCTGCCGCCATTGAGCACCTGCTGCTCCATCCCCGGCTCCACCCCGCAGGCCAGGTAGCCGGCACCGGCCATGGCGCTCAGGCTGAATGCGCAGTCGGTCATGCTCACATCCACCTGCTGACCCTGACCGCTGTGCTGGCGGGCGATTACCGCCGCCAACAGGCCGATTACCCCATGCAGGGAACCGCCGGCGATATCCGCGGCCTGGATGCCCAGGGGCAAGGGCCCCTGCTCGCGCCGCCCGGTCTGGCTGGCCAGCCCGGACAGGGCCAGGTAGTTGATGTCGTGCCCGGCGCGGTCCTTGTAGGGCCCGGTCTGGCCGTAGCCGCTGATGGACACATAGATCAGCCGCGGATTGAGCGCCTTCAGCGTCTCGTAGCCCAGCCCCAGGCGCTCCATCACCCCGGGACGAAACTGCTCCAGCAGGATGTCGTACTCCTGCACCAGCTGGCGCACCACTGCCAGGCCTTCGGGGTGCTTGAGATCCAGGGCCAGGCTGCGCTTGTTGCGGTTGAGGTAGGCATGGCTGGCGGAAATCCCCTGATCATGGGGCGGCAGCACCCGCACCAGGTCCATGCGGGTCGGCGACTCGATACGCAGCACCTCGGCGCCCATGTCCGCCAGCAGCAGCGAAGCGAAGGGCCCCGGCAGCAGGGTGGAGAAATCCAGTACCTTGAGTGACGCCAATGGCCCTTGCATATGCCCGCTCCCGTTGATTGACCCACCCAGAGTAGGCAGCCGCGTGCCGCGCAACAATCACCACAACGGTCAGCGGCAATGACCGTTGCGCTCAATACCTGGGCAATAAAAAACCCGCCGTAGCGGGTTTTCTATCTTCAGCCAGCCTTACTTGATGCTGGGCGCCGGGCCTTCGGCCACACCCAGGTCATCCGTTTCACGACCGTCGATGATGGCCCGGCCACCGGACGCCAGTTCAGCTTGCAGCTTGTCTTCGTCCAGCTCCTTGACCCACTTGGCGACCACCACGGTGGCCACGGCGTTGCCCACCAGGTTGGTCAGGGCGCGGGCTTCGGACATGAAGCGGTCGATACCCAGGATCAGCGCCAGGCCAGCCACCGGTAGGTGACCCACGGCCGACAGGGTGGCCGCCAGCACGATGAAGCCACTACCGGTCACGCCAGCGGCACCCTTGGAGGACAGCAACAGCACCAGCAGCAGAGTGATCTGATGGGTGATGTCCATATGGGTGTCGGTGGCCTGGGCGATAAACACCGCGGCCATGGTCAGATAGATCGAAGTACCGTCGAGGTTGAAGGAGTAACCGGTAGGAATCACCAGGCCGACCACCGACTTCTTGGCACCCAGGCGCTCCATCTTGATCAGCATGCGCGGCAGGGCCGATTCCGAGGACGAGGTGCCCAGCACGATCAGCAGTTCTTCACGGATGTAGCGAATCAGCTTGACCACGCTGAAGCCGTGGGCGCGGCAGATTGCCCCCAGCACCACCAGCACGAACACCACGCAGGTGATGTAGAAGCAGATCATCAGCTGGCCCAGTTGCACCAGGGAACCGACACCGTAGGCACCGATGGTGAAGGCCATGGCACCCAGCGCACCCAGGGGCGCGAGCTTCATGATCATGTTGATGATGTTGAACATCACATGGGCGAAGCGATCGATGAAGTCCAGCACCGGCTTGCCGTAGGCACCCAGGCGATGCAGGGCGAAACCGAAGATCACCGAGAACATCAGCACTTGCAGGATGTCGCCATTGGCGAAGGCGCCGACTATGGTCGCCGGGATGATGTTGAGGATGAAGCCGACGATGCTCTGATCGTTACCGGCAGTCACGTAGGCCGCGACTTTCGAGGCGTCCAGGGTCGAGACATCGATATGCATGCCGGCACCCGGCTGCACCACGTTGACCACGATCAGGCCGATCAGCAGGGCGATGGTGGAAACGATCTCGAAGTACAGCAGCGCATAGCCGCCGGTCTTGCCCACCGACTTCATGTTCTGCATGCCGGCGATACCGCTCACCACGGTGCAGAAAATGATTGGCGCGATGACCATCTTGATCAGTTTGATGAAACCGTCACCCAGCGGCTTGAGGGCCACGCCGGTCTGAGGATAGAAGTGACCGAGCAGAATGCCGATGGCGATGGCAACGATCACCTGGAAATACAGGGATTTGTACAGTGGCTGACGAGTCGTCATTGCAAAGTTCCTCAAGAGCCCCGCAGTGCAGCTTCCATCGCTGCATACGGCGCCTAACATGCGAACCCTCCTGCGCTGGAGGGATTTGTTGTGTCGAGCTGCGTGCTGGCAGTTCTGCCGGCTCTATCGCAAAGCCCGTGCCACCTTGAGAAAAAGCCCTGCAGGCCTTTAGACATCAGGGGTTCGGGCCGACCTTCGCATCCCTTGCAGAGGGTGAGGCTGGCGGATTTCCGCCCTTTGGCCGAGTCTCGTCCTACAATTTGGCGGATATCCGCCTTGTTCCTTTCCTGGGAGCCTGGCTAAGATCCGCCACTCAACGGACGGACCTGCCTGCATGCGTGAACGCACCATCGCCAGCCACTTTGCCCGCGCCGCCTTGGGCGGGGCGCAACGTCGCGGCCACGATTGGGCACCGCTCCTGCAACAACTGGGCATCAGCCTCGAACTGCTGAACCAGCCCAAGGCGCGCATCGCCCCCGAGCAGTTCACCGCGCTGCTGCAACAACTGTGGCTGGAGCTCGACGACGAATACCTCGGCTTCGGCAACGCTCCCAGCAAGCGCGGGACATTCGCCATGATGTGCCACGCGCTGATCTACTGCCCGACCCTGGAGAAGGCACTCAGGCGTGGATTACTGTTTTATAGCTTGTTTCCGGAAGGGCCGCGGCTAAGTCTGACGCTTGAAGGAGAAATGGCTCGGCTGAGCCTGGACGACTCCGAACTATGGGACCCCGAGCACTTTCTCAGTGAAAGCCTGCTGGTGATCTGGCACCGCCTGGGCAGTTGGCTGATCGGCCAGCGCATCCGCCTGGAGCAGGCCTGCTTCAGCTACCCGAAGCCCGAACACGGCGCGGAATACGACCTGCTCTTCCCCTGCCCGCTGCAGTTCGACGAGCCGCGCAGCAGCCTGCTGTTTCACAGCCGCTACCTGGGCATGCCGCTGCTGCAGGATGAACGCACCCTCAAGCATTTTCTTGAACGCTCACCCGCCGACCTGCTATCCCGCCCGGACGACGGCGACAGCCTCAGCAGCCAGCTGCGGCGCTTGCTCAGCCGGGATCGCGAGCGCTGGCCAGACCTGGAAAGCGTGGCCCAGCACCTGCACATCAGCCCCCAGACCCTGCGCCGCCATCTGCGTGAGGAAGGTTCGAGTTTTCAGGGTTTGAAGGACGAACTGCGCCGCGATATCGCCATCTACCACCTGGGGCGCGCCGACCTGTCGTTGCAACAGATCGCCGAACAGCTGGGTTTTTCCGAGCCTTCGGCCTTTCATCGAGCCTTCAAGAAATGGACCGGCCTGACCCCGGGAGCCTATCGCGCCCGGGAACGCTAGGGCCCCTTACAGCGCCGGAAAGTGAATGCGAAAGGCCGCGCCGCCCAGGGCTGAGTCACCCAGGGTCAACTGGGCGCTGTAGCTTTCAATGATGTCCTTGACCACCGCCAAGCCGATGCCCTGCCCCGGATGCTGGCGATCCAGGCGCTCACCGCGCTGAAGAATCCGCGCCCGCTGATCGGGCGGCACGCCGGGGCCGTCATCTTCCACGCAGATTTCCGAGCCATCGAGGGTCTCGCGCACGCTGATGCGCACCGAGCTCAGGCACAGGCGATAGGCGTTCTCCAGCAGGTTACCGAGCAACTCCAGCAAGGCCCCCTGCTCGATCGGCACATAGCAGCGCTCGGGCAAATCGAACGAGACCCGCACCTGTTTGTCGCGATAGACCTTGTCCAGGGTGTCGCACAGGCTTTGCAGCACCGGCCGTAGCCGCACCTGGTGGCGCACCAGGCCGCTCTTGCGCAGGCTGGCACGTTGCAACTGGTAGCTGATCTGCTGGCTCATGCGTTCAATCTGCGCCTGCAGCACCCAGGCCTGGTCACGGTCCTCGGGACGCTGGGCCATGTCCTCGCTGACCCCTTGCAGCACGGTCAACGGGGTTTTCAGGCTATGGGCCAGGTCATCCAGGGAATCCCGGTAACGGCGACGCTGCTCGCGCTCGCTTTGCAGCAGGCGGTTCAACGAGCCGGTCAGGCGCAGCAGCTCCCGTGGGTGCTCTTCGCTCAGGCTCTGGCGGGTGCCGCTCTCGATCTGGTCCAGCTCCTGGCTCAGGCGCCGCAAGGCCTGCAGGCCCCAGGTCAGCCCCAGCCAGAGCAGTGCCAGGAGCACCAGCAGCGCCGCGCCAAAGCCCAGGTAGAGGTTTTCCCTGACGCCTTCCAGGGTTTGCTGATACTCGCGCACCGGCTGCAAGGCAACGATGCTGAAGGCCGCACTCTTGCCCCCCAGCAGCTTGATCTCGACGTCGTAGACAAAGAATTCCTGGCCGTTGGCCTCGCGAATCCTGGCGAACTCGTTGCCCCGCCCGTCATAGCGCGGCCGATAGTTGATGTTCTCTTCCTGGGTGGCCCGGGAGCGCCAGACCAGATGCCCCTCCCGGTCGTAGATGTAGCCCAGCAGGCGGCTATCGGCGAGGTTGAAACGCTCGTCCGGCAACTGCGCGGGCATCTGCAGGCGATTGTTCTCGATCCGCGCCGCGGAAATCAGCGTGGTGACATCGGAGGCCAGGCGTTGCTCGATGGAATCCTGCAACGCCAGGCTGAATGCGCCCTGCATGGCCGGCAGCAAGGCCAGCATGAACAGCACCGCGAGGAGGGTGGCGGCCAGCATCAGCCGCAGGCGCAGCGAACGAATCATCGGCAGCGCTCATTGAACAGGTAGCCCAGGCCGCGCACGGTATCGATCGGCTTGAAGCCCGAGGGCCCTTCCAGCTTGCGCCGCAGACGCCCGACCAACACCTCGATGACATTCGGATCGCGCTCGTCGTCGTCCGGGTACAGCTGCTCCATCAACCGGTCCTTGGCCACCACCTGCTGATGGTGGCGCATCAGGTATTCGAGAATCCGGTATTCGTAGGCGGTCAGGGCCAAGGGCTGCTCATCCAGGCAGGCCTGCTTGCGATTCAGGTCCAGCAGCAGCGGGCCGGCCACTATGGTCGAGTGGGTAAAGCCACTGGAGCGGCGCAGCAGTGCATTGAGCCGGGCATCCAGTTCCTCGAACTGGAAAGGCTTGACCACATAGTCATCGGCGCCGGCCGCCAGGCCCTCGACCTTGTCCTGCCAGTTGCCACGGGCAGTCAGGATGAGGATCGGAAAGGTCTTGCCTCGGGCGCGCAGCTGGCGGATCAGGTCCAGCCCGCCCATGCCGGGCAGGCCCAGGTCGATCACCGCCAGATCGTGATTGAACTGCTCGGTCTGATACAGCGCCTCCTCGGCGTTGGCCACCGACTCGACCACATGGCCGCTGTCGGTGAGACGGGTTTGCAAGTGATGGCGCAGCAGCGCTTCATCTTCGACAACCAGCAGTTTCATGACGCTCTCCCAGACAACATTCGCTATCCCCAGGGGGCGCTCCTGCGCCCTGATGATCAATATGCCAACGCCGGATCCAGCTCGAGGCGGGATCCGGCGCGGTTCAGGCCAGGTCGCTTTGGTTTAGAAAGCGTAGTTGGCCGACAGGTAGGTCTGGGCGCTGCTGGTCAGGCTCAGCGACCCCTGCTTGCTCCCGCCCCGCTCGCTCATCTCGACCCCGGCATTGCTGCGCAGGTAACGGTAGCCGAGCTCTACCGAGGTGTTCTGTGAAACCTGTTGCAGGACACCGGCCTGCACTCCCACGGCATAACCGATATCGCTGTCGCGGCTGAAGCCCGGGGACTCCTGGGTCAGCTTGGTCAGGCCGGCCGTGGCGCCGCCAAACAGCTGGGTGCTGCTGGTTATCGGCAGGAACCGGTCGTAGCTGCCCAACAGGTTCTGCTGGCGCAGTTTAATCCCATTGTGGCTGCCGGAAACGTAGTCATAGGTGGCGTAGTAGCGGCCCTGGTCGTTCTGCCGACCGAAGCGTGCGCCCCAGGTGTTGTCTTTGCCGATCACTCCATCGGCATTGGGGTGACCGAGGTTGTCGTTGAGTTGGCTGGACTTTTTGACCTTGTCGCTGGTCTGGCCGAAGGTCAGGCCGGCGAAGTTGCTGTCAGCGGCCTGAGCGGCAGCGCTGGCGCCGAGTACGGTAAAGGCGAGGATCAGTTTTTTCAATGAAGTCATAGGAAGTTTCCTTTGTGCTATTGGCTTTTTGGGTGCCGGGCAAGACTAAACAGCAGGCCCTGAACTCCCCCTGAACGCATCCTTAACCTCGCCTGAATCAACCTCGTTCAACCGCCGAATAGGCCGCGCATGGCCATTGTCGTAAGCGCGACTACCCTCCCACGTGGCAACCCGGCACACTAGCGCCCATGAATGCACTCCCCCCTCTTCCCGCTTGCTGCACCCCTCTGGACGCTTCCTGGCCGCTGCCCGAAGCCCTGCCCCACAGCCTCTGGCTCAGCACCCGGTTCGACCCCAGGCAACTAAGTGCGGATGACTTCCCCCGCAGCGGCATCCAGGCGCCACCCAGCATCCAGCGCTCGGTGGCCAAGCGTCAGGCTGAATTCCTCGCCGGGCGCCTGTGCGCCCGGGCTGCCCTGTGGCAACTGCAGCAACTGGACTGGGTGCCCGACATCGGGCCCGACCGGGCACCGATCTGGCCTACCCATATCTGTGGTTCGATTACCCACAGCACCGGACGCGCCGCCGCCATAGTGGCCGACAAGCAACACTGGCGAGCGCTGGGCATGGATCTGGAGCAGCTTCTGGACGAGCAGCGTGCGGCCAGGCTGGCGGAGCAGATCCTCACCCCGGCGGAGCTGCAACGACGCGATCGGTTGCCCCCGGAGCTGCACGCCCTGGCGGTGACCCTGACCTTCTCGATCAAGGAAAGCCTGTACAAGACCCTGTATCCGCTGGTGCAGAAGAACTTCTACTTCGAACACGCCGAAGTGCTGGAGTGGTCCCAGACGGGCCAGGTACGGCTACGGCTGCTGACGGAGCTGTCCGCGGAGTGGCACCAGGGCCGGGAGCTGCAGGGCCAGTTCGCCGTCGACGACGGGCAGTTGCTCAGCCTGATCGCCATCAGGGCCTGACCCAGGAGCTTCAGCGTGGCTCCTGATGTCGCGGCCAGCTCAAGCTGAAGCAGGCGCCGCCCAGGCTCTTGCTCTTGCTGATCAGCGCCCGGCCATCGTGCCAGTGGATGATCCGCCGCACGATCGACAGCCCCAGCCCGTGCCCGCCGGAAGCCCGGGTACGGCTGTCATCCAGGCGCAGGAACGGGGTGAAGATCTTTTCCCAGGCACTTTCCGGTACACCGGGGCCGTCATCCTCCACATCCACCCGACAACGCAATTGGCCCACCTGATAACTGATGGTCACCTGGGATTCGGCATGGCGCATGGCGTTGCTCACCAGGTTCTGCAAGGCTCGGTGCAGATAGCGCGGTTCGGCCTCCACCCAGGTGCCGTCGCACTCCGCGGCTGACAGGCACAGCCCGCGGCGCACCTGCAGTGTGGCCCGCAGCGGCGCCAGTTCGCTGATCACCTGATTGATCAGCGCATCCAGGTCGATGCGCTGGAAGTTCAGGGCCGGCGAACCCTGCTCCAGGCGAGCGTAAGTGAGCATCTCGTCCACCAGCCGATCGAGGTCCTGGATATCGTTGTCCATGCCGTCGAGGTACTTCTGCCGGGCCTGGTCGGTGCTCGCCGAGGCGATCATCTCCAGGCCGAAACGCAGGCGCGCCACCGGCGTGCGCAGCTCATGGGACACCGCCCGCACCAGCTCACGCTGGATCGCCAGCAGCCGCTGCAGATGCTCGGCCATGCCATTGAAGGCCGCTGCCAGGCGCCCCACCGAGTCGGCCCCGCGAGCTGGCACCCGGACCTCCAGGCTGCCCTTGGCAATCCGCGTGGCCGCCGCCTCCAGGCCGCTGACGCGGCGCTCCAGCTGGCGCACCAATAGATAGACGATCAGGCCAATCAGGCTCAGGCCAAGTACGGCAATCAGCACCAGCCATTGCGGCGGATAGGGGTTCATCTGGTACAGCGGGCCGATTTCCAGCACCCAGGGCGTGCCCACCAGGCCGGCGAACACCCGGATCGAATCGCCGCCCTTGCCCAGGGCCATCACCGTATCGCCCTCGGCCACCCGCCGTCGCTGGTCCTCGTCCAAATCGGCGGCGTCGAGGGTCGAAAGATGCATGTCGAAGCCAAACCCCTTGGCCTCCTTCAAGCTCGCCAGGCGCTGCGGCTGCTCGGCCACCGGGTAGCGCACCAGCTCATCGGCCAGCAAATAGATGGTGGCCCGGGCCAGCTGTTCGCTGATCTGTTGCACCTCGGCGCTGAGCAGCAACTGTTCCTTCTCGCTAACCAGGCGATAGACCCGGGCGGCGAAGGGCCCGGTCTGCTCCACCAGCGCTTGGCCCCGCAGTACCTGGCCACGCTGACGGCTGTCCAGATCGACCTGATTGAAGGTCTTCAAACTCAGGGGAATCCCCAGCAAAGGCTCCCAGAGCGCCAGGGCCCGACGCCGCTGGATCTCGCTCATCGGTTGCAGGTTGTCGGCCATCAGGGAAAAGGTGCCGTGGGCCAGGCGCTCGCGATACTGCTCGCTGCGTACCTGGTTCAGCAGGTGCAGGGCCAGCACCCCGAGCAGCGCTACCAGCACCAGCGCGGCGCACATGCCGCCATAGATGCGCAGGAAGATCGAGTTCACAGGGGCAGGTCGACAGCGGCTTCGGGAACGAACAGATAACCCTTGCTGCGGATGGTCTTGATCAGCCGCGGGTGCTCCGGGTCGTCGCCGATCTTCGGCCGGATGCGCGAAATGCGCACATCGATGGAGCGGTCCTGGCCGTCGTAGCCAATGCCGCGCAAGGCGGTGAAGATCTCTTCCCGGGACAGTATCCGCCCGGCATTGACCACCAGCAGCCACAACAGGTCGAACTCGGCGCTGGTCAACTCGATGCCGACATCGCTCAGCCAGGCTTCACGCAGGGCGTTATCCACCACCAGCGGGCCGAACTGCAAGCGTCGGGCTTTCTCCGCCACCAACTCCGGCGCCTCGCTGCGCCGCAGCAGGGCCTGGATGCGCGCCAGCAGCAAGCGCGGGCGCACCGGTTTGCAGACATAGTCGTCAGCCCCCAGATCCAGGCCCATGACCTGGTCCATATCATCGGTACGGGCGGTGAGCATGAGGATAGGTCCGTCATAGCGATCCCGGACCTTGCGGCAGATGCTCAGGCCATCTTCGCCGGGCAGCATCAGGTCGAGGATCACCAGGTCCGGCTGCTCGGCGATGATTCTCGCCGCGGCCCGGGCCCCATCGCCCTCGATCGCTACCTGCAGGCCGTTGCTCTCCAGGTATTCACGGGTCAACTCAGCCAGACGCTGGTCATCCTCGACAATCAGTACCTGCCAGGTTCCCTGTTCCACACTCGACCTCTTCTTATTGTCAGTACTGCCGCGCGAGCAGTTTTCCATCGTTCTGTCATGAAAAAGGTGCATAACCGGACGTGCTGTACACGGCGTGCCGGCGATGCCAGAAACCCGCTCATAACCTGTGGATCACCGCGGATTCTAGCAACCGACACAAGCCCCCGCGCAAGCGGCTAAAACGACTCGGTCAGGGCGTTTTTTTGTGATAGGGTTCGCGCCCGCAAAAATCCGCCCAAGGCAATTTTTTCCCGCAAGAAACAGTGACAAACGGTTTCATCCACTGGGACTGCGGGCTGCGTGAGTTTTACCCAGCCCATGCACAATTTACGCACAAACTTATCCACAGGCAGCACGTTGCATTCAGCCCCCAAAACGCATTATCTTGTAGCCCGGCGGCCAAAAAACCCTATATCTAGGGTTTTCATAAAAAAACCAAACACAAATCAGACAAGAAACTCAAGCCCTTTTCTTGCCCCGTTTGGTGGAACCAATCACTGATTCAGAAGACCAACACCGCGCGTGCGGATGGCATCGTTTTCCACCCTGTCCAGGAGAAAGCGGTACGGGTGTTGCAGCAACCAAGGCTGCCACCCCACCAGGAATAAAAGTGCCGAGCTCAGGCTCGGCACCATGACTTCGGCATGGAAGCGGCGCCAATGGGCCCCTTCCTGAACTGTCCCGAAGTCGTTATGCCCGGCCTCTGCCGGCTGTAGTGCTTCAGGACGGAACGGTGGGCACCCAAAAGGTGCCCAAACAAACATAGAGAACGTGGAGACACCCATGCAAACCGACACAACTCGCGAGAACCCGCAGGCCAATGCGCCGCAGACCACCGATGCCAACCTGGATCTGTCTGCTACCGCACCTGGCCAACTGCGCGTGATCAAGCGTAACGGCACTGTCGTTCCTTACACCGACGACAAGATCACCGTCGCGATCACCAAGGCGTTCCTCGCAGTTGAAGGCGGCACCGCCGCTGCCTCGTCGCGCATCCACGATACCGTGGCGCGCCTGACCGAACAGGTCACTGCGACTTTCAAGCGTCGCATGCCTTCGGGCGGCACCATCCACATCGAAGAAATCCAGGACCAGGTCGAACTGGCCCTGATGCGTGCCGGCGAGCAGAAAGTAGCCCGCGACTACGTGATCTACCGTGACTCCCGAGCCAAGGAACGCGCCAACCGCTCCACCGGCGAAGCACCGGTACAGGCTCACCCATCGATCCGCATCACCCGCGCCGACGGCACTCTGGCACCCCTGGACATGGGCCGCCTGAACACCATCGTCAACGAAGCCTGCGAAGGCCTGGAAGAAGTCGACGGCGAGCTGATCGAACGCGAAACCCTGAAGAACCTCTACGACGGCGTGGCCCTGAAGGACGTCAACACCGCCCTGGTGATGACCGCCCGCACCCTGGTGGAACGCGAGCCGAACTACTCCTTCGTCACCGCCCGCCTGCTGATGGACACCCTGCGCGCCGAAGGCCTGGGCTTCCTCGGTGTCGCCGAAAGCGCCACCCACCACGAAATGGCCGACCTGTACGCCAAGGCGCTGCCGGCCTACGTGGCCAAGGGCATCGAATTCGAACTGCTGAACCCGGTACTGGCCGAGTTCGACCTGGAAAAGCTCGGCAAAGCAATCAACCACGAGCGCGACCAGCAGTTCACCTACCTGGGCCTGCAAACCCTGTACGACCGCTACTTCATCCACAAGGATGGCGTGCGTTTCGAACTGCCGCAGATCTTCTTCATGCGCGTGGCCATGGGCCTGGCGATCGAAGAGAAACAGCGTGAAGACCGTGCCATCGAGTTCTACAACCTGTTGTCGTCCTTCGACTACATGGCCTCGACCCCGACCCTGTTCAACGCCGGCACCCTGCGTCCACAGCTGTCGAGCTGCTACCTGACCACGGTTCCAGACGACCTGTCGGGCATCTACGGCGCCATCCACGACAACGCCATGCTGTCGAAATTTGCCGGCGGCCTGGGCAACGACTGGACTCCGGTACGTGCGCTGGGTTCCTACATCAAGGGCACCAACGGCAAGTCCCAGGGCGTCGTGCCTTTCCTCAAAGTGGTCAACGACACCGCAGTGGCCGTGAACCAGGGTGGCAAGCGCAAGGGCGCTGTCTGTGCCTACCTGGAAACCTGGCACATGGACATCGAAGAGTTCATCGAGCTGCGCAAGAACACCGGTGATGACCGTCGTCGTACCCACGACATGAACACCGCCAACTGGATCCCCGACCTGTTCATGAAGCGCGTCTTCGACGACGGCAAGTGGACCCTGTTCTCGCCATCGGAAGTGCCTGATCTGCACGACCTGACCGGCAAGGCCTTCGAAGAGCGCTACGAGTACTACGAAGCCCTGACCGAGTACAACAAGATCAAGCTGTTCAAGACCGTCCAGGCCAAAGACCTGTGGCGCAAGATGCTGTCCATGCTGTTCGAGACCGGCCACCCATGGCTGACCTTCAAGGACCCGTGCAACCTGCGTAGCCCGCAGCAACACGTGGGCGTGGTCCACAGCTCGAACCTGTGCACCGAGATCACCCTGAACACCAACAAGGATGAGATCGCGGTCTGCAACCTGGGCTCGATCAACCTGCCGAACCACATCGTCGACGGCAAGCTGGACACCGCCAAGCTGCAACGCACCGTGAACACCGCCGTGCGCATGCTCGACAACGTGATCGACATCAACTACTACTCGGTGCCGCAAGCGAAGAACTCCAACTTCAAGCACCGTCCAGTGGGCCTGGGCATCATGGGCTTCCAGGATGCGCTGTACCTGCAGCACATCGCCTACGGTTCCGATGCAGCCGTCGAGTTCGCCGACAAGTCCATGGAAGCGGTCAGCTACTTCGCGATCCAGGCTTCCTGCGACCTGGCCGACGAGCGCGGCGCCTACGAGACCTTCCAGGGCTCGCTGTGGTCCAAGGGCATCCTGCCGCTGGATTCGCAACAGATCCTGATCGAGGCCCGCGGCCAGAAGTACATCGATGTGGACCTCAACGAATCCCTGGACTGGGCACCGGTACGCGCCCGGGTACAGAAAGGCATTCGTAACTCCAACATCATGGCCATCGCACCGACCGCCACCATCGCCAACATCACCGGCGTGTCGCAGTCGATCGAACCGACCTATCAGAACCTCTATGTGAAATCCAACCTGTCGGGCGAATTCACCGTGATCAACCCGTACCTGGTTCGCGACCTCAAGGCTCGCGGCCTGTGGGACTCGGTGATGATCAACGACCTGAAGTACTACGACGGTTCGGTGCAGCAGATCGAGCGCATTCCGCAGGAGCTCAAGGAGCTCTACGCGACGGCCTTCGAAGTGGAAACCAAGTGGATCGTCGACGCTGCCAGCCGTCGCCAGAAGTGGATCGACCAGGCTCAGTCGCTGAACCTGTACATCGCCGGCGCTTCGGGCAAGAAGCTCGACGTGACCTACCGCATGGCCTGGTACCGTGGCCTGAAGACCACCTACTACCTCCGCGCCCTGGCCGCCACCAGCACCGAGAAGTCGACCATCAACACTGGCAAGCTGAACGCTGTTTCCAGCGGCGGCAACCATGCTGATGACTCGGTACTGGCCGCTCCGGCAGGCCCTGCTCCGGTGCCGAAGGCTTGCGCCATCGACGAGCCGGATTGCGAAGCCTGCCAATAAGCTGAACCGACAAGCGCCTTCTGGCGCTTGCCCCAACCCCCGTCGGGCCCCTGGCCTGTCGGGGGTTTTCTTTTGCCGGCGATAAACCCGGGGGAATGGGTTGATCGGCGCACAGTCCGCAAGATACGCAGCCGCTCGAAGGACGTCTTCGCTGGCAAGCCAGCTCCTACGCGGGTCGCGATTTCGGCGGGGCATATTGACCCAGGACCAGACTCTGGAATGCTTTTCTCAGCAAGCCAGCACCTGAAAGACAGGCATGAAAAAGCCCCTCGATGAGGGGCTTTTTTGCAACAGCGCTTCAGCGAACCAGCATCAGGTCATCTGGATGATGGTCTGCATGATGGTGCTCTGAGTGGAGATGGTCTTGGCGTTCGCCTGATAGTTGCTCTGGGCCTTGATCAGGTTCACCAGCTCGTTGGTCAGGTTGACGTTGGACTCTTCCAGGGAGTTGGATTGGATCGCCCCCAGGGTGCCGGTCTTGGGTGCGTCATAACCTGGAATGCCGGAAGAGTAGGTTTCTTTCCACTGGGTGCCGCCCACTGGCTGCAGGCCCTGCTCGTTGGTGAAGCTGGCCAGGGAAATCTGGCCGATCGGCTTGGTCTGCTCGTTGCTGAAGTTGGCCAGCATCACGCCGGTG